>NZ_LOKU01000034.1:0-306851 GCF_002211295.1 Rhizobium sp. N122 | reverse complement strand
GACGGCTTATACCGCCACTTCAGGTGAAACTCACTTGACATCGCTTTTTCGAATTATATGTTATCGATAACATAATCAACTGTCAAAATGCGGGACGGAGATGGAATGCCTGAGCTAGAGATCTTGATGGCCGGAGCCTATCCGGAATGGGATATGGTCGATCTGGAGGCGAAGTATCGCGTTCACCGCCTGTGGGAAGCGGCCGATAAGCAGGAACTGATTGCAAGGGTCGGCAAGAATGTTCGCGCCATTGCGACGCGTGGCGAACTCGGCGCCTCCGCCGAACTGATGAAACAATTGCCGAAGCTCGAGATCGTCTCCTGTTATGGCGTCGGCACCGATGCCATCGACCTCTCCTATGCCCGCGCCAACGGCATTCGCGTCACCAATACACCCGACGTTCTGACCGAGGATGTCGCCGATATCGCCATCGGACTGCTGCTTGCCACGGCGCGGCAGATTCCGCAGGCCGATGTTTTCGTCCGCGCCGGCCAGTGGGGCAATGTCGCCATGCCGCTGGTAACGCGCGTCGCCGGCAAGAAGGTCGGACTCGCCGGCATGGGGCGGATCGGCAAGGCGATCGCCAGGCGGGCTGCCGCTTTCGGCTGCGATATCGCTTACTTCGCCCGCAACGAGCACACGGATGTTCCTTATGCTTACCAGCCGAACCTGGTGGCGCTTGCCGATTGGGCCGATTTCCTGATCGTCATCGTCCCCGGCGGGCAGGCGACGATGAAGATCATCAATGCCGAGGTGCTGAAAGCGCTCGGTCCCAACGGCATGTTGATCAATGTTTCGCGCGGGACGACCGTCGATGAAGAGGCGCTGATCGCAGCCCTTCAGAACGGCACCATCCAGGCCGCCGGCCTCGACGTGTTCCTGAACGAACCAAAGATCGATGCGCGTTTCCTGAAGCTTCAAAACGTGGTGTTGCAGCCCCATCATGGCTCCGGCACCGTCGAAACCCGCAAGGCGATGGGCCAGCTGGTCAGAGACAATCTCGCCGCGCATTTTGCCGGCAACCCGCTTCCAACTCCCGTCGTGTGAGGGTTTCGATATGAAAGCCATCGTCATTCATGCCGCCAAGGATCTCAGGATCGAGGAGCGCGAGCCGGAGGTTGCGGGCGAGGGGCAGGTGGAAATCGCCATCGAAGCCGGCGGCATTTGCGGCTCCGACCTGCATTATTACAATCACGGCGGCTTCGGCACCGTTCGCCTGCGCGAGCCGATGATCCTCGGCCACGAAATCGCCGGCACGGTCAAGGCGCTGGGCGCCGGTGTGAGCGATCTTGCCATCGGAGACCGCGTTGCGGTGTCCCCGAGCCGGCCGTGCAATCATTGCCAATATTGCCTGAAGGGACAGCAGAACCACTGCCTCAACATGCGGTTTTACGGCAGCGCCATGCCGATGCCGCATATTCAGGGCGGCTTTCGCCAGCGGCTGGTGGCGGAGCGCTGGCAATGCCACAAGGTCGCCGACGGCATCTCCATTCACGAAGCGGCCTTCGCCGAACCCTTTGCCGTGACATTGCATGCCGCCAGCCGCGCCGGATCGCTGCTGGGCAAACGGGTGCTCGTCACCGGCTGCGGCCCGATCGGGATGCTGGCGATCGTTGCGGCGCGCGTTCTCGGCGCCCGCGAAATCGTCGCGACCGATGTGACCGACAGCGTTCTGGCGATCGCCCGCACCAGCGGCGCGGATCGGACGATCAATGTCGCCACGCATGCCGCCGACCTAGCCGCTTACGGTGCCGACAAGGGATATTTCGACGTCATGTTCGAAGCATCGGGCAACGAACGGGCGGTGCGGGCCGGCCTGGAGGCGCTGAAGCCCCGCGCCGTTCTCGTGCAGCTCGGTCTCGGCGGCGATGTCTCCATCCCGCAGAACATGATCGTCGCCAAGGAAATCGAGATACGCGGGACATTCCGCTTTCACGAGGAATTTGCGCTCGCCGTCGAACTGATCAATGCGCGCCGCGTCGATCTGAAGCCGCTGCTGACAGGTGTCTTTAAGATCGACGAGGCCGTCGCCGCCTTCGAACTGGCAAGCGACCGCAGCAAGTCGATGAAAGTCCAGATCGCCTTCTGACAAGGCACGGATTATCGGGCGCTTCGATCCGTGCTTTCGCGCAGCACGACCCTGTAGCCGGTCAATGTGATTTCATCGCCGGTCGCCTCGCCGCTGCCCTGCAGGGCATCGAGAAGGCGGCCGGCGGCCTGGCGGCCGATGCCGTAACAGTCGACATTGATCGTGGTGATGCTGGGATGACAGATCGACGAGATCTCGTAATCGCCGAAACCGGCAATGGCGATATCTTCAGGCACGCGCATTCCCCTGCGTTTGCATTCCATGATCGCGCCGAAGGCGGACAGGTCGGAAACGCAGAGAACGACTTCCGTGTCCGGCCAGCGCTCCAACAGACTGACGATTGCCTGGCCGCCCTGTTCCATGGTGATCGGCGGCACGCCGAAGGAAATCGCCCGGCCCGGTCCCAGGCCCAGTTCCTCGACAGTCTTCAGGAAACCGCTGCGCCGTTGGCTGCCGCGCGTATCGCGTGCCGTCGTGCCGCCGATATAGCCGAACCTGCGATAGCCCTGACTGGCAAGCGTTCGCACCAGCAGCGACATCGCCTCGCTGTTGGAAAAGCCGACGACATGATTGATCGGCTCCTCCGGAATTTCCCAGGTTTCAACCACGGGAATGCCGGCCTTATCAAGCATGCGCCGCGCCCGGTCGGTATGCGAGCCGCCTGTCAGGATGATGCCCTCGGGACGCCGGCGCAGCATCGCCTCGATCAGCTTTTCCTCTTTCTCAGCGGCATAGTCGGTATAACCGAGCAGAAGCTGAAGGCCGGTATTCTCCAGCGCGTCGGTGATGCCGCGCGCGGTGTCGGAAAAATTCGAATTGTTGATGGAGGGCACCAGCGCGGCGATGAAGCCGCTGCGCCGCGAGGAAAGGCTGCCAGCGGAAAGGTCGAGCACGTAACCGAGCGCATCGACCGCTTCCATGATGCGCTTGCGCGTCTCTTCGGAAACGCTCGCATCCTGGCGAAAGGCGCGCGAAACGGTCATGGCCGATACGCCGACATATTTGGCGACCTCAGCCATCGTCAGCTTTTGGGCGTCTCCTCCCTTGAGACGCTTGTCTTTTGGCTCATCCTCGTTTTTCACTGGTCTCCGCCCTTAAAACAGCTATCCGAGTTGGCAACTCCGGATAGGATAAAGTTATCGCTATCATTGCACAATCAATATTATTACTGGAATGCTGCGTTCCACAGTCCATCGATCTCTATACGAAGGCCGCGAAGCAGGGCAGAATGGTATCGATAACAATTTGAGACGAGGAGGCATCATGTTCGGGGAAATCGAGGGTACGGGGTTCGAGGTTCTCGACCCGCGCTTTGAAAGCTGCTTCGTCGGCCATGCCCGCGTCGAGCGGCTTTGGACGGGCGGCCGCTGGCTGGAGGGACCGGCCTGGTTTGGCGCCGGGCGCTACCTGGTCTTCTCGGATATCCCCAATAATCGCATGATGCGCTACGACGATACCAGCGGGCAGACATCGGTCTTCCGCTCGCCCAGCAACAACTCCAACGGCAACACGGTCGACAATCAGGGACGGCTGGTCACCTGCGAGCATCTGACGCGCCGCGTCACGCGCACCGATTTCGACGGCGGAATCAGCGTGCTGGCCGATCGGATCGCGGGCAAACGGCTCAATTCGCCCAACGACGTCACCGTGAAGTCCGACGGCACCGTCTGGTTCACCGACCCGAGCTACGGGATCCTCCACGATTACGAGGGCGACTACGGCGAGGAGGAAATCGGCGGATGCCACGTCTACCGGCACGACCCGGCAACAGGCGCAACCGACCGGGTGGCGTCCGACTTCGTCCAGCCGAACGGGCTGGCTTTCTCCCCTGACGAAACGGTGCTCTATATCGCCGATACCGGGGCATCGCACCTGTCCGACGGTCCGCGCCATATCAGAAAGCTCGCCGTGTCCGATGGCGGCCAGCTGAGCGACCGCGGCATTTTTGCCGAATGCACGGCGGGCTTTTTCGATGGTTTCCGCGTCGACCGGAAGGGAAGGATCTGGACGAGCGCCGGCGACGGTGTGCACTGCTATGACCCGGATGGCACGCTGATCGGCAAGATCCGTATTCCCGAGATCGTCTCCAACGTCGCTTTCGGCGGCGAGAAACGGAACCGCCTCTTCATCACCGCAACGACATCCCTCTACGCTGTCTATCTCACGGCCAACGGGTCGAAGCTGGGATAATCGCTGAGCTACCTCTCAGGCGGCCTCGGTTTGTTGACAAACTCTCCTCCGTCATGCTCGGCCTTGTGCCGAGCATCTGACCACAATAATTTCTTGACAGGAAAACCTTTATTTTCAGTGACTTAATTTGGCTGGCGTAGATCCTCGGCACAAGGCCGAGGATGACGTCGCGGGTTTTGCAGTGGTTTGCCCGCAAGCCTGAGGCCGCATTTTCAGGCGGCCTGCCTTTTACCAGTGCACGGGCGCTTTTTCCGTCATCGTTGGCTGAGGCCGTCAGCCAATCTGACGAGACCGAGGAAATCCGATCTGTAGCCGAAGGCATCCGCCCCCCGCGATGCCGCAGCGAGATCGGCAATCGCTTGATAGGAATAAGCATCAAGGGCGGCGGTGCGGCTCAATTTCTGGCCGAAGGCGGCGACGGCCACCGAGAAGCGAACGTCCTCAGGCGCGGCATCGATAGTGGCGAACGCGTTGCCGTCACCGACCGGCGTGGTGATCAGGGCGCTTTTTTCTTCACCCGGCCGCTTGTAGCGCATCTTGACGAAGGCGAGCTCGCCCTGATGCGCGCTGCCCGATGTCTCGGCCGGCGCCTTGTTGGGCACGCCGTAACGCAGGTCATCGTTCATGACCGCGGGGCTGTCCTTGGGCGTGATCTCGTAGATCGCCGTGACGCTGTGGCCGGAGCCGATATCGCCGGCATCGACGCGGTCATTGTTGAAATCTTCGCGGTTGAGGGCGCGTGTCTCGTAGCCGATCAGCCGATATTCGGCGATCCGTTCCGGGTTGAACTCGACCTGGAACTTGACGTCCTTGGCGATCGGAAACAGCGTCGACCCGGCCTCTTCGACCAGCGCCTTCTGCGCCTCCGCCAGGGTGTCGATATAGGCGGCGCTGCCATTGCCGTTCTGGGCGAGCGTCTGCATCAGGGAATCGTTGAGATTGCCGCGGCCGAAGCCGAGAACGGTCAGGAAGATGCCGTCCTTGCGTTTCTCCTCGATGATGCGTTTCAGATCCTCGTCGCTCGACGGGCCGACATTGAAGTCGCCGTCCGTCGCCAGCATCACCCGGTTGACGCCGTCCTTGACGAAAGCCTTTTTGGCAAGTTCGTAGGCCGCCTCGATGCCCTCGGCGCCGCCGGTCGAGCCCCCGGCCTCCAGCCTGTCGATCGCCGACAGGATCTTCGATTTCTCCGCCACCCGCGTCGGCTCGAGCACCGTGCCGGCGTTGCCGGCATAGGTGACGATCGACACGGTGTCGTCGGCCTTCAGCCTGTTGACCAGCAGCCGGAAGGCGCTCTTCAGCAGCGGCAGCTTGTCCGGTTCGTCCATCGAGCCCGAGACGTCGATCAGAAAGACGAGATTGGCGTGCGGCGCGGTCGCCGGCGCGATGTCATAACCCTTGATCGCCACGTGCATCAGTTCCGTGTCGTGGTTCCACGGGGTCGGCATCACCGTCACGGTCGCCTTGAAGGGCTGGTCGGCCGTCTCGGGACCCGGCCAGTCATAGGGGAAATAATTGATCATCTCCTCGACGCGAACCGATTGCGGATCCGGCATCGCCCCGCCGGTGAGCGACCGGCGGACGAAGGAATAGGAAGCGCTGTCGACATCGGCGGAGAAGGTAGAAACCGGATCGGCCGCGACACTTTTGATCGGATTTGCCGCGGCATTGGCAAAGCGCTCGCGACCGGGGTCGAGCTGGAGCTGAGCACGTCCATCCGCCGGCGGAACAGGCGAGGGGGCAACGGCGGCCATCGGTTCAGCCAGTAGCTGGCCTTGAGCAACCACGCCAGGAGCAGCCGGCGCAGCACGTTTGGCCATGCCAAGGGCCGCCGCGGATTCATCCGATTTGTTCTTAAGAACGGCGATCTCGCCGGCATCGAATTCAGCGCGCAACTCCGCAGCGGACTTTGCCGCCTGAGGCTCCTTGTCCTGCAAGATTTGAGCGCTATCAGCCGCCGACGATTGAGCCGGCCGATTCTCTTCGGCCGGCGCTTCGGAAAGCCTGGGTTGGGACGGTTTCGGCACTTCATTTTTCGAAACGGGGCCGGCGATCTTTTCCTGGTCGACGATCGGTTGGTTGCGGGCCAGATCGAGGGTGAGATAGCCGGCAGCGGGAATGACGAGCAGCGTCGCAAGGGCTGAACCGGCGAGGAATTTCTTATTCATAGCAGGGCTCCATATCCAGTTGATGATGGAGCTTGGACGCCAGCCTTTGGCATTTCCTTGGGCTGCCGCTGCATTATTTTCTGCGCTGTCAAAGGCCTGCATCGCCGCGGCAAGGGCGCGTGCGCGCGCCTCCGGATCAACGGCCGGCGGGGTGAGGCGGGAGAGTTTTTCGAGTTCCTTGTCCATCATACCTCTTCCTTGCCGAGCATGGCCTTCAGCCGCTTGCGCGCCTCGTGGACTTGCCAGGAGACGGTCGCCTCCGAGCAGCCCATGACATCGGCGGCGGCCGAATGGCTGAGGCCTTCGCCATAGACGAGCAGCACGGCGTCGCATTGCCGTTCCGGCAAAGCGCGCACGGCCGCCCATAATTCGCTTGCCAGTTCGTCGTCGTTCCCGCCCGGTGCATCCGGCTGCGGTTCGACCGCATAGGCGCGGAACGTCTGCTCCTCTCGTGCGCGTTTGCGTCTGTGATCGCGAGCGGCGTTCAGCGTCAGCGTGTAAAGCCATGTCCTGAAGCGGCTGGCGCCGCGAAAGCCGCCGATGGCGGCGCCGATTTTGACGCAGACCTCCTGGGCGATATCGTCCGCATCCGTGGAACTGCCCGACCATCGCCACGCCGTCGCGCGGACGAAATCATAATGGCGCGAGACCAGTTGCCCAAAGGCCTCCCTGTCGCCGCGCTGTGCTCGTTCTATGAGCTCCGCATCCAATGCGCACCTACCCCCAAGCTATCAAGCAAGATGCTATTTCAGGATTGAGACGTTTCTCCGATAGCTTTCCTTGGGTCGGCCGCGAAAAATATTGGATCTTTTTGAAAAAAGCGCCAAAGCCCTGGAAATGCAGGATCAAAATAAGGAAGCATCGCGACATCCATGGGTCGCGGCCAGACAGATTGCCACCGTCGCAAAGGGGCATGATGGACGCAGAGTCGGCCAAGGGCATGATCCGCATGTCCAAAATCGAAAGGACCCTCAATGTCCGCTCCATCGCCTGTCCCCACCGAAAAGAGCATCCTGCAGTTTCTCCAGATTTGCGATAGCTTCTATCCCGCGGACGCCGTCAAAGCCCCGGTCGAGCAGCAGCGGCATTGGTACGATGCTCTCTGCGCGCGCTTCGACCGCCCGTTGCCCCCGGATATGATCTTTGCGGATGGCATGGTTCAGCGCATACCGATCCGGCGCTACCGTCCGCGGAAAATCATCACCCGGACCGTTCTGCTCTATCTCCATGGCGGCGGCTTCGTCGTCGGTTCGCTTGAGAGCCATCACGCCATCTGCGCCGAGATCGCCGACTTTGCCGGCGCCGAACTCGTTTCCGTCGATTACCGGCTGGCCCCTGAATATCGCTGGCCGGCACAGACGGACGACGGCTTCGCCGTGCTCAAACATCTGCTTGCCGCCGGCAACAAAGTCGTGCTGATCGGTGACAGCGCCGGCGGCAATCTCGCGGCCGGCCTTGCCTTACGGGCGCGCGATGAGGAGCTGTCGGGCGTCGTCGGCCAGGTGCTGATCTACCCCAGCCTCGGCGGTGATCTCGATACAGGGTCCTATGTGGAAATGGCCGCCGCACCCGGCCTGACGACGGCCGATGTCGCCTATTATTGCGAAATCCTGCGGGCACCTGAAGGAAATGCGATCGCCGAGCCGCTGCAGGCAGCTTCGCTCGTCGGACTGCCGCCGACCTTCATCACGGTCGCGCATTTCGATCCGCTTCGCGATGACGGCCGGCACTATGCCGCCCGGCTGACTGCGGAGGGCATTGAAGTCTGGTTCCGGGAGGAGCCGCAGATGGTGCATGCCTGGCTGCGCGCCCGCCATATGAGCGATGGCGCGCGCGACGGCTTCCGCGCAGTCTGCGAGGCCGTCAGGCATTTCGCGATGCTTTGACGATCACATCAGATCGCGCGCAATCTTCTTTTCCGCGAAGATCTTTTCGAAGATCTGCACGTCGTCCTCGAACGCAGTGACGACGGCGCTGACGATCCAATCGGTTGCGGTACAGGCAATCCGCGCCGTTGCCGCGGTCCGCACGAACCAGCCGGGACGGTGCATGTCGCAGGTCCAGGTCGACACACCAGTCATCGACAGCGGATCATCCGGCGAAATCGACCAGACTTCCTCGCGCAATTGCCGGGTCGACAGGCCCGTCTGAGGATGTTCATAAAGCCCGGTCTCCTCGTGGATGCGATAGTCCGTCCGATTGGCCGAGAGATCCCGGACGATCTGCCGTGTCGTCGCGGCAGCCGCGTGCTCGATATATCTCGGCAGAGGATCGGGATTGGCCGGCGCCGCGATAGCGATGCTGCGATGGTCGCCGAGCACCGGCAACCCCAGACCGAGCGAGGCGATATCGATGTCGATCCCTTCGTCCTCAGGCGGCGGCAGGATCATCGGCCAATAGGCGGTGGACAGCGAAAGGCGGATGCGATGCCCGTTGCGGAAGCGATAGCCGCAGGCATCGAGCACCAGCCGGATCGACACCGTCTCGCCTGGGATCAGCGGTTTCGGATCGGCATTGCCGTCGCGGTGAGTAAGATTGACGACGCCAAAGGCGACGCGCATGGCCGTGCCGTCGGGATGGACGTCGATCAGCCGGGCGCAGAGGTTTGCATGCGCCGCCCGGGGGCGCAGCCGCAGTGTCAGCACCGGCCGGCCGAGATAGTCGCAATCATGGGCAAGCGGTATGGTATCGAAGACCAGCGAGCCGGCATCGTCCGAGCGTTGATCAATTGCCATTTCGGCGTCGGGCTTGAGCGTGAAATATTCACCCGATGCCGTGCCGGTATCGAGAGGCGACTTGACATAGACCGGATGCTCGGGCGCATGCGGGATCGGCATGCCTTCGGTCAGCCTGCCGAATTGCTCGACGTAGAAACATTGCATATGCGGCGGCGTCCAGACATCCCGCGCGATCCAGAAACCGGGATCGCTGTCGCGCCGCGGCGCCGGGCGGACGGCATCGAGCATATAGGCGCGGGCCTGCGGCAGCCCGTCGATGCCATTGTCCTCGCCACGAAGCCATTTGTTCCACCAGGCGATCGCTTCGCCATGGAAATCGGCGCGCGGTTTCGGCCAGGCGAAGTGCGGATATTTGTGCACCCAGGGACCGATTAGCGCTTTCGCCTTCTCGCCCAGACCCTCGACCGCCATCAGCGGCGTATTGCGGTAGCCATCCGCCCAGCCGGCAATGACGAGCGTCGGAATCTCGACGCTCGAAAAATCCTCCGAGATCGAGCCGTGACGCCAGAAATCATCGCGCCGCTGATGGGCCAGCCACTCCTCCATGAAAAAGGGTTCGCCCGCCAGGCGCTCAAGCCACATCGCCTTCCAGCGCTCGCCGACAAGTGCCGGATCGGGCGGACGCGACTGGTAGCCGAGCATCGTCGCCGCCCATGAAAGCTGGGCGGAGAGATGGCAGCCGTTCTTGTAGTGGATATCGTCATTATAACGGTCGACGGTCGAGGCGATCGAGATGACGGCTTTGAGCGCCGGCGGGCGCAACGCGGCGACCTGCAGGCTGTTGAAGCCGCCCCAGGAGATGCCCATCATGCCGACCGAGCCGTTGGACCAGGGCTGCGCCGCGATCCAGGCGATCACTTCGCAGGCATCGGCAAGCTCTCGCTCGGTATATTCGCCGTCGATGACGCCGTCGGATTCGCCCGATCCGCGGATATCGACCCGCACGCCGGCAATGCCGGCGGCGGCGAACACTGGATAGGTCGACTCGTCCCTGGGGCTGGTCCCGTCCCGCTTGCGGTAGGGCAGGAATTCGAACACGGCAGGAACGGGATTCTGCTCAGCGCCGTCGGGCATCCAGATGCGTGCCGCCAGTCGCGTCCGATCCTTCAAGGTGATCCACTGATTTTCGATGGTTGTGAAGCTGCGGTCTGACATTGTCATATATCCAGAAGAGCTTTAGGCATTAAGCCACACGCGGCTGCCGATGTAGCCGTTGGACATATCGTTGCCGATATCGTCGACATATCCCTTCAGCATTTTCGAAGAGGCCATGATGTAGTCGTTGAAGACGGGCAGGATCAGACCGCCATCGTCTCGCACTATCAGGGCCAATTGCCGATAAAGCACCTTGCGCTTGGCCTCATCAAGTTCTGACCTTGCTTGCAGAACCAATTTGTCGAAGTCAGGGCGCTTGAAACGCGTGTCGTTCCATTCTGCTGTCGACAGGTAAGAGGTGGAATAGCGCGAATCCTGGGTCGGACGACCGCCCCAGAACGAGGCGCAGAAGGGCTGCTTGTTCCAGACATTGGTCCAGTAGCCGTCTTCCGGTTCGCGCTTGACGTCGATTGTGATGCCGGCCTTGCGCGCGCTTTGCTGGAACAGGATCGCCGCATCCACAGCGCCCGGAAAGGCTGCGTCTGACGTGAGCAGCTGAATGGAGCGGTCGAGACCCGCTTTCTTGAAGTGGAAGGCGGCCTTGTCTGGATCATAAGGGCGCTGCTCGATATCGGTCGGGGCGAGAGCGTAGTTGGAATTGACCGGATAGTCGTTGCCGATGGCTCCGTAGCCGCCCAGAACCTTGTCGAGGATCGCCTGACGATCGATGGCATATTTCAGCGCAAGCCGAAGATCAGTGTTGTCGAAGGGAGCCGTGTCGCAATGCATTAGGAAACAATAGAAGCCCTTGCCTGCATTCCGGAGGATTTCGACGGTCGGTGCTCGCTGCAGCATCGGGACTGTCTTGGGGTCGACATTGTTGACGAAATGGACTTGGCCGGAGGCAAGTGCGGCAACGCGGGCGGTATTGTCGTTGATGACGAGGATTTCGACACTGTCGACAAAGCCGCGGTCGGAGCGCCAATCCTTCGGGTTTTTCTCGAAGGTTGCGTGAACGCCCGGTTCGAAGCTTTTCAGAATGTAAGGACCTGTACCGATGGCCGCCGCAGGCTTGTCGAGGCCGCCCTTGGGTTGGATGATCAGGTGATAGTCGGTCAAAAGCAAAGGCAGGTCCGCATTGCCTTGCGAAAGTGTGAGGACAAGGTCGCCCGCTTTTTCTTCGATACCGGTGATCGAGGCCATGAGCCCCAGAGCGCCCGACTGCGAATTCTTGTCCGCGTGTCGCTTCAGTGTCGCGACGATGTCCGCGACGGTCATCTTGCTGCCGTCGTGAAACTGCACGTCGTTCCTGATTTTGAAAGTCCAGACGGATGCGTCCGCCGATGGCGTCCAGGAAGTCGCCAGCGACGGCAAGGGCGTACCGGTCTTAGGGTCGGATTCGACAAGGGTGTCGCCCCAGAGACGGCCAATCACGAACAACACCGAGGCGCTATAGGTCGCGGGGTCGAGCGCATCACTGGTGGCGCCGCCCTTGAGACCGAGTTTCAGATGACCACCGCGCTTCGCTTCCTGCGCGCGGGCGCGCGGCATCAAGAGGCCGGAGGTGAGGACTGGCAAAGCACCCAGCGCGACGGCACCGCCAACGAAGTGACGGCGGCCGATACTCAGGGGCGAAGATTGATCCTTTTCACGTGTCATTTTAGTTCCCTTTTCAACGTTATTAGAGGGGAACGTAGAGATCAGGCTGCTTCACACAATTTCGCGACTTGACGCATCTTTGAGCGAGTTTACGCTGCTATCCTCAAGACGGAACCGCCGATGCCCCACCTAGTCGAGAACCTCAAGATCGCCTGTGCCACGCAGCGTTCCATTTCGCATCTTTGCCGCGCGATCGACATCAACCGACAGCAATTCAATCGATATATCAACGGCCAGACGAGGCCGTCTGCCCATAATCTCGCGCGCATAGCCAAGTATTTCGATCTCGACGCGGCCGACTTTGGTCTCGCTCCTAGGCTCTTTCGCGAGCGGCTTCGCAAACCGACTCTAGACCTCAATCAAAGGTCCGAACTATTAAAGGCGTTCCCAGGCGATCTGACCGCGCTCCGGCGCCATATTGGCTATTTCCAGACCTATCATCGCTCCCCGTCCTGGCCGGGAATGGTTGTCTGTTCGTGCAGCCGCTTTGTGGAGAAGGGTGGGCTTGTGCATGTCAAATCAATGGAGCGTCTGCGGGACGCTGGAAACGGCATCCAGCAATTTTCGAAATATGTCGGCCTTGCGGCCTTCTATCGAAACCGGATCTTCATTACGGAGCGAGTCGTCGGCCCAAATCCGGTACTTTCACAGACGATCCTCCTGCCATTCGATGAGTACCAGCGCGTCTATCTGCGCGGGACGACAATGGGAATCTCGTGGCGACGGGAAAATCTCCCGTATGCGTCGCGGATGATCTGGCGGCATGTCGGCGCCGAGCCCAACCTGCGCGAGCTTCTGTCACGTTGCGGACCATTGCCGCTGTCTTCACGCCAGCTGCCACCGACGGTGCGCTCGTTCCTCGCAGATCCATCCGCGGAAGTGTATGCGGTGCCGGCAGAGTATTGAAGACACCGATTTCCAACGAAGCCATCATATCCGGATGAGTGCCGAACGATTTCGCGCCTTCAATTCCCGGCGCTTGCCATCTTCCGCGTCGTCAGTACCCGTTCTAGCCAGCCAATTTCCATTTCCGGCACCGATTTCAACAGCAGATCGGTGTAATCATCGAAGGGTGGCGACAGTGCCGTCGATTTCGGCCCGAAGCGCACCAGCTTGCCGCGATGCATCACCGCCACGCTGTCGGCAATCGCCCGGACGATCGCGATGTCGTGCGTGATGAAGATATAGGACAGCTGTTCCTCCTGTTGCAGACGCAGCAGCAGCTTGAGGATGCCCTCGGCCACCAGCGGATCGAGCGCCGAAGTCGGCTCGTCGCAGAGGATGAGTTCCGGCTTGGCGGCAAGGGCCCTCGCGATCGCCACCCGCTGCTTCTGGCCGCCGGAGAGTTCGGCCGGGTAGCGGTCGATGAAGCCGTTGCCCATTTCGATCTGGTCGAGCAGTTCCTTCACTCTGGCCGTCTTCTCGGCACCTCTGAGGCCATAATAGAAGGTCAACGGCCGGCCGATGATGTCGCGCACCGTCTGCCTCGGGTTCATCGCCGTGTCGGCCATCTGATAGATCAGCTGGATACGCCTGAGGTCGTCGTTCGGCCGGTTCTTCAGATCGGGCACCAGTGGCTTGCCGTCGAAGACGATGCGTCCGCTCCTCGGCGGCAAGAGGCCGGTAATGGCGCGTGCCAGGCTCGATTTGCCGGAGCCGGATTCGCCGACGACGGCAAGCGTCTGCCCCTTTGGCACATGCAGCGAGACATCGTGCAGCACCTTGAAGCCGTTGGAATATTCGGCGCTGACATGTTCCACCTTAAGAAGCGCCGCGGACTGGTCGGCGGCTTCCTCGCGATGGGCCTGCCTGACATTGACCAGCGCCCGGGTATAATCTTCCCGCGGCGTTTCGATGATCTGCCGGACGCTGCCATATTCCACCTGCCTGCCGTGGCGCAGGACCATGATGTCGTCGGAGATCTGCGCGACGACGGCAAGGTCATGGGTGATGTAGAGGGCGGCCGTGTGGGTTTCCTCGATGGCGTGCTTGATCGCCGCCAGCACGTCGATCTGCGTGGTGACGTCAAGCGCGGTGGTCGGCTCGTCGAAGACGATGAGTTCGGGGTTGGAGCAGAGCGCCATCGCCGTCATCGCACGCTGCAGCTGGCCGCCGGAGACCTGATGGGCGAAGCGCTCGCCGAAGGTCTCGGGATTGGGCAGGCCGAGCACGCGGAACAGATAAAGCGCACGTTTGCGTGCCTCCTCCCTGGTCATCAAGCCATGCTTGAGCGAGGCTTCGATCACCTGATCGCCGAGCCTGTGCGCCGGATTGAAGGCGGCCGCCGCCGATTGCGCGACATAGCAGACCCGTGCGCCGCGGATTTTCCGGATGCCGTTCTTCCCCAGCGTCAGAATATCGGCGCCATCGAGCCGCACCTCGCCGCCGGTGATTTCGGCGCCGCCGCGGCCGTAGGCAAGCGCCGAGAGGCCGATCGTCGACTTGCCGGCGCCCGATTCTCCGATCAGGCCGAGAACCTTGCCCTTCTTGAGGTCGAAGGACACGCCGTCGACGATCGTCACCCGCTTGGGCGGCTCGCCCGGCGGATAGCTGGTCGCCTCGATCTTGAGATTGCGAACGGAAAGAAGCTCAGGCATCGCCACGCCCTCCCTTGAGGCTGGATGTGCGTTTCAGCAGCCAGTCGACGACGAGGTTGACGCAGACGGCGAGCACGGCGATCGCCGTGCCCGGCACCAATGCGGCTGAAATGCCGAAGATGATGCCGTCCTTGTTGTCCTTGACCATGCCGCCCCAGTCGGCCGCCGGCGGCTGGATGCCGAGGCCGAGGAAGGACAGCGTCGAGAGGAACAGGATCGAGAAGGCGAAGCGCAGGCCGAACTCGGCCAGCAGCGGCGACAGCGTGTTCGGCAGGATTTCGCGGAAGATGATCCAGAGCTTGCCTTCGCCGCGCAGCTTGGCCGCCTCGACGAATTCCATCACCGCGACGTCGAGCGCGACGGCGCGGCCGAGACGATAGACACGGGTAGAATCGAGGATCGCCATGACAAGAATCAGGACGATCATATTCTGCGGCAGGACTGCAAGCACCACCAGTGCGAAGATCAACGTCGGGATCGACATCATCAGATCGTTGAAGCGGGAAAAGACCGTGTCGACGAGGCCGCGCGAGACGGCCGCGGTGAAGCTCAGGATGATGCCGAGCGAGAAGGAGATGATGGTGGCGGCGGAGGCGACGAGCAGCGTCGTGCGCGCGCCATAGATCAGGCGCGAGAGGATGTCGCGGCCGAGATTGTCGAGGCCGAAGATATAGTGATCGTCCGGCAGCTGCCAGACGTCGCCCAGGACCTGCGTCTCCCCATAGGGAGCGATCCAGGGTGCGAAGAGCGCGAAGATGAAGGCCAGGGCAATGCCTGTTATGCCGATCCAGGCGGTGATGGGAATGTCTCTTGCTCTCATCGCGGATGCCTCAGCCTTGGATTGGCGACGATCGCGAGGATATCTGCGATCATGTTGAGGAAGATGTAGACGGCTGCGAAGATCAGGCCGCAGGCCTGCACCACAGGCATGTCGCGCACGGTGACCGCGTCGACCATATATTGTCCCATGCCGGGATAGACGAAGACCACTTCGACGACGACGACGCCGACCACGAGATAAGCGAGGTTCAATGCGACGACATTGATGATCGGCGCCAGCGCATTGGGGGCGGCGTGCTTGACGATCGAGCGGAAGCCGCTCAGGCCCTTCAGCTCGGCGGTCTCCATATAGGCCGAGGACATCACCGAGAGGATCGCGGCGCGGGTCATGCGCATCATGTGCGCCAGCACGACGAGCACGAGGGTCGCGGTCGGCAGCGCGATCGCCTTCAGCCGCTCGACGAAGCCCATGCTGTCATAGACGGTCGCCGGAAAGGTCGCCATGCCGAACTTCACCGCGAAGAAGAGGATCAGCAGATAGCCGATGAAGAATTCCGGCAGCGAGATCGCCGCAAGCGAAATCACATTGATGATCTTATCCGGCAGGCGGTTGCGGAAATGCACCGAGAGCATGCCGAGGCCGACGGCGAGCGGCACTGAAATCACCGCCGCAAAACCCGCCAGAAAAAGCGAATTGCCGAGGCGCTTGCCGATCTGCTCGCTCACCGAATTCTTGCTCGCCCAGGAGGTGCCGAAGTCACCTTGAACTGCATTGCCGAGCCACTCGACGTAACGCGTCGTCACCGGCCGGTTCAGCCCGAGATCCTGACGGATATTGGCGACGGCCTGCGGTGTGGCCGACTGGCCGAGATAGGTGGTGGCGAAATCGCCGGGCAGCGCTTCCAGGCCGCCGAAAATCAGGATGGAAACAGCGAAAAGCAAGATGATGCTGAGCACGAAACGCTCGAGGATGAGGGCAAGCAGCGGAAAACGCTGCCGCAACCTCAAGCCCGGCAAGATATTGCTCGGGGCAGGATTGGTCATGGCGAAGGCCTCTCGTAAAACGTCAGGAGGGACCGCAGGTTTCATCCCGCGGTCCCGGCTTCGTCGGAGATCGAAGGGCGTTGCGCCCCTCAGGCGTCCAGCCAGACGCGGGTTGCGACATAGCCGTTCGACATATCGTTGCCGATGTCGTGGACATAACCCTTCACCTGCTTGGTGGAGGCGTTTACGAAGTCATTGAACATCGGCAGGATCACGCCGCCTTCATCGCGCACCATCATCGCCATGGCGCGATACATGTCCTTGCGCTTGGCTTCATCAAGCTCGGAGCGGGCCTGCAACAGCAGTTTGTCGAAGTCGGGACGCTTGAACTTGGTGTCGTTCCAGTCCGCCGTCGAGAGATAGGCGGTGGAATACATCTGGTCCTGCGTCGGCCGGCCGCCCCAGTATGAGGTCGAGAAGGGCTGGACGTTCCAGACGTTGGTCCAGTAGCCGTCGCCCGGCTCGCGCTTGACCTCGATCTCGATCCCGGCCTTCTTGCAGCTTTCCTGATACAGCACGGCCGCATCGACGCCGCCGGGGAAAGCGACTTCAGAGGTGCGCAAGAGGACCGAGCCGCTATGGCCCGATTTCTTGTAATGGAAGGCGGCCTTATCGGGATCGTAGACACGCTGCTCGATGCCTTCGGGAAACAGCGCATAGGTGCTGTTGATCGGGAAGTCGTTGCCGACCTTGCCGTAACCGCCGAGGATCTTCTGCACCATGGTTTCGCGATCCATGGCGTATTTCAGCGCCAGGCGCAGGTCATTATTGTCGAACGGCGCCTTGTCGCAATGCATGATGAAGACGTAGTGGCCTCGGCCGGCGGTCGAGAGGATCTCGACGTTCGGCGCGCGTTTCAACAGGTTGACGGTCTTCGGATCGACGCGGTTGATATAGTGCACCTGGCCGGACGAGAGCGCCGCGATGCGCGCGGTCGCATCGTTCATGCCGATCACCTCGATCGAATCGACATAACCCCGGTCGCTGCGCCAATCGTCCTTGTTCTTCTCGAAGGTGGCGCGAACGCCGGCTTCGAAGCTCGTCAGCTTATAGGGGCCGGTGCCGATCGAGGCGAGGGGATCGTCGACGCCGCCGTTCGGCTGGATGACCAGATGGTAGTCGGAGAGCAGCAGCGGCATGTCGGCATTGCCTTCGCTGAGCGTCAGCACGAGATTGCCGCCGTCGGCCTTGATCTCCTTGATCGAGCCGAGCACACCGAGCGCCCCGGATTCCGATTTTTTATCGGTGTGGCGCTTCAGCGTCGCGACGACGTCGTCGATCGTCAGCTCCTTGCCGTCGTGGAACTTGACGCCCTTGCGGATCTTGAAGGTCCAGGTCACCGCGTCTTTCGACGGCTCCCAGGATTCGGCGAGCGCCGGCACGGCGGCACCGGTCAGCGGGTCTGACTCAACCAGCATGTCGCCCCAGCAACGGCCGACGCAGAACATGAACTGCGACAGGAATTTCGCCGGGTCCTTGGAATCCGTGGCGGCACCGCCTTCGAGGCCAAGCTTCAGATGGCCGCCACGCTTCGGTTCGGCGGCTTCGGCGCTTTCGGTGAAGAGCTTGTCGGCGACGGCAAGTGTGATGCCCGCCGCCATGGCGCGTCCCATGAATTCGCGGCGGCTGAGCCCGCCCGCAGTGACGCGGCTTGCAAGATATTTCGTATAGTCGTTCATTCCCCAGTTCCTTCTTTATGGTGCGTTGACAGAACTTCCGGGCAGGATCGCAGGCGGTTTCCTCTCCACCTCCGGTGCCCGCATCATGCGGGAAACATTGCGGTTGCTGCCGCCTGCTTATTGTCCTTTCCAAATGGGGTTGCGCTTTTCCGCGAAGGCGCGAGCGCCTTCCAATTGGTCTTCGCTCGAATAGAGGCGGTCGACGGTTGCAAACTGCCGTTTGGTGATCTTGTTCATGGCAGTCTGGAACGTCGAACCCTCCGCTTCGCGCACGATTTCCTTTATGGCCGCAGAGACGAGCGGCGGCCCGCTTGCGAGCAGATGGGCAAGCTCCCAGACTCTCTTCATAAGGCGGTTGGCCGGCAGGATCTCGTTGACGAAGCCCCAGCGATGCGCCTCGTGCACGTCGAGCCAGCGTCCCGTCAAAAGCATGTCCATGGCGATGTGATAGGGGATGCGTTTCGGCAGCTTGATCGACGCCGCATCGGCCACCGTGCCCGAGCGGATTTCCGGCAGCGCGAACGTCGCATGCTCGGCGGCGAGGATCAGGTCGGCCGAAAGCGCGATCTCCAGTCCGCCGCCGCAACAGATGCCGTTTACCGCACAAATGACCGGCTTGTTAAGGTCACGCAGCTCCTGCAGCCCGCCGAAGCCGCCGACGCCGTAATCGCCATCGACCGCATCGCCTGATGCCGCCGCCTTCAGGTCCCAGCCGGCGCAAAAGAACTTTTCGCCCGCGCCCGAGACGATGGCGACGCGCAATTCCGGATCGTCGCGAAAACTCTGGAAGATCAATCCCAAGGCACGGCTGGTCGCAAGGTCGATGGCGTTCGCCTTCGGCCGGTCGATGACGACTTCGAGGACGCCGCCGTCATGTCGTGTGCGGATGTGATCGCTCAACCTATGCTACCTCCTCCGCCGTATCAGGGCATCGACTGCGGCAACACCGCGCCCTTCGGGAAGAACCATCAACGGATTAATGTCCAGTTCCTCCAGCCGTGCCGCGTTCTTTACGACATAATCTGCCGCTGCTGCGATAGCGGCGACCGCGCCGTCGAGATCGCCTTTCGGCCGCCCGCGATAGCCATAGAGCAATTTTGCCAGTTTTAGGCGCAAAATCGCCGCATGAACCTCGGTTTTCGTGGCCGGAAGCGGCAGGATGACGGAATCCTCGAGCAATTCGACCATGATTCCGCCCGCTCCCAGGGTCAGCGACAATCCGAAGACAGGGTCGCGGATGGCGCCGACAATAAGCTCGGCGACCGGCGGATCGATCATCTTCTCGACCAGATAACCGGCACTCGACGCCATTTTCGCCGCCGCGTTCGAGACGGCCTGACTATCCCGGAGGTTGAGCGCGACGGCGCCTGCCTCGGTCTTGTGCGCAATGCCGAGGGCCTTCAGAACGACGGGGAAACCGAGCCGTTCGGCCTGTTCGACGGCATCATGGGGAGAAAAAGCCTGCAGCCCCCAGGGAACGGGGAGGCCGCAGGCAGCAAGCTCCGTCTTCGCATCGGCTTCCGTCAGCGTCTCGATCTCACCGTCCATGGACGGCACGTCGAGCAGCGGCGGGGGAGGCGGGGCTTGCCAAGCTTGGCCGATGCCGGCTGCGACCTCAGCCGCAATGATGGCTTCGTCGATGCCTGAAAAAGCGACGACGCCATTGGCCATCAGCCGGTCGGCGATCGGCTCCGGCATGTTCTCCGGCAGGGTCGCAAGAAGGCCGGCCAGCGCACCGGTGGCAGAGGCAGCAGTGATGACCGCATCTGCCGTCATTGCCCATTCGGACGCATCGCAGCGGTCGCACCGCGGGAAGTCGAGGACGACGAGATTGAGGGCATAACCGCCTTTGAACATGACGCTGAAGGCTTCGGTCTGGCGGCCGACATCACCCCAGACGAAGGTGTGGTAGTCAAGCGGGTTGGAGAGCGTCACCATCTCGCCCAGCACCCGTCGAAGGCGCGGCAATTGTTGCGGCTGCAGCGCGGCGAATTCGATATTGCGGCCGACGGCCGCATCCGCGATCAGCGAAGCTTCGCCGCCCGAGCAGCTCATCGACGAGATCGACCGGCCTGGGAGGGGGCCGGCGACATGCAGCAGCTTCAGGGTTTCCAGCAATGCCGGCAGGCTTTGGACACGGCCGATGCCGAGGCGGGCGAGCACGGCATCGGCCACCGCATCGCTGCCGGCGAGCGAAGCGATGTGCGACACCGCCGCCTGTTTTGCCTGCTCGGATCTGCCGACCTTCAGCACGACCACAGGCTTCTTGGACTGGCGGGCAATGGCGGCAAGGCGTTCGAGGCCGGAGACATCGCCGAAACCTTCGACATGAAGGCCGATCGCCGTGACGCGCGGATCCTCGATCAATGCGCAGGCGACGTCGGCAAGCGATGTCTGCGCCTGGTTGCCTGCCGTGACCACATAGGCGATCGGCAACCCACGGGTCTGCATGGTCAGGTTGATGGCGATGTTGGAAGACTGCGTGAGGATCGCCACGCCGTATTCGATGCGCTTCATACCGTGCTGGTCCGGCCAGAGCAGCGCGCCATCGAGACCGTTGATCAGCCCGTAGCAATTCGGGCCGAGGATCGGCATGCCGCCGGCTGCCGAAAGCAAGGCCTGCTGCAGGTCGGCGCCATCGGCCAGTTCCGCCGTCGCCTCGCTGAAGCCCGATGCATAACAGACCGCGCCGCCGGCACCGGCCGCGGCAAGGCTGCGCACGATCTCGACGGTGAGCGTCCTGTTGACACCGACGAAGGCGGCGTCCGGCGCCTGGGGAAGATCGGATACGGAGCGATAGCACGGCCGTCCCAGCACCTCGTCGAGTTTGGGATGGACGGGCCAGATCTCACCTGAAAAGCCCATGCGGTCACACTGCTCGACCACCCGGCGCGCCTCGCGGCCGCCGAAGACGGCGATCGTTTGCGGTCTGAGTAGGCGGTCGAGCGGGCTGGATGTCATCGGCTCACGCTCCCAAAGGCCGAAGCAGGTCGCGGCTGATGATATGCCGCTGGATTTCGGAGGTGCCGTCCCAGATGCGCTCGACGCGGGCATCGCGCCAGAAGCGGGCAAGCGGCAGGTCGTCCATCAGCCCCATGCCGCCATAGATCTGGATCGCCTCATCCGTCACGCGGGCCAGCATTTCGGAGGCATAGAGCTTGGCCGAGGCAATCTGCCGGTCGGCGGCAAGGCCGGCATCGAGCCGCCAGGCGGCTGAAAGGGTCAGCCAGTCGGCCGCGTCGATCTCGGTGATCATATCGGCGAGCTTGAAGGAGACACCCTGATTGGCGCCGATCGGCCTGCCGAACTGCTTACGTTCGGCGGCATAGGGCAAAGTCATGTCGAAGACGCGGCGTGCCCGGCCGACGCAGGTGGCGGCAACCGTCAGCCGGGTGCCGTAGAGCCATTGATTGGCGATATCGAAGCCGCGATGCACCTCGCCCAGCACCTGGGTTTCAGGGATCCGGCAATCGGTAAAACTGAGGGTGCAGTTATGGTAGCCCCTGTGCGAAACGGAATCATAGCCTTTCAGGATCTCGAAGCCAGGCGTGCCGCGATCGACGAGAAAGGCAGTGATCTTCTTCTTGATGCCTTTCGGCGTTTCCTCCTCGCCGGTGGCGGCAAAGACGATGACGAAATCGGCGACATCGGCATGGGAGATGAAGTGTTTCGTGCCGTTCAGGACGAAGTCGCCGCCGTTGCGGCGGGCAGCACACTTCATGCCGCGCATGTCGGAGCCGGCGTCCGGCTCGGTGATGGCAAGCGCGTCGATCTTGTCGCCGCGCACCGCCGGCAGGAGATAACGTTCGCGCTGCTCGCCCTCGCAGGCCATCAGGATGCCGGAGGGCCGGCCGAAGAAGACCGTCAGCCCGAGCGAGCCGCGTCCGAGCTCCCGTTCGACGAGCGTGAAGGTGACATGGTCGAGGCCGGCGCCGCCGACCTCCTCGGGGAAATTGCAGGCGTAGAAACCGAGATCGATGCATTTGCGCTGGATCTCGCGGCCGAGCTCCGGCGGAACGATGCCGGTCCGCTCGACCTCGTTCTCATACGCATAGATCTCGGTCTCGACGAAAGCGCGGACCGTTTCGACGATCATTTCCTGTTCATCGCTGAGACCGAAATCCATGCCGATCCTCCTACCGCCTCTGGCCGACATGACGGCCGGCACCCTCGGGCAGCGCCAATTCCGCATGGGACGCGGCAATCGCCTTCACTCTGTCGAGCACCACGGCGGGCGCCGCCACTGCCTTGCCCGCCTTGCTGTCGACATGCAGCAACATCTGCTCGGCGGTTGCGATAAGCTCGCCCGTCGCCGTCTCGTGCAGCGTGTGGAAGACATGCAGCCGTTTCTCGTCGGCGGCCAGGATCTGGCAGGCCGAATGGATTGCCTGCCCGAGCTTCGCCTCGCCGAGATGGCGAATATGGCTTTCCACCGTATAGTAGCTGTGCCCGGCCTCGACATAGGCAAGGTCGACGCCGACGAGGCGCAGCAGCGCGTCTGATGTATCGCCAAACACCTGGAGATAGCGGTGCTCGGTCATATGGCCGTTATAGTCGACCCAGGCCGGGCTCACCTTGGTTTCGACAAGCCGCAGCGGCTTCGAAAGATCGGCGGGCATGGTCTGGCCTGAGCCTTTTGCCCAGAGCGACTGCTCGAAATCCTTCAGCAGTTTGCCGGCGCCCCAGCCCTTGCCGCCGTCACCGCCCTTCAGCGCCTGCAGGATGCCGACGAGATTTTCGTCGCGGATGCGCTCAAGCTGGCGGATTGAAAGGCCCGCCGCCTGCTCGTCGGATTGCCGGCCGATCTTTTCGATCAGAGCATCGTCAAGATCGACGACATCGGTCAGCTTGGTCCAGGGCCAGGCGAGGCAGGGCCCGAACTGGGCGAGGAAGTGGCGCATCCCGGCCTCGCCGCCGGCGATGCGATAGGTCTGGAACAGGCCCATCTGCGCCCAGCGCAGGCCGAAGGAATAGCGGATGACGTCGTCGAGCGTCTCGACGGTGCAGATATCGTCGTGGATGAGCCAGAGGGCCTCGCGCCAGAGCGCTTCGAGCAGCCGGTCGCCGACGAAAGCCTCGATCTCCTTGGCGATGTGGACGCCTTTCATGCCGATCGGCGGCAATCTTTCCATCGCCGCCCGGATGGTCGCCGCCGAGGTCTTCTCACCGCCGACGATCTCGACGAGCGGTAGCAGATAGACCGGGTTATAGGGGTGGGCGACGAAGAGCCGTTCGGGATGCTTCATGTCGCGCTGCAGATCGGTCGGCAACAGCCCAGAAGTGGAGGAACCGATCAGCGCGTCGGGTCGTGCCGCGGCATCGATTTGGGTGAGGACGCCGCGCTTGAGATCGAGCCTTTCCGGCACACTCTCCTGAATCCAGTCGGCATCGGCAACGGCTTTCGCCAGCGTCTCGCAGAAGGTCAGCCTGCCGCGCGGTGGCAGGGGCGCGCCGGTCAGCATGGCATAGGCTTTTTCGGCATTGGCGATCACTTCGCCGACGATGCGGCCTGCTTCCGGATGCGGGTCGAACACGTCGACGTCGATGCCGGCCAGCAGGAATCGGGCGATCCATCCGCCGCCGATGACGCCGCCGCCGATACAGGCCGCCTTGCTGATCTTGGTCATGATATCCTCAGCGCTTCGTCAGCTTCAGCTTCTTGCGCACATCTTCCGGCCCGATGATCCGCGCCCCCATGCCTTCCACCACCTGCACCGCCTTTTCGACGAGCTGCGCATTGGTGGCGAGCTGGCCCTTGCCGACGAAGAGGTTGTCCTCCAGGCCGACGCGCACATTGCCGCCGGCCAGAACCGCCGCTGCCGGATAGGCCATGGCGTTGCGGCCGATCGAGAACGCCGAGAAGGTCCAGCTCTGGGGCAGGTTGTTGACCATCGCCATGAATGTGTTGAGATCGTCGGGCGCGCCCCAGGGAATGCCCATGCAGAGCTGGATCAGCACCGGGTCTTCGATAAGGCCTTCCTCGGCGAGCTGCTTGGCGAACCAGAGATGGCCGGTGTCGAAAGCCTCGATCTCAGGGCGTACGCCGAGATCCGTCATCTTCTTGGCCATGGCCCGCAGCATGGCCGGCGTATTGGTCATGACATAGTCGCCGAGATTGAAGTTCATCGTGCCGCAGTCGAGCGTGCAGATCTCCGGCAGGCATTCGGCGACATGGCTGACGCGCTCGGTCGCGCCCACCATATCGGTGCCCTTCGGATTGAGGGGCAGGGGGCTTTCGACATCGCCGAAGATCAGATCCCCGCCCATGCCGGCGGTGAGATTGAGGACGACGTCGATATCGGCCGAGCGGATGCGCTCGGTGACCTCCCTGTAGAGATCGTTGCGGCGGCTGGCAGCCCCCGTTTCCGGATCGCGAACATGGCAGTGAACAACAGCCGCCCCAGCCTTGGCGGCGTCGATCGCGGAAGCCGCGATCTGTTTGGGAGTGATGGGAACGTGGCTGGATTTGGAAACCGTATCGCCGGCACCGGTAACGGCGCAGGTGATGAAGACATCGCGGTTCATCACTAGAGGCATGTTTTTGTTCTCCCCGTCTTGTCAGCCATTACGCGACAGGATTGGCGGCGATGCTTTGCATTTTCGGAAGCCATCGATACATTATCGGAACAAAGGGGAGGCGACCTTGCTGCAGCGATCGACGGAACGGCTCGATATCGATCTTCTCGTCCTGCCGGATACGAACCTGATCCTGATCGCATCGGTCATCGAGCCGCTGCGCGGCGCCAACCGCATCGCCGGCAGCGAGCTTTATCGCTGGCGGCTGCTGACGCCGGACGGCACGCCGGTGCCGACCACCAGCCATATCGCCATCCCGGTCGAAGGCAGCTTCCAGGCGACGATTGAAGACAGACCGCTCTTCGTGCTGGCCAGTTACAACTGGCGCCGCAGCGCGACGCCGGCGCTGAAGATGCAGCTTTCCCAGGTCGCCCGCCACCGCAGGATCATTGCCGGCATCGAGTCCGGCACATGGCTGCTCGCCGAAGCAAGCCTGCTCGACGGGCTGCGGGCGACGGTCCACTGGGAAGACTACGAGGATTTTGCCCTGGCCTATCCCGAGGTCCGGGCCGTCAAGGACCGTTTCGTCATCGACGGCAAGCGGCTGACGACATCAGGTTCGCTGCCGACCGTCGACCTGATGCTGGAGGTGATCCGGCAGCGGCAGGGTTATTCGCTGGCGCTCGAAGTCAGCCGGCTGTTCCGCTACGAGCAACCCTTCTTCCATGTGGACGAACCGCTTTCCGCAGCCTCGGCGGGACTGCGCATGCATGACCCGCGGGTGACGCAGGCGGTGCATCTGATGGAAGAGCATATCGAGCAGCCTCTCATTCTCACGCGGCTGGCCCGTAGGGTGGGCGTCAGCGCCCGGCATCTGCAGGATCTCTTCCAGCAGAGCATCGGCGCGCCGCCGCATGTGCATTATCTGGCGCTGCGACTGAATGCGGCGCGCCGCAAGGTGATCGAGACGACGGCCTCCTTCGCCGACATCGCGGCGGCGACGGGCTTCAATTCGGCCTCAGCCTTTGCCAGAAGCTACCGCGCGAGTTTTTCTGAGAGCCCGTCCGAAACCCGGCGCCGCCTGCGCCGCCGCATCACACCATCGCCGGCGCCGCCATAGGCTGGAACGCCTCGCGCACCCTTTCGGCGAGTTCCCGGACGGCTTCGCTGGAGCGGAAAGTGCTGCGGCGGAGCACAACCTTCGAGGAATCGACCGGCGGAAAACCGTCTTCGGCCGTCAGTTCCCGGCAGCCGGGCGGAATGCTGCTGCGGGAAAGCGTGGTGACGGCAAGGCCTGCTGTCACGGCGTTCTTCAGGCCAGAACCGGTATCGGCGATGAAGGCGATCCGGTAGCTGCGGCCGATCTGCTCCAGCGAGCGCAGCGCAAAATCGCGTGACCAGGTGGAGTTGCGATAGGTCGCAACCGGCAGGGGATCGATGTCGTGCAGCCGGTGGACCATCGATGTGACCCAGACGGTGGGATCAATGCAGAGGACCTCGCCCTTGTTCTGATCGCTCCAGTCGAAAACGACGGCGAGATCGAGTTCGTCCCGTTCCAGGGCGGCAAGGTTGCGGACCGTGTAGTCGCAGGACACCGTGACCTCCACCGCCGGATGGCGCACCGCAAAGGCCGCGAGCGCCGCGGGCAGCACCGTCTGGCTGTATTCCTCGGGAATTCCGATCCGCACCGGCCCGTCGAGGGGTTTGCTGCGGATCGTCGCGGCGGCCTCGTTCAGGAGATCGATCACCCTGCGGGCATAAGGCACGAGCTGAATGCCCTGGCGGGTGAGCAGCACGCCACGGGCACCGCGCTCGAAAAGGATCTCGCCGATCGCCGCCTCGAGCCTCTTGATCTGGGTGCTGACCGCCGACTGCGTCCGCCCGATGCGCTGGGCAGCCGCGGAGAAATTCGACGTCTCGGCGACGACCAGGAAGGTCCTCAGCAGGTCGCTTTCGATTGGTTCATGCATGCGCTAGCCATAGAAAAAATCGATAGTAGCCATCTCTACTATTCGTTTGTCTTATGTCAATCGCTGGCGCAGAACTGGGCGGCGTTCGACTTCCTTCTTTGAGACTATCTGCGTGACCATTGAAAATCCGACCACGCGCCTCGCAGGCAGCGAGCACGAGAAGGGTGTGCTTCTCATCGTTGCCGCGACGCTTGCCTGGAGTGCGAGCGGCGTTTACTCGCGGCTGCTCACGACCGACGTATGGACGGCGATCGCCTGGCGGTCGCTGTTCGGAGGCATGTTCCTGCTGATCCCCTGCCTTTTCCTCGAAGGGGGCATCTCGCGGCGGCAATGGCGTTCCGTCCTCCATCCCTCCGGTCTTGCGATGATCGCATGCCAGACTTTCAGTCAGGGATGTTTCATCGGGGCGCTCTACATGACCACCGTCGCCAATGTGACGATGATCTATGCGACGACGCCCTTCATCGCAGCCTTGTTCGGCTGGCTCATCCTCAAGGAGAGGGTTGCCAGGCGGACGCTGATCGCCGGCGCCGTTTCCCTCTTCGGCGTCGGCGTCATCGTCGCCTCGTCGATCGGCGGCGGCACGGGTTGGGGCGATCTGCTGGCGCTCGGCATGACGACGTCCTTCGCGCTCGTCATCATCATTCCGCGCATCAGCCCCGGCGTTCCGAGCCTGCCGCCGACCGTCGTCAGTGCCTTTCTGACCCTGGTCATCTTCGCGCCGTTCGGTTCGGTCGGCTCGCTCGACCTGCACAACTGGATCGTCCTCGCCGCCTTCGGCGCCACCAATTTCTCGCTGGCGCTGGTACTGTTTCTCGCCGGGGCAAAACGGATGCCGCCGGCTGAAGCTGCGCTGATCGGCACGATGGAAATCGTGCTGACGCCCTTCTGGGTCTGGCTGCTGTTTTCAGAGCAGCCGCCCGTCGCCACCTATTTCGGCGGCGCGATCATCCTCGGCGCGGTGTTCTGGCACACGGCTGTCGACTTCAACCGGGGCCGGCGGACTTACGACGGCTAAGCACACCGCCCGATTGCTGCGGCGGCCGTTTCATGTGGCTTTGTTTCATGTGGCCTGGGCCTCAATTAGCCGAAGAACGCACGGAGCTGAGCGAAAAACCCGCTTGGTGTGGGATCTGCCATCTTTCGCACCCGGCGAGCGACCGTTGCCGCGCTGACGCGTTCACCAAAATGACAGAAGCAGACAAGCTCGTGCAATTGCCCGTCGCTGAGCTCGAAGAACCGCTTGGCCTCTCCATAGCTATCATTTTCCATTCCTGCCGCCCGCAGAATGGGATCAGCGAATGCGACGGAGATCGGGGTGTCGTCGTCCCGCATGGCAATCCGATCTTCGATCGGCTGATATTCCGTTTCGTGAAGCGTCTTGAGAAACGGTCTGGGGCTGCGTTCGAGACTTTCGGCCCACCGTTCAATCCGTTCGCGCCGCGTTAATTCAAGGCGCTTGCAGGTCGTGCTGACCTTCGCAATCGTTTTCAACTGCTCCAGTGCATACTGTTCCATTTCGGCCTCCTATCTCTAAGAAAAATAGATGGTCCGCTCCCAAAAACAGCGTGGCTCAGGTCGCAGCCGATGTCCAATCACGATTGGAAACGGCATCTGCCGCTGATCGACCAGATGCGGATCAACGGGTGACAACCGGCGCAGGAACCCTACATTGCTCAAAGGATTTGATCGGAGGCCTGCATTCAAACCTTCTGAACCGATCCGGAAAACCGCCCGATTCCGGGGATCAACTCATGCCTGTCGGCAGCATGCTATCCGCAGCTTTCCGACTGTCGTCTTTGAGTTGCGCCCATGTCGTTTTCTCGGGCGCTGTTTTCCGCCGGGCATGGTTTTCTTGTGATGTTCAAGGCGCTCGTCACTGGCGACGGAACCGTTGGAAGGCCGACCGAAGATTCCAAGATGAATCGAAAGGAGGTTCTGGAGCCCGGAAACCAGCTCTTTGCGCAGCAAATCGGCGGATTGCGGCGGCGATGACGAGTGGAACGACAGGCCGGACCTATCGTCTCGCTCCTCCCCTCCATCAATCTGCCCCCGCCTGTTTGCGAAGTTCGAATATCGCCCGATGCGGCGTTGTGAATACCGGGCTGCAGAGGAGGCAGACCGGAGGAAAAGTTGTCATCGATTGCATCGGTTGCAGATCGAGGCATTCAACGAATGGGAGGAATCCATGAGCAAGAATAGAGGCGTCGTTTATTTGAGGCCGGGCAAGGTCGAAGTTCGCGACATCGACGACCCGAAGCTGGAAGCGCCCGACGGCCGCCGCATCGAGCACGGCGTTATCCTGAAGGTGATCTCGACCAATATCTGCGGCTCCGACCAGCATATGGTCCGCGGCCGCACGACGGCGATGCCGGGCCTGGTCCTCGGTCATGAAATCACCGGCGAGGTCATCGAGAAAGGCGTCGACGTCGAGATGCTCGACATCGGCGATATCGTCTCGGTGCCGTTCAATGTCGCCTGCGGCCGTTGCCGCTGCTGCAAGTCCCAGGATACCGGCGTCTGCCTCACCGTGAACCCGGCCCGTGCCGGCGGCGCTTACGGCTATGTCGACATGGGCGGCTGGATCGGTGGACAGGCACGCTACGTCACTATCCCCTACGCCGATTTCAATCTGCTCAAAATCCCGGATCGGGACAAGGCGATGGCGAAGATCCGCGATCTCACCATGCTCTCCGACATTCTGCCCACCGGCTTCCATGGCGCGGTGCGCGCAGGCGTCGGGGTCGGCTCGACCGTCTATGTCGCGGGCGCCGGCCCTGTCGGCCTTGCGGCTGCGGCTTCGGCGCGCATCCTCGGCGCCGCGGTCGTCATGATCGGTGATTTCAACAAGGACCGCCTGGCGCATGCGGCGAAGGTCGGCTTCGAACCGATCGATCTTTCCAAGAGCGACCGTCTCGGCGATATGATCGCCCAGGTCGTCGGCAGCAACGAGGTGGACAGCGCCATCGACGCGGTCGGCTTCGAAGCACGTGGCCATTCGGGCGGCGAACAGCCGGCGATCGTCCTCAATCAGATGATGGAGATCACCCGCGCCGCAGGCTCGATCGGTATTCCCGGCCTCTACGTCACCGAGGATCCGGGCGCCGTCGACAATGCTGCCAAACAGGGCAATCTGTCGCTCCGCTTCGGCCTCGGCTGGGCCAAGGCGCAGTCTTTCCACACCGGCCAGACACCGGTGCTCAAATACAATCGGCAGCTCATGCAGGCGATCCTGCACGACCGGCTGCCGATTGCTGATATCGTCAATGCCAAGGTTATCCCGCTCGACGATGCCGCTGCCGGCTATGAGAGCTTCGACCATGGCGCCGCGACGAAATATGTTCTCGATCCGCATGGAGAGGTCGCGAAAGCCGCCTAACGCCAGGGACTGAAGACCAAACTGCAGCGCCGCGCATCTTTTCAGACGCGCGGCGCTGTAATATTTGATGCTCTCAATCAGAAGAATCTGTCGGCAAAACTACTGGATGCTGAACGGGAAGTATTTTGCGTTGATCATGTCATAGGTCCCGTCCGCCTTGATGCTCTTCAACGCGTCGTTCAAGCGGGTAAGACGTTCCTTGTCATCCAGGCGCAGCGCGATGCCGGCACCTTCGCCGAAATATGTGACGTCGACCAGATCCGGTCCTTTGAACTCGCAGCAGGTTCCCGCCTTGGTGTTGGCGATCCAGTCGTAAATGGCGAGTTTGTCCTCCAGGATGATATCGACGCTGCCGTCCGAGAGCCCCTTGTACAATTCAGGCGAAGACCGGAAGACCTTCTTTTTCATGTCGGGATAGAGATGGTTGGCGTAGGATTCCTGCGCCGTCGACGACGTCACCCCGAGGATTTTGCCGCTGAGGGCGGCGGGGCTGACATCGCTGATCGGCGAATCTTTCCGTGCAATGAACACCGACGGGCTGTTGTAGTATTTCTCCGTAAAGGCAACCTTTTGGCGCCGTTCGAGGCTCATCGACATGGACGAGATGATCGCGTCGTATTTATCGGCAACGAGATTGGGGATGATATCGTCCCATTTCTCCATGATGAACTGGCAGTCGAACTTGCCGACCTCGCAAAGCGCATTGGCGATATCGATGTCGAAACCCTGAAGCTTGTTGTTGGCATCGAGATAGTTGAAGGGCGGAAATGCGCCTTCGACGGCAATTCGCATCGGCATCGGATCTTGCGCGGCCGCCGGGAATGGCGAGGCCGCAGCCAAGAAGATACCCAGCCCGCCCGCCATCAGCGCTCCGCGCACCATAGTCTGAAGGGATATGCGCAGCATCGTCGGTAGCTCCTTGGGGCGTATTCGATCTCGCCGATTATGCGCCGTAGCTTTTAATTCTACGTGAACGCTTCTTTGTTAGCGTCGACGCATGCGCCCGTGTCGTGGTGTTCAGGGGTTTAGGCTTGCACATCGTTGTTCCTTCCAGCTCCAATACGTTTCAGCAATCCTGGATCGCCTCGGGAAGGATTCTCTTTCTGATCGCCGTCAGCGGGCTGGGAGCGATTGGTCTCGTCGTTTTATCGGCGCTGTGGGCAGGAACCGAAAGCGATGCTGCCGCCCTCGATCGCCAGCGCCAGCTGGTCAATGCACGGCTGCGGGAGCAGGTCGATCAGGTCGCGCATGTTATCGGCCAGTTCGGCAACGGCTATCTCACGCGCGTTTATCCCGCCGCCCGTTCGACCGGAGGCGCCTCCAGTCTCGATGCCGTCCTGACAGCGGCAGCCGGCAGTGCGATCAGCCAGACTGCAATGTCCGCCTTCGGCTACGACCAGGCTTTCGTCGTCGACGAGAAGGCCCAGTTGCTCATGCTGGCCGACGCGCAGACGGAAAAGCGTTATCGCTGGATGAAGCCTCTGTTTTTGCCTCTCCTTCAGGATGCCCGCCTTGGGGTGAGGCAAGGGACGGCGTCCGAACGAATGCCGGCCTCGATGGAAAGCCGCTTTGCAAGCGCGGCCGGTTCCAATCGCGCCTTGGCCAATCTGATGCGGCTGGAAGGCCGCCCGACGATCGTCGGCGTCGTCGCCATCAACGACGCCGATCAGGCACGGCAGCAGCCGATGCGGCAATTCCTGATCGTCGTCCGATTTATCGACGGTGCGGCGCTCGATGAATTGAGCCGGCAACAGGGGCTCAACGGCGCGCGTTTCGCGCGCACCGCCGATGCCGACGAGAACGAGGTTGCGTTTCAGATCGACGCGACGGCAAACGGCGAACCGATCGGCTTCATCGTCTGGCGGCCCGATCTTCCTGGGTCGAGGGTCATCGGCCGCTTGATGCCGGCGCTTTCGATTGCCGCCCTGGTGATCGCGGTCCTGTTCTCGGTTCTGCTCGTGCGCCTGCGAAGCAGTCTCGGCGAGTTGAAGAAAAGCGAGCTGCATGCACGCCAGCTTGCCTTGCATGACGTGCTGACCGACCTTCCCAACCGCGCCTTGTTTGCAATGCGGTTCGACGAGTGCCTGGCCGAGACCCGGAATTCGAGCGAACGCTCGGCTGTTGCGCTTCTCGACCTCGACCGCTTCAAAGCCGTGAACGACACGTTCGGCCATGCGGCCGGCGATGAGCTCATCAGGCTGGCTGCGGAGCGGATCCGCTCGATACTACGTCCAGGCGACACGCTTGCCCGGCTCGGAGGGGACGAATTTGCCCTGCTTCTCCGGGACATCAAAGATCATGATCAGGTCTTGCCGGCAATCTGCGAAGCCATCGTTGCCGAACTTGGCAAGCCCTTCCCGCTTTTGCGGGGCGAAGCGGTCGCCCGCGTCGGAGGCTCGATCGGCGTGACCGTCGTGCCGGATGCCGGCCGGAATGCCGACGACATCATGCGCTATGCCGACGTCGCGCTCTACGAGGCAAAGATGGGCGGCAGAGGTCAATGGCGCGTCTATTCGCCGTCCATGGACGGCGGCAGAAACGCGCGCGACATTCTCAAGAACGAATTGCGCGAAGTTCTGGCCAAAGGCACGGCCTCATCCGCTCGTCCCCATTCAGATGCCGTTGCAAACCGGCCGGACTTCGGATCGCTCGAAGTCTATTACCAGACAGTGCACCGCGCCGAGGGCGGATATTCGGCCTCGGGCGCAGAGGCCCTGGTGCGCTGGCGTCACAGCCAGCGCGGCCTGTTGACGCCGGCGAGCTTCATCCCCGTCGCCGAGGAGGGCGGCCTCATCGACGCTCTCGGTTTCTGGGTATTGCGTGAAGCCTGCCGAGCCGCCTGCAAATGGCCTGAGAACACCTTTGTTGCCGTCAACGTGTCTCCGGCCCAGTTGCGGCGGCCGAATTTCGCCGAGGAAGTCTTCACCGTGCTTCAGGAGAGCGGGCTGCCGCCGTCCCGGCTTGAGCTCGAACTCACCGAATCCTCGCTGATCGAGGACAATTCCGACATCTATTCGGTGCTGAAGTCGCTGCGCAGCAAGGGTATCCAGATTTCTCTCGATGATTTCGGAACCGGCTTTTCATGCCTCAGCCACCTGATGCGCTTCGACATCGACCGCATCAAGATCGATCGATCCTTCGTCTCGCTGCTCGGCACAAAGGCCAACGGGGCAGCGATCATCGGCGCCATCGTCGCGCTCAGCCGCAACCTCGGTATCTCGACGACGGCGGAAGGGGTTGAAACCGAATATCAACGCGACTTTCTGGCCGCCCTCGGCTGCACCGACCTCCAGGGCTATTTCTTCTCCAAACCGGTTCCGCTTCGCGAACTCGACTGTTTCCGCGAACCTGAGACCGCCGCCGGAATGCTGACGATCGCTCCAGACGCCGTCGCCTGAGAGGGCTCCGATCATTTCCCAGCCACGGGAACTTTCGCCGCAGGCGATGGTTGACGCCCGGAGAAGGGAGGATGTGATGGGCGAGATCGGCGAGTGGCGGCACCTTTGCGTCGACATGCAGCGGATGTTTGCCGAAGACACGCCTTGGCATGTTCCCTGGATGGCACGGGTCTCGCCGCAGATCGAGGAACTCGCCGGGCGGCACCCCTCCCGAACGATCTTTACCCGCTTCCTGCCGCCCGATCATGCCGACGAGATGCCGGGGAAATGGCGGGATTATTACCGGAAATGGTGGATGATGACCGGCGAGCACCTTCCGCGCGACCTCGTCGATCTGGCCTCATCGCTGGCGTCACTGGTTCCGCCGGCAAGGCACTTCGACAAACGCACCTATTCTCCCTGGATCGACGGCCGCCTCCATCCGATCCTTCAGTCGGAGCATGTCGATACCCTCGTGATAACAGGCGGTGAAACCGATGTCTGCGTGCTTGCCACGACACTCGGCGCCATCGATCTCGGCTATCGTGTGATCGTGCTGAAGGACGCCGTCTGCAGCAGCGTCGATGACACCTATGACGCGTCGCTGGAGCTTCTGCACGATCGGTTTTCCGTGCAGCTCGAACTGATGGAGGCTGAGGAGTTTTTGCGGGGCGTTGACTGAAGCAGTTCCCGTCAGCGCACTCCCAGTTCGCGATGCGACCGCCGGAGTTTTGCGGGCGTGACGTGATAGGTGCGCCGGAACCAGTTCACCAGATGGGCGCAATCGGTAAAGCCGCATTCATAGGCGATCTGGGCGATCGACCGATCGCTGTTGAGCACCATCCATTTTGCCGCTTTCAGGCGCATCTGGCGCCAATATTCGCCGGGAGCGACCTGCAGATGCTTCTGGAAAAGCCGGGAAAGCTCCCGTTCCGATGTGCCGACACTCGCCGCGATGTCGGCAAGCGAACAGAGCTCGTACATCTTCTGCCGCATCAGCCCGATCGCATTCGCCACGCGGCGGTCCCCGCACTTCATACCGAGATCGGGCTCTTCGATCGCACCCTGCCGGTCGAAACCGTGATCCCCGAGAAGATAGTGAAACGCCTTATGTGCGCGGGACTCCCCGCAGGCATTGGACACAAGATACATTGCGAGCTTGATCGAAGCCAATCCGCCGGGACAGGTTATGACATTTCCGTCAACCACGACGGGCCGGTCGGTGACGGGGATGATATCCGGAAAGGTCTGGCGCAGCAGCCCTGCCAGCGTGAAATGGACGGCGCATTTCTTTCCGGCAAGCAGGCCGGCCTCGGCGAGCACGAAACTTCCTGAGCAGTTGCCGGCCACCGGCACACCTTTGCGCGCAGCACCGGTGACGAAGTCGTAGAGTTCCGGCGGGATCCTGTGGTCGGCGTGCAGTATGCCTCCATGCACGACGATGAAGTCATAGTCGCGTGGATCCCCATACGTTCTGCCCGGCGTCAGTTCCAGGCCGCAGCTGGAGCGTATCGGATCGAGAGTATGCGACAGCAGCTCCCAGTCACAGTAGATTCGCCGGCTGAAATCGCCTTCGTCGCCTGCGAGCCGGAGAAAATCCGTGAAGCAGGCAAGCGGCATCAGCGTGAAGTTCGGCGTGGCGACGATTCCCACCCTGAGCGGAGAGGTGATGTCGGGCGCCGGCTTGCTTGGCCCCAATTGAGAGTAGTCGCGCTGCAAACGAAGGTCCTCCGGGCCATCGAAATTGTCCTAAACGTACAATACTGCGGCAACCAAGACAAATACCATCGATTTGCGTTGGGCGGCGAGGCGACTGAGGCTGGGAAAACCGGTCTTCCCTCCCGCCAAGCAGCTATGCCAAAGCGCAAAAAAGGGGAACACAATGAAAAATCTTCTCGCAATTTCGACGGTCGCGTTGATCGCCGGCATCGCATCCGACGCCAGCGCCGCTTGCGGCACCGTTACCGTTGCCAACATGAACTGGCAAAGCGGCGAACTTCTCGCCCATGTCGATAAGTTCATCCTCGAGCACGGTTTCGGCTGTCAGGTGGAGTTCGTGCCCGGCGATACCGTGCCGACGATCACCTCGATGGTGGAAAAGGGGCAGCCTGATATTGCCGGCGAGGCTTGGGTCGATCTCGTCCCGGAAATCGTCAAACGCGGCGTCGACGAGCGCAGAATTGTAAATATCGGACCGGCTTTGTCCGACGGTGGCATCCAGGGTTGGTATATACCGAAATTCATCGTCGACGCTCATCCCGAGATCAAGACGGTCGATGACGCCTTCGCTCATCCGGAGCTTTTCCCCGCACCCGAGAACACATCGAAGGGAGCGGTCTTCAACGGCCCGACAGGATCGGGCGGCTCGGTCGTCAGCGCCCAGCTTTTCAAGGCCTATGGCGGCGAAGCCAAGGGCTTCGAGCTCGTCGATCCCGGAACCCAGGCCGGCCTCGACGGCGCCATGGCGCGGGCCTATGAGCACAAGGAGGGCTGGATGGGCTATTACTGGTCGCCGACCGCCCTTCTCGGGAAATATTCCATGGTGCGTCTCGAAGCCGGAGTCCCGCATGAGGCGGCGGAGTGGAAGCGCTGCAACACCGCTGCCGATTGCGGCGATCCCAGGAAGAACGAATGGCCGAAGGACCATGTCGTGACGCTTGTCTCAGAGAAACTGGCGGAAAGCGGAAATGCCGGCGTGATAGACTATCTGCGCAAGCGCTCATGGGACAATCAGACCGTCAGTTCGGTCATGTCGTGGATGACCGATGCCCAGGCCGGCGGCGATGACGGCGCGGTGCATTTTTTCAAGGAGCATCCGGAGATCTGGAAGTCGTGGCTGAGCGCCGACGTGGCGGAAAAAGTCACAGCCGCCCTCTGAACTGCAATGTTGCCCGGAAGCGTGTAGCGGTTGCGGGATAACGACATGCATAAGAACAAATAGCTGGTGCGCGGGGTGTCGAGGCCCGCGCATCCGCACTGCAGCGTGAAACCCACCAGGATTCCAGATGACGACCACCTTTCCGAAGACCTTCTCCGAGATCACGCTTGCCGGCCATAGGCTGCGCAACAGGATCGTGTTCGGCGGCCATACGGCAAACATGTCGGTGAATGGTCTGCCGGGCGATCAGACCACCGCCTATTACGTCGAACGGGCGATCGGCGGGGCGGCGATGATCGTCGTCGAGCCGATGCCGGTCCATCCGGCGACCGTGTTGACGCGGGGCAATTTCCGGACATCGGACGACTCCGTCATTCCGGCGTTCAAGAGGCTGACCGAAAGCGTCAAGCAGCATGGGGCCGTCATCGTCCAGCAGCTTTATCATGTCGGCAGCCATGGCGATTCCGACCTTTCCTTTCATCCGCATTGGTCGCCTTCGGGAGGACCGAGCTATCACGATAGCGACGGCTCGCATGCGATGACGGAAGACGAGATCGAGGAAACCATCGAGGCTTTCGTCAAGGCGGCACTGCGTTGTCGGGCGGCAGGTTTCGACGGCGTTGAGGTCTGGGCCGCCTATGGCGGTCTGCTCGATCAGTTTTGGACACCCTTCTATAACCGCCGCGAGGATCGCTGGGGTGGAAGTCTCGAAAACAGAACGAGATTCTCCAGGGAAGTCCTCAACCGCATCCGGCAGGCCTGCGGCCCTGATTTCATCATCGGGCTGACCGTCAGCGACGAGCCGGGCTGTCCGACCGCTCTGAATCGTGATCAGTTGACGGAGATCGTTGCCGGCCTCGATGAGGAGAGGCTGATCGATTACGTGACCTGCGGCTCGGGCGGATATTTCGACTATGGCAGCCTGATGCCGACCTTTCTCTATCCCGAGCGATTGGGTGTCGAGCTGTCGGCACGCCTGAAGCAGGTCGTGAGCCATGCGCTGGTGACGGCGGAAAGCCATATCCGAACACCCGAGAATGCGGAAATCACGCTGGGGGAGGGAGCGGCGGATCTGGTTTCGATCGTGCGCGGCCAGATCGCCGACCCGCATCTTGCCAATAAGGCGCGGTTGGGAACGCCCGAGGATATCCGCGGCTGTCTGTCCTGCAACCAGATGTGCTGGGGCCGGCGGTCGCGCGACTATTGGATCAGCTGCCTGATCAACCCCTCGGTCGGGCGCGAGGCCGAATGGGGAGGCGACCGGTTCGAACCTATCGAAAATCCCCAATTCGTGCTGGTCGTCGGGGGAGGGCCGGCCGGATTGGAAGCGGCGCGTGTGGCCGCCGAAAGGGGCCATCGGGTTATCCTGGCGGAAGCCGCGGACCGGCTGGGCGGCGCCTTCCGCCTTGCCGGCGAGCAGCCAAGGCGGGCGCAGATACTGGACCTCATTTCCTGGTACGAAACCCGCTTCGAAAAACTCGGCGTCGAGGTTCGCTTCAACAGCTATATCGAAGGAAGCGATGTCGCCGACATCGGCGCCGACGTGGTGATCCTGGCGACCGGATCGGTGCCGCAGGAAACAGGCTTTCAGAAGGCCATGCCCGACCGGCCGTCGCTCGCCGGGATCGAACAAGGAAACGTCTTCTCCGCCGAAAGCGTCATGGCCCGCCAGGCAAGGCTCGGCAAACGTGTTGTCGTCGTCGATGAAACCGGCGGCTGGAAGGGCTGCGGCACGGCCTGGAAGCTTGCCGAGCAGGGGCACGAGGTCGTGCTCGTGACACCCGACGCACTCATCGGAAAGGAACTACAGCGCACCTCCGCCGACGTTCCCCTGCGCCGCACGCTCAGCATGCTCGGCGTTCAGTTCCGAACGGAGACCAGCATAGAGAGCTGGCAAGGCCACGCCGCAATCCTCGTCTCCCATCTGACCGGAAAGCGCGAGACGGTCGATGCCGACAGCCTCGTCTTCTCCACCACCAATGTTGCGGCGAACTGGCTCGCCATGGAGCTGGCCGAGCGCGCTATTCCCTTCGTCGAGATCGGCGACGGCGTGGCGCCAAGGCAGGCTCCCTATGCCTTCTACGAGGGACGGCGCGCCGGAATGGCGATCGGTACCGCAGAGGGCACGCGAAACGACGAAACGGCGAAGGTCTGCGCGGCATAGCCCGGGGCGGACCGCGACCGGCCAATCACGCCCGGTTGCTTCCCCGTCGCTATTCCGCGGCTTCAATGAAGCGGTGGCGTTCGTAAAGGAACTTCAGCACGGCCTCCCGGCATTTGAGATATGTCCGGTCGGAGGCGAGTTCGATGCGATTGCGGGGACGGGAGATGGTCACATCGAGCACTTCGCCGATGCCCGCCGCCGGGCCGTTGGTCATCATCACGATGCGGTCGGAGAGCAGCACCGCCTCATCGACGTCATGCGTGATCATCACCATCGTGTTGCCGAGCCGGGCGTGGATTTCCATCACTGCGTCCTGAAGATGGGCGCGGGTCAGCGCATCCAGCGCGCCGAAAGGCTCGTCGAGCAGCAGGATTTTCGGCTCCATTGAAAGCGCGCGGGCAATGCCGACGCGCTGTTTCATGCCGCCGGAAATTTCCGAAGGCCGCCTATCCCTGGCATGCGCCATTTGCACAAGGTCGAGGTTGGCCATGACCCAGTCATGTCGCTCGGTCTTGGTCTTTGTTCGGTTGAAAAGTTTGGAGACGGCGAGATTGACGTTCTCGTAAACCGTCAGCCAGGGCAACAGGGAGTGGTTTTGGAAAACGACGGCGCGTTCGGGACCGGGTCCGTTGACCTCACGGTTTTCAAGAAGCACGGCGCCTGAAGAAACCGGCGTCAGGCCGGCAATCAGGTTGAGCAGGGTGGATTTGCCGCAGCCGGAATGGCCGATGATCGAGACGAATTCGCCCTTTGAAATCGTCAGGTTGATATCCTTCAGGACCTCGGCGCGCACGCCGCCTCGATCGAAATGTTTGCCGATATGGTCGAGCTTGAGATAGGCGTTCATCGATACGTTCCTCAGTTGGCCATGGCGCCGCGGGTGATGAGTTTGCCAAGCGCAGCCACCAGCTTGTCGAGGGCGAAGCCGACGACGCCGATATAGGCGAGCGCGACGATGATGTCCGGCAGGCGCGACGAATTCCATGCGTCCCAGATGAAGAAGCCGATGCCGACGCCGCCCGTCAGCATTTCGGCTGCGACGATGGCGAGCCAGGAGAGACCGACGCCGATCCTGAGGCCGGTGAAGATGTAGGGGGCCGCCGAAGGCAGCATGATCTTCCAGAAAAACTCGAACTGGTTGAGCCGCAGCACCTCGGCGACGTTGCGGTAGTCCTGCGGGATATTGCGCACGCCAACGGCAGTGTTGATAATCACCGGCCAGATCGAGGTGATGAAGATAACGAAGATCGCTGAAGGGTTTGAATCCTGGAAGGCTGCGAGCGACAGCGGCAGCCAGGCGAGCGGCGGAACCGTTCGCAGCACCTGGAAGATCGGATCGAGGCCGCGCATCGCCCAGACCGATTGGCCGATGATCGCCCCGACGATAACCCCGATGACGGCGGCAAGACCGAAGCCATAGGCCACGCGTTGCAGCGAAATCAGCACGCGCCAGCCCAGCCCTATATCCTGCGAGCCGTTGTTGAAAAACGGATAGGCGATCAGGTCGTAGCTATCCTGCCAGACCCGATGTGGCGACGGTAAAGACGCATCCGGCGATGAACAGAGCACCTGCCAGACGAGCAGAATGAGTGCCATGACGATGGCTGGCGGAACGACGTTGCGAAACGCGGCGATTGCCGCATGACGAACATCGATCCGCGATCCGTGCTTGCCGGAAAATGGCAGAATCTTTGCCGCCGGCTTGGCAGTGGCGGCAGTGGAGGGGTTTTCTTGATTTGCCAGGGCGGGCATCGAAGTGCTCCTCACGGGAATGGATGGCCGGCGCGCCGCTGGCGCGCCGGAGGCGAGATCAGGAGACGGCCTTGATCGAAAGGCTGTCGAGATAGGCGGAGGGATTTTCGGGATCGAAAACCTTGCCGTCGAAGAAGGTCTCCTTGCCACGGGACGACGATGCGGGAATATCGGCCGCCGCGACGCCGAGATCCTTGGCGGCCTCGCGCCAGACGTCCTCGCGGTTCACCTGGTTGACCAGCGCCTTGATGTCGGTCGTACCAGGCAGATTTCCCCAGCGGATGTTTTCCGTCATGAACCAGGTATCGTGGCTCTTGAACGGATAGGAGGCACCGTCTTTCCAGAACTTCATGTAGAGGTCGGTGGACTTGACCTCGCGGCCGTTGCCATAATTGATGTCGCCCTTGAGGCGGCCGAGCACATCCTTGGTCGGAACGTTGAACCATTGGCGTTTGCCGAGAATCTCAGCCATCTCCGCCTTGTTATCCATGCTCTCGCACCATTGCTGGGCCTCCATGACGGCCATCAGCAGGGCCTTGGCAGCATTGGGATTCTTTTCGATCCATTCGGCGCGCAGCCCCAGCGCCTTTTCGGGATGCCCCTTCCAGAGCTCGCCGGTGGTCGCCGCGGTGAAGCCGATGCCCTGGTTGACAAGCTGCTCGTTCCACGGCTCGCCGACGCAGAAGACGTCCATGTTGCCGACCTTCATATTGGCAACCATCTGCGGCGGCGGCACGACAATTGTGGAAACGTCCTTGTTCGGGTCGATGCCGCCGGCGGCGAGCCAGTAACGGATCCAGAGGTCGTGGGTGCCGCCGGGGAAGGTCATGGCGGCCTTGATCTCCTTGCCCTCAGCCTTCTTCTTCTCGAAGGCGGCCTTCAGCCTGGAGGCATCGAGCTGCACGCCGGTTTCGGCATATTCCTTGGCGACGGAAATGCCCTGGCTGTCGAGGTTGAGCCGGGCGAGGATCGCCATCGGCACCGGCTTGTTGTTCTGGGTCACCTTGCCGGTATGCATGAGATAGGGGAGCGGCGAGAGGATATGGGCGCCGTCGATGCCGTTCGCTGCGCCGCCCAGCACCAGATTATCGCGGGTCGCGCCCCAGGAAGCCTGTTTGGCCACATCCGTTTCCGGAAGGCCGTGCTTGTCGAAAAGGCCCTTTTCTTTAGCGATGATCAGCGGTGCGGAATCCGTGAGCGCGATAAAGCCGAGCTTGACGCCTTTCACTTCAGGGCCCGTCCCGGCGGCAAAAGCGCCGGAGGGAAAGGCAGTCTTGACGGCGCCGATGAGGGCAGCCGTCGCGGTCGTCTTGAGCATGCTGCGGCGGGTAATGCCGGTTGTCGAAATCCCAGTCGTCGAAATCTTTTTCATCTGCAGGTTCCCCTCTGCTTGCTGAATTCGGACGCAAAAAAACGCCGCCGGAAATTACGTCCAGGGATGGGAGTATCCTGGAGTGCAAAGACCTTGCGACGTCGGTGTCTGTGCAGGCGCTTATGCCGCGCCTATCCGCGCCGGTCGCCGTTGACCGATGCGCCTTAGAACCTGCAAGCAGCGTGCCAATCCTGAAGGTTGGGAATAACAGTCTGAAATAACAGGAGATATTTCGCAAATCCGCAAATGATTATATTTTAGGCATCCACACCGAATGCCGATGTTTTGAGCGACAACTGCTATGCCCGCAGTCGTGGGTGCGCCTATTTGTGCAGTGCACACGCGCGGTTTCGGTCGCCTGGCTGACATCATCAAGCCGAAATCAGCGCTCCAATCATCGGTCTTGCCAAAGGTGGAGAGGCCTTGGAAAAAATGCCGACGGCAAAGCCCCGGCTGCCACTCCGCTCGCCAGCACGATCCGGGTCGCGGGAGATCACGGCTGTCTCGTCAAGTCGAAACGAGGTGGTCTCTTGAAACTTGCTCCATCGTCGTCACGCCGAGTAGGGCCATATTGCTATGGAGCTCAGCCTTCAGGATGTCCGCCGCCCTCAATACGCCGGGCAGACCGGCAACGGCCGCCGCATAAAGGAACGGTCGCCCGACAAACACGAACCGTGCTCCCAGCGCCAAGGCCTTGATGATATCGGTTCCGCGGCGAAAGCCGCCGTCGATCATGACTGGGATCCTGTCGCCCAGACGCTCCACGATCTCGGGAAGCGCCGCCAGAGGAGAGATGGCGCCATCGAGCTGGCGGCCGCCATGATTGGACACGATCACCCCGTCAGCCCCTGTCTCGGCGGCCCGCGCCGCATCGTCCGAATGAAGAATGCCCTTGACGATCAGCTTGCCGCTCCAGCGGTTGCGGATGCGCTCGAGATGGCTCCAGTTCAGATGGTCTCTCCGGCCAAAGTCCCGCGTGACGTTCGAGGCGATGATGGGTGCGCCTCTGGTCGCGTAGGAGTTTTCAAAATGCGGAATGCCATGGCGGGCGATCGTGCGCAAAAATGTCCCGATGGTCCATTGCGGGTGCGAGACACCCTGCCAGGCCAAAGCGAGGCTCGGCCGCAGAGGCGTCGAGAAGCCAGCCCGGATATTGTTTTCCCGGTTCGGGAGCGTGGCGGTATCGACGGTCAGCAACAAGGTGTTAAAGCCTGCCGCAGCAACTCGATCCACCAGCGCATCGATGCGTTCGGGCTCACCGGGCAGGTAGGCTTGGAACCAGGTCGCGGGTGCGGCGGCAATAACCTCCTCGAGCCGAATGAGCGAGGATCCGCTCATGATCATCGGAATGCCGACCTGCGCTGCGCCGGCGGCAAGAACAATGTCGCCGCGATAGGCCATGAGCGCGCTGATCCCCATTGGCGCGATCCCGAATGGGGCGGCATAGGTCTGACCGAATAAGGTCGTTTCGGTGCTTCGCTTCGACACGTCCTGGAGAATACGCGGTCGAAACGCATAAGCCTGAAAGGCTTCGACATTCTTTCGCAGCGATGCGTTGGTTTCGCTGCCACCGGAAATATAGCCGTAGAGCGGCTTTGGCAGATGCCGTTTTGCCTTTGGCTCGAAGTCATCGAGGCAGAGCATAGCCTGCGCCAGCCGGGTCGACCGACGGGAGTCAGGGCTGCTTACTTTCATGGGCGTGCTCCATTGGATTACAGACGAATTGTTTCCTTGGAGAGGCGGTGAATGCCATTGCATCCACCGCTACCCACCGTCAGCCTCCCCGCAGCTTCAATCTTCGCTTGCCTCGAATGCTTTCTTGCGACCCTTCCGAATGGACGGAAATATCAAGGTAACCAGCATACCGGCGCTAATCAACAGACCGCACGATGCTCTATCGCTCGAATGGTTCGCCGAGCGAAGCGACACCGTTCAGTTTCAGCAGGCGACGGTCGGCGGAGATGATGCCGAGCACGATGATGGTGACGAGATAGGGCAGGCTCGACAGTAGCTGCGAGGGAACGTCCAGTCCGGTTGCCTGGGCCGCAAGCCCCATCAGCGAGACCGCGCCGAAGAGGCAGGCGCCGAGGAAGATACGGCCGGTGAGCCAGGTCCCGAAGACGACGAGGGCAATGGCGATCCAGCCGCGTCCGGCGATCATCCCGTCAGCCCAGAGCGGTGTGTAGACGACCGCCGCATAAGCGCCGGCGAAGCCGGCCATCGCGCCGCCGAAGGCGATGGCGAGGATACGGACCGATATCACCGAATAGCCGATGGCGTGGGCCGCCTTCGGGTTCTCGCCGACGGCGCGGACGATGAGACCAAGCTTGGTGTAGGCAAGTATGGCCCAAAGAGCCAGCGTCGCAGCGAGCGAGATCCACACGACGATGTCCTGGACGAAAAGGCCACCGATCACCGGCAGTTCCGACAGCGCTGGAAGAGCAAGCTTTGGAAGACCCTTGACCGTCAGGCTTTCATAGGTCTTGCCGAAGAGGGCCGAGAGGCCTTGGCCAAGAATGCCGATGGCAAGGCCGGCGGCCACCTGGTTTGCCCGGAACCCGAGCGTGACCAAGGCAAAGAACAGGGAAAGGGCGGCACTGCCGAGCCCTGCGACGATGAAGCCGAGAAAATGTCCGCCGCCATGATAAACGACGATGAAGGCTAGCACCGCGCCAAGGGCCATCAACCCCTCGACCCCGAGGTTGAGGACACCGGCGCGCTCGGCCACCAATTCGCCGAGCGCCGCCAGAAGAAACGGTGTCGCAGCCGCAAGCATGCCGGCAAAAATGAACTCGATGGCGTTCATGACACGCTCCGCTGGGCGGAGTGAGGCCATTCGAGACGATAACGCACGAAGGCGACGGCGATCAGGTAGGCGAGCAGCAGACTACCCTGGAAGACACGGACGGCGGCGATCGGCAGGCTGGCCGAAACCATGGCATTGTCGCCGCCGATATAGATAACCGCCATGACCAGCGCCGAGATCACGATACCGATGGGATGCAGGCCGCCGAGATAGGCGACGATGATGGCCGCATAACCGTAGCCGCTCGCGACCGAACGCTGCAGTTGGCCGAGCGGACCGGCAACTTCGGCGGCGCCGGCAAGACCGGCGGCAAAACCACCGATCAGCAGCGAAAGCCAGATCGCCCAACCTTCCCTGAAGCCGGCGTAGCCGGCAGCCCGCGGCGCCAGGCCGCCGACCTGCAGCTTATAGCCGATGAAGCTCCTCTGCATGAAGACCCAGGCCGCAACCGACAAACCGAGGGTGATGAGGAAGGAGACGTTGACGCGAGTCCCGGCAATCAGGGTGGGCACCATCGCATCGGATTGGAACATCACCGACTGGGGGAAATTGAAGCCGTTCGGATCCTTCCAGGGCCCGAGCAACAGATAGTTCAACAATTGCGCCGCAACGAGGCTCAGCATCAGCGAAACGAGGATCTCATTGGCATTGAGGCGCACGCGCCAGAAGGCGGTGAGAGAAGCCCAAATCGCGCCGCCGATGGCGCCGAGCAGCAGCATCGCCGGCCAGATCCACTGGCCCGTCGCCTGGGGAAACCAGACCGGAATGGCGGAGGCGAAGATTGCACCAAGGATAAACTGGCCCTCGGCACCGATATTGAAAACCTTGGCGCGAAAGCCGATTGCCAGCCCTTGGGCGATGAGGAGGAGGGGGCCAGCCTTTAACAGAACTTCCGAAAATGAAGCCCAGGAGAGGAAGGGCTCGAAAAGCATCGCATAGACGACCGCGACAGGGTCGCGGCCCATCAAGACGTAAAGGCCGAGATTAAGTGCGATCGCACCCCCGAGCGCGATGACGGGGGCGCCCAGGGCCGCGGCCAGCGAGGCGCGCTCCCGGCGGACCAGAGTGGGAAGGGAAGTAGGGAACCAGACGCTCATTATTGAACTTTCTCAGGCGAGGTATCTGCCCCGATCATGTATCGGCCTATCTCCTCGGGCTTGGTGTCCCGCGTTGCAAGCGGCGGGCTGAGCCGGCCGTGATGCAGCACCTGGATGGAATCGCAGAGTTCGAACAATTCTTCCAGTTCCTCGGAAATGACGAGGATCGCCATGCCCTGATTGCGCAATGCGACCAGGCGGCTGCGGATGGCGGAGGCAGCGCCGACATCAACCCCCCAGGTCGGCTGCGCCACGAAAAGCAATTTCGGAGACAGCATGATTTCGCGGCCGACGATGAACTTCTGCAGGTTGCCGCCGGACAGGGTGCCGGCTTCCGCATCCGGGCCGGATGTGCGGACATCATACCGACGGATACACTCCTTGGTGAACGTCATCGCCCGCGCCCTTTCGATCAGACCACGGCGTAAAAGCTTGAGCGGATGGGCCGTCAGCAGGCTGTTGAGGACGAGCGACATTTCCGGCACGGCGCCGCGTCCGAGCCGGTCTTCCGGAACGAAGGCAAATCCGAGCTGCCGCCGCGCTGCCGCATCGAGCCTGCCGACATCCATTCCCATCATGTAAATCCGGTCGCGTTCATCGCGCCCCAGCATGGTCTCGCCAGAAATCAGCGCGGCAAGCTCGCTTTGGCCGTTGCCCGAAATGCCGGCAATCCCGAGAATTTCGCCGGCACGCACCTCAAGGCTAAGGCCGGAGAGCGGCACCGCGAAAGGATCGTCGGGCTGGTGATCCAGACCGATGATCTCCAGCCGCTTTTCCCCGCCAGACAGCGGCAACGCCGAGATGGGTGCGGGCATGTCGCGGCCGATCATCATCCGGGCAAGGTCATGGGCATCATGCTCGCGCGGATCGACATCGCCTGTCACGCGCCCGCCGCGAAGGATCGTCGCCCGGTCACAGATCGCTCGAATTTCTTCGAGCTTGTGGGAAATCAGCAGGATCGAAACGCCGCCGTCGCGCAGCCGGCGCAGGGTATCGAAAAGTTTTTCCACCAGTTGAGGCGGCAGGACAGAGGTGGGCTCGTCAAGGATCAGCAGTTTCGGATTGGTCATCAGGCTTCGGATGATCTCCACCCGTTGCCGTTCACCGACCGACAGCGCATGCACATGAGCAAGCGGATCGACTTCGAGACCGAACTCCCGTCCAAGCGTGCGGATACGTTCCTTGAGATCAGCTTTTCGGCCCGGCACCACCAGCTGAATATTCTCGATCACCGTCAAGGTCTCGAACAGCGAAAAGTGCTGGAAGACCATGCCGATGCCCTTGCGCCGCGCCTCCGCGGGTGAGGCGAGGCGCAAGGGTGTACCTTCCCAGACGACATCTCCGTCATCCGGCAGCTCGACACCGTAGATCAGCTTCATCAGCGTCGATTTTCCCGCCCCGTTTTCTCCGAGGATCGCATGGATCGATTGCGGGGCCACGTCCAGATCGATTGCCCGGTTGGCGTGGATCTGGCCGTAGCTTTTCGAAATGCCACGCAGCGACAGGAGCGGAGTGGTCATGAATTATTTCGGCAGCGGCGTCGAGACGCCCTTGACGTGCCAATTCATGGCGATGATCTCGGGGTCGGCCATGGTTGCGCCCGAGGCGGCACCTTCGCTGCCATCGGCCTTGGTGATCGGCCCGGTGAAGGGGGAGAAGCTGCCGCCGGCGATCTTTGCCTCGATCTCTTTGATCTTGGTCATCACGTCGGCCGGAATATCAGGGTTCCAGTCGACCACTTCGACGACCTTGTCGGCGACGCCGAGGAACGCATTGGCCCCCTTGAACGTACCGGCGAGATGGGCATCGACCGAAGCCTTGAAGAAGGGCGACCAGTCCGTCGAGATGCAGCCAAGATAGGTTTTCGGTGCATACTTCTTCATCGAGGAGTTGAGGTTGAAGGCGTAGACGCCGGCGTCTTCGCAGGCCGATATGACCGACGGCGTGTCCTGGGCGTTGGAGAAGATCACGTCGCATTTCTGCGCGATCAGCGCCTTGGCTGCCTCCTGCTCCTTGGCCGGGTCGAACCAGGAATTGACCCAGACGACGGAGACTTCGATATCCGGCTTTACCGCCTGGGCGCCGAGCGTAAAGGCGTTGATCGAGGTAATGAGTTCGGGAATGGCAAAGGCCGAGACGGAGCCGAGCTTGCCGGTCTTGGAAAGTGCTGCCGCGGCCATGCCGAGCAGATAGGTGCCCTGGAAATACTTGGCGGCGAACGGCGAGAAATTGGGAGCAACCTGGAAGCCGGAGGCATGCAGGACCGTCACGCTCGGATCACGGCGGGCGATCTGCAAGGCGCCGTTCTGATAGCCGAAGGAGCCGGCGATCAGGAACTTGTTTCCGTCGGCGACGGTCTTGGTCATGATGCGGTCGGCGTCCGGGCCTTCGGCGATATTCTCAAGCACGGTGACCTTCACCTTGTCGCCGTAAGCGGCCTTGATCGGCTCGAGGCCGGCGGCAAGGGCGTGCCCCCAGCCGACATCGCCGATCGGCGAAGGGACGACGAGCGTGATGCCGAGCGGCTGGTCGGCGGCGAAAGCCATGCGGCTGCCGAGCGCGCCGGCAAGGCCGGTGGCGGCAGCGGCCGTCATCAGGTTTCTGCGGGTCAGTTTGGTCATGTTCTCAGTTCCCTCTTTTGGCTTTTTTAAAATTCTACGGCGGATAGGGCGGCCTCGGCGTCGGCGGACAGTTTGGCCTCGTCGAGACCGGGGAATTCCCCGTTCTGCCAGACGATACGGCCATTGATCATCGTCATATCGGTCGCCATCCCGATGCCGACACGGGCAATCAGGCTCAACGGATCGTGCCGCGTACCGACATAATCCATGCGACGCGTGTCGATCGCAAACAAGTCGGCGGCCATGCCGGGCGCCAGCCGGCCGAGGTCGCGCCGGCCGAGCAGGCTCGCCCCGCCTGTCGTGCCGTAGCCGAGAAAATCGACGGGGGCCGGCACGGGATGGGCGCGGCTCGAAGATACCAGGCACTGCAGCATATAGGCGGAGTGCAGGCAGTGCATCAGGTTGGAGTTGTCGTTGGAGGCGGCCCCGTCGCAGCCAAGGCCGATGCGCAGGCCGAAGGCGGCCATGGCGGGAATGTCGGTGACTTCGGCGCCGACCAGATAGACCGGCTCCGGACAGTGCGCCACGCCGGTGCCGCTGGCCGCCATCTTTCTGAGTTCGTCGTGAGTCAACTCCCAGCAATGGGCATAGAAAGCGTCGGGCCCGGCAAAGCCGAGTTCTTCCAGATAATCGACCGTGCGCATGCCATGACGAGCCTGAATGACCGGGCTTTCGCCCTCGCCGACATGGGTGTGCATCATGACGCCGCGATCGCGCGCCAATGCCACCGATTCCACGAAGGTCTCGCGATAGCAATTCACCGGCTGGCAGGGCGCGACCACGACCTGGCGCATGCTGAACGGGCTGGCATCGTGATAAGTGTCGATCAGCCGGGCGCAGTCGGCGATGAATTCGTCGGTCGTTTCCAGCATCGCGTCGGGAATGGTCGAGCCCTCCGACTTCGGCAGGGTGTTGCCGCCGCGGCCGGCATGGAAACGCATGCCGAAGAGTTCGGCTGCCTCGAACTGGCGGTCGATCAACCGCTTCCCGGCGTGGCGGGGGAAATTGTATTGGTGATCCAAGGCCGTGGTGCAGCCATGTTTGATCATCTCGGCCATCGCCGTGACGGAAGAGTGGTAAAAACACTCGTCATTGAGCTGCGAAAAGATCGGGTAGATCCGGTCCAGCCACTCGATGACCGAAAGCTTCGTCCAGTCGAGATCGACGCGATTGCGCACGAAGCATTGGAAAAAATGATGGTGGGTGTTGACGAGGCCGGGATAGACGAACCAGCCGGCGGCATCCTGAACGGTCGTGCCGGCGGGAAGCGCGTCCGCCGCCAGATTTTCACCGACCGCCACAATCGCCGGACCGTCGGTCAGGAGATCGACATGGCGACGGACGACCGGCCCCTTGCCCTCGTCGACGATCACGGCTGCGCAGTTCTTCAGGAGATAGCCGGTCATGTCACACCTCGCCCGGTGCGGTATGGGGTTCCGGCTTCAATTCGTGCAGCCGGTGAATACCGGGCATTTCGATAAACCTGTCGAGCGCACGCAGGGCCCGCGACCAGAGCCGGATGGCGGGATAAGCATCCAGCGTCACGCCCCCATCGGGCGCCAGCGCCACATAGGGGAAGCAGGCGATGTCGGCAATTGTCGGCCGGTCGGCTGCGAGGAAGTGCATGCCGCAAACACCCTGCTCGACCAGTCCCGCCTCAAGCTCGCGAAGCGCGGCGATGCCCTGGGCCTGCAGCGCGCCGATATCGCCCGGCCGCAGCAGCATCTCATGAAGTCGCGCGCCGCCGAGGCTTGCCGTCAGCCGGCCGGAGAACGAAAGCCATTGCTGCACCTTTGCCGCTTCTTCGGCCTTGCCATTGCCAAGCCATTCGGGTGCTGCCTTGGCGGCGAGATAGACGAGGATTGCCGACGACTCGGTCAGGGTCAGATCGCCATCCTCCAGGATTGGAATGGAACCTGCTGGATTGAGGGCGAGAAGCTCGGGGCCGCGATGCTCGGCGCCGGGATGGAAATCCACCGGGCGGAGTTCCAGCTTCACGCCGGTCAGCGCCGCCATCAGGCGCACCTTGTAGCAGCTGGGAGAGAGAATGTAGTCGTAGAGCTTCATTGCGCCACCAGCTGTGCGCCGTAGGTATAATTGTGACGCTTCAGCCAGCGCCGGTAAGCGATCGATGTGAGATCGGCTCGCGTCGGGATTTCCATGCCGGGATCGAGCGGCAGAAGCGGCGGGATCTGGTTTTCCAGGATCGACCGGTCCTGCAGGAAGATTGTCTGCTGGAAGTGGATGAGATCGGTCATCGCGGTCTCGTCATCGAAAAGCGCCATCCACGGCCAGACGTCGCACAGGTCCTCGGCCAGCGGCTGCACGAAGAGCGTGATGACATCCCACTCGCTCGGGCGGGGCGGGCAGGTCTTGTAGAGCACGGAACAGGTCGGTGCCGGCACGCGGTACATATATTCCGTCGTGATCCCGCCGCTTGCCGATTTGGAGGCCTGCGGCTGGTAAAACTTCACCTGCGTTGCCCAGACTTCATCTTCCGCCTCGCGGATCTCGACCTTGTAGTTCTGGACCTCGGTGTGCGGCTCCGCGCCGAGAATGTCGGTGTGGACGAAGGGGAAATGGGCAATGTCGAGGAAATTCTCGACGGCGCGCAGGGGCGAGCAGCGCACGCGGACCACGCCAACGTCGACGAAACGGCGGCCGGGCTGATCGGCTTCGGGGATCGGGAAAATTTCCTTCTTCGGCTCGCCGAGCGAAGACCAGACATGGCCGTAACGTACGCGCACCGGCAAAACGCGGCCGTCGCCGCCCGTGACCCTCGCATTGCCATCGGCGTCGCTCGCCACGTCGATCGGCTCGCCCATCAGCGCCGTCTTGCGACCGGCGCTGTCGAGCTGACTGAAAAGCCCGACCGGATACCATTCGTCGATCATCGCCTGCATGCTCACCGCGCGATCTCCTTTTTCTGAAGATCCTCAGCTCGGCGGCGCAGACTTTCGGCAACCCGCGAAGCGCCGATGGCCGCAGCAGGGCCGAGGTCATCCTTCAGGAGCACATGGATCAGCGTCTGCGCGTCGTCCTGGACGGATAACAGCAGACAGAGAGCGCCGGTGGATGCGTCGATCTCGACAAGACCGTCAGGGTTCGCCTTCGCGCCGGCCGCCGCTTCGATCGCGGCAGTGCCTGCAAACGCCGTCAGCGAGCGCAAGGGAATGAGGCCGTCAAGCCTTGGCGGCTTCGAAGCGGGCGTACCCACGGCCACCCAGATCACGCTGCCCGCTTCCTCGACTTCATGGGTGGCGACCCGGATGGTTTCCGGCGGCGCCAGCCCCGGATGGGCAGGAATGCGCAGACAGTTTCCGGCCTGGCCATAGCTCCAGCCGTGATAGATGCAGGAAAGCGCCTCGCCGCGCACGAAACCATGGGACAAGCGCATACCGCGGTGCGGACAGCGATCCGCCGATGCCGATATATGCCCCGAAGTGCTGCGCCAGAGGGCGATCGATCCAGATGCCGTCCGGGCGGGGATGACGGTTGCGGCCGGCAGATCCCGGGAAAGGGCGACTGGCGTCCAAAAGCCGGTCGGATCGGATGGCATGACTAGACTTCCTGAACCATACTACGTTTTGTAGAACGATACGCTCAAGGCCTCACGTTTGCATAGTTTTTTCGCATTGGCAACAATGGTTAAATAATATGCACATCGCAAAAACCGCATTTGGTATCAGGCCGTTTTACCGATCATCGCAGTGCGTTCTATGCTCTCGACCCATACGTCGATGGGCCCCAGTGAGCATCCCACCTCCATCATGTCGATCAAATCCTCCGGTCCTGAAAGCTCGAGTTCGATCCGCATGGGACTCGCATGAGATATGGTATGCGAGAGCCCGAGCTTGGCGGCATGGCGCCGGATCCAGGGGACAAAGGACGCAGCCTTGAGATCACCGATAATCGTCATCCGCTCCTGAAGGTGGCTTGTATCTTGTCCCATGCTCGCCCTTGTTTTTCCAACACCATAGCGCCTGAATGAACTTGCGAAAGGGGTATCGTCGAAGCGACGGTACGCCGTCGGAGTTTGCTCTGCAAACACCGGCGACCGTCACGATGCCCATAAGCCTTGTCGGTCGATCGAGAGGCTGGGCTTGTGATTGGTTGTTGCTGTGTTAACTAGCTGTCTTGCGATTTCCGCGGCCGCTCAAGGTCGCGAAAAACCGGTAATCAATCATTGCACGATCGGACCCCGATGAAGAATGGACAGCAGGAAAAACGCGAGATGCCGTCGTTGCCGGGTTCATCGCAGGAGCGCCAGCGGTCGCTCGCGATCGGGCTTTTGCGGGCGCGCGAAGCGGTGATGAGCCATTTCCGGCCGATCCTGGCGGCGCATGATGTAACCGAGCAGCAATGGCGGGTGATCCGTGTTCTGTCCGAAGCGGGAACGCTCGATGCAAGCGAAGTGGCGGACAAGGCCTCGATCCTGGCGCCGAGCCTGACGCGCATGATCCGCTCGCTCGAAGAGCGCGGCTTCATCACCAAACATAAGGACAAGGCCGACGGCCGGCGGGTGCTGCTGCGGATTACGCCCACGGGGCGAGCAATGGTCGACGAGGTCATGCCGGAGAGCCTGAAGGTCTATGCCGATATCGGCGCACGCTTCGGGGCGCAGCGGGTCGAGCAGCTGTTGGACATGCTGGACGAGCTGACGGCGCTGAGGCTCGAAGGCGCGAGCGGCGGTGAGGAGTGACGGCTTTCCGCCCAGATGCAAAGCCCCTTGATTAATGTGTTAAATATTTAATTGACGACGAACCCGGCCTGCGGCAGTCTTCAGTTGTGTAGACACTGTTGGGAGGCAGAGTTGGACCTGTTGCAGAACCGCAGCCTCGTCGATCGCGCCTGGTCGCCGACGCCTTACGATCAATGGTCGGATGACCTTCACAATATCTGCGGGAATTTCAACGCGCACACGATGCAGCGCGGCGACAAAGTGACCGGCACGGCAAGCCGCATCGACGTCTGCGGCATGGAATTTGCCCACGTCTCTAACGATCTCGATTATGTCCATCGCGGCTGGGACGATATTCGCCGCGATGCCCACGAACATCTGTTCCTGATCCTGCAGCTCGAGGGAGCCTGCGGCGTAGAGCATTCCGGCCAGCAGAACATTCTCGATGTCGGCGAATGCATTCTGGTCGATTCCACGCGACCGACCACCTTCTATTTCCGCGGTCACTTCTCCAATCATCTGTCCCTGCATTTGCCGCGGCAATTGATGTATTCAGGCAGCAAGGTGAATTTCGACGTGGCCCGCAAGCTTGCGGCCGACGATCCGATGACGATGATGCTGCGTGCGCTGATCGCCAAGATGATGACGACGCCGGAAAGCGAGGCGGCCTCACCGCATCTGCGCCAGCTGATGTTCGACACGACGCGCCAGGCGTTTCTGTCGACCGACATCCAGACGGCAAGCCTGACTTCCTTGCATGACAGTGCCGGCAGGCGCATGCAGATGGTCGATATTCTGATCGACAAACACCTGACCGAGAGCGATCTCAGCGCCAAATGGCTGGCGACGAGGCTCGGCGTCTCGATCCGCACGCTGCAGCAGGATTTCCAGGGACTGGGCATGACCTGCACCACCGTCATCCGCGACAAACGCCTGCGCTTTGCACGCGAAAAGATCGAGCAGCTCAAAGAGCAGCGCAACGTCGGAACGATCGCCGAAGTCGCCTATTCCGCCGGCTTCAATGACATTTCCTATTTCAACCGCAGCTTCAAGGAACTGTTCGATTGTGCGCCGAGCGAGCTGCTGCGCGCCGGCGAACCGGTGCCAAAGATGGTCTGACGCGCAATTTGCGCTTCCGTCCAAGACGAGGTGCGTTTCTCCCCAAGACGGTTTTTCCAGCCAAAGTCATAGTCCTCCCTAATCTCACGGGAGGAGAATATCGTGAAGCAGTCTACCCTGCTCATCGGTGGCGAAACTGTCGCCACCGCCCATCATGCGCCGGTTGCCAATCCGTCGAACGGCGAAATCGTCGGCTATATGCCGCTTGCCGGGGAAACCGATCTCGACCGGGCCGTTGCCGCCGCCGCGGCGGCTTTCAAAAGCTGGTCGCAGACCTCGAATGAAGGGCGCGCCGCGGCCTGCCGGGCCATTGCCGAGAAGATTGCCGAGCACGCCGAAGAACTGGCGCAGATCCTGACCCGGGAGCAGGGCAAGCCGCTCAACGGTCTAGGATCGCGCTTCGAAATCGGCGCAGCACTTGCCTGGACGCGCCATACGGCCGAACTCGATCTGCCGGTCGAAATCCTGCAGGATGACAATGAGGGCCGTGTCGAGCTGCATCGCAAGCCGATCGGCGTCGTCGGCTCGATCACGCCCTGGAACTGGCCGGTGATGATCGCCTGCTGGCACATCGTGCCGGCGTTGCGTGCCGGCAATACCGTCGTCATCAAGCCGTCGCCCCTGACGCCGCTCTCGACCATCCGTCTCCTCGAGATCATCAACGAGGTGCTGCCGCCCGGCGTCGTCAATGTGATCACCGGCGAAAACAGCATTGGTGCCGCGCTTTCCGCCCATCCCGGTATTGCCAAGATGACCTTTACCGGCTCGACGGAAACCGGCAAAAAAATCATGGCCTCGGCCGTCGCCACCTTGAAGCGGCTGACGCTGGAGCTCGGCGGCAACGATGCCGGCATCGTGCTGCCCGACGTCGATCCGAAGGGCATCGTCGAGGGTCTGTTCTGGGGCGCCTTCATCAACAACGGCCAGACCTGCGCGGCGCTGAAACGCCTCTATGTGCATGACAGCATCTATGAAGAGGTCTGCGCCGCACTTGCCGATTATGCCGGCAAGATCACCGTCGGCGACGGCCTAGATGAGGCGAGCATTCTCGGCCCGATACAGAACGAATTGCAGTTCAACAAGGTGCGCGATCTCGTCGACGACGCGCGCGCAAAGGGCGGCCGCATCCTGACCGGCGGCGCGCCGCTGGACCGGCCCGGCTATTTCTACCCGATCACCCTCGTCGCCGATGTCGACCACGGCGTCCGGCTGGTCGATGAGGAGCAGTTCGGTCCGGCCCTGCCGATCATCCGCTACAGCGATCTCGACGAGGTGATTGCCCGCGCCAACCAGAATCCGGCCGGTCTCGGCGGCTCGGTCTGGTCGGCCGATGTCGAGAAGGCGAAGCGCTATGCGATGCAGCTCGAATGCGGTTCGGTCTGGATCAACAAACATGGCGCGATCCAGCCCAACGCACCCTTCGGGGGCGTTAAACAATCCGGCATGGGCGTCGAATTCGGCGCCGAAGGACTGAAGGAATTCACGACGATCCAGACGGTGTTGAGCTGAGCCATGACGACTTACGATTATATCATCGTCGGAGGCGGATCCTCGGGCTGCGTGCTGGCAAACCGGCTGTCGGAAAATGCGGCGCACAAGGTGCTCCTGATCGAGTCCGGCCGCCGCGACGCCGATCCGTGGATCCATATTCCCGCCACCTTCTTCAAGGTGCTGGGCAAGGGGATCGACATCCATCCCTATGCATCGAACCCCGACAAGGGCCTGAACGGCCGGCCGAGCATCGTGCCGCAAGGCAATGTGCTCGGCGGCGGCAGCTCGGTCAATGCGATGATCTATATTCGCGGCCATCGCAATGACTACGACACCTGGTCGCAGATGGGCTGCGAGGGCTGGTCCTATGACGATGTGCTTCCGGCCTTCCGCTCGCTGGAGCACAATGAGCGGCTGAACGGCCAATTCCACGGCAAGAAGGGCGGCCTGCACGTCTCCGATCCCCGCCATCGGCATCCGCTGAGCGAGGCCTTCGTCCAGGCGGCGACCGAAATCGGCATTCCCCATAATGACGATTTCAATGGCGCCGATCAGGCGGGGGTCGGCTTCTATCAGAGCACCACCCATGGCGGCCGGCGCTGGAGCTCGGCTCAGGCCTTTCTGCGCGAGGCGGAGAAGCGGCCGAATCTCACCGTGCTGACCGAGCGCAAGGTGGCGCGCCTGCTGTTCGAGGGGCAGAGGGCGACCGGCGTGGAACTGCTCGATGGTGCGACCTTCAAGGCGTCGCGCGAAATCGCGCTCACCGCAGGCGCCATCGCCACGCCGAAGATCCTGCAATTGTCGGGGATCGGCGACGGTGCGCATCTTGCCGCGCTGGGCATCCCGGTGATCGCCGATCTGCCGGGGGTCGGCGCCAATTATCAGGATCATCTCGAAGTGCCGGTACAAGGCGAGACGCGCGAGCCGATCTCGATCCTCGGCCACGACAGGGGCCTGCGGGCCGCCGGCCATATGCTGCGCTATCTCACCTCGCATCGCGGGCTGCTGTCGTCCAATGTCGTCGAATGCGGCGGCTTCGTCGATACCGCAGGCACCGGCCAGCCGGATGTGCAGTTCCATGTGCTGCCGGTGCTGATCGGCTTCGTCGACCGCGAAGCGGAGCCCGGCCACGGCCTCAGCATCGGGCCGTGTTACCTCCGGCCGCGGTCGCGCGGCTGGATCAGGCTGAAAAGCGCCGATCCCAGCGAGCAGACCGATTTCAACGCCAATCTGCTGTCTGATCCCGCCGATATCGAGACACTGGTGCGCGGTGTCGAAACGGCAATCCGCATCCTCGATGCCCCGGCGCTCGCCAAGCTGGTCAAGCGCCGCGTGCTGCCGAAGCCCGGCGTCGAGAAAGATCCGGAGGCCCTGCGCGACTACATCAGGCAATCGGCCAAGACCGTCTTCCATCCGGCGGGAACGGCGCGCATGGGCCGCGCTGATGATCGCATGGCGGTCGTCGGATCGGATCTCAAGGTGCGCGGCGTCGAGGGGCTGCGCGTCTGCGACGCCTCGGTGATGCCGACGCTGGTGTCGGGCAATACCAACGCGCCGACGATGATGATTGCGGCAAAGGCTGCCGCGTTCATGACAGGAAAGACGATTTCCGGCTGAGCCCGAAATCCCGATCGCACGACCCCGTGGGGAGCGGGGCAACAACTGGAGGAGACAATGCCTATGACGCTCGATCCCGCCAACATCAATCGCGAGACGGCTTCGGCCGCCGTGCGGGGGATCAAGGGCTTCAAGAGCGATATCTTTTGCGCGCCCTGGTATTTCGGTGACGGCCAGACCCGCCACAACGCCAATTCGACGACGCGCATGGCCGTCAGCGAGGGCGGCAAGTGGAAAGTCGTCTCCGACTGCGCGCCGTCGCCCGATCCTGAGCTGAAGGACATCCGCGCCTTCGAAAAGTCCGCCGGTCTCAACTGAGCCTGCGTCCGCCATCATGCTCCGCGGCATCACCCGCGGAGCATGATAAGTCCCAGAGGATCGCCCATGAACATTCTTCCTTTCATCATTTCGGGGCTCGGGATCGGTGCGGTCTATGCCCTGTCCGGCGTCGGCCTCGTCGTGCTGTTTCGCGCGACCGGCGTTCTCAATTTCGCTTTCGGCGCCTTCGGCGCGATCGGCGCACATTGCGCCTGGCAGTTGCTCGAATGGAAGATGCCGCTCGGCGTCGCCATCCTTGCCGCCGTTGCCGTCTCGACGGCGATCAGTTTCCTCTATGGCCGGGTCTTCGCGCCGATGCTGTCGCATCGCGACACCGTCGTGCGCGCCGTCGGCACGCTAGCGCCGGCGCTCGTCCTGATCGCAGTCATGGGTGTCACCTGGGGCGAGCTTCCCCGTCGCCTGCAGTTTCCGACCGATCAGATGTTCGTGTCGCTCTTTGCCGTGCGCCTCACCTACACCCGCATCATCGCTCTTCTTCTTGCCGTCGCCATGGTCGTTGCGATCACCTTGCTGCTTTCCCGCACGCGCCTCGGTCTCGACATGCGCGCCCTTGCGAATGACCGCGACCTCAGCGCGGTGCTCGGCGTGCGCGTCCTCCATACCGAGACAGCCGCCTGGATCATCACCGGCATCTTCTCAGGCCTCGCCGGCATGTTGCTGGCCGATCTCGTGCGCCTGCAGGGCACGTTCTTGACGCTATTGGTCATCCCGGCAATCGCCGCGGCGATCCTTGGCCAGTTGCGTTCGCTCTGGGAAACGGCGGTCGCCGGCATTCTGATCGGCATTGCCGAGGCGGCGCTGACGCCGATTGCCTGGATATCGCCCTATCGAGCGGCAGCACCCTTCATTATCGCGCTCGCCGCCGTCACGATCCTGGGAGGCACGGCGAAGGCCGCGTTGAAAGACCGATGAGCGTTCAGCCGCAAACAATCGCCTCCAAGGCCGAAGGCCCGCCGATGATGCGCCTGCCGAAGCAGCTTCTGCATGTTCCCGTGACGATGGCGCTCTTCGCAGCCATGGTCGCTTTTCTTGCCAATTCCTTCTGGCTTTCGGCGGCAACCTCGGCCGTCGCGCTGTCGCTGTCGGTTGCCGGTCTTGCCATTCTCTATGGTCAGCTCGGCCTGGTTTCGCTCTGCCAGTTCGCCCTCGTCGGCGTCGGCGGCTGGGTAACGCTGCGCATCGGCCATGCCTTTCATCCACCTTTTGAAGTGAGCCTGCTTGCCGGCGGCATCGTCGCCTCCGTGGTGGGATTGGCCTTCGGCGTACCGGCACTCAGGCTGCGCGGTCTTTATCTCGCACTCGTGACGCTGATGCTCGCCGGCGCCTTCCAGATCATTATCAGTGCCTGGGGTTTCCCCGATGGCGGTCCCGGTTTTCTCGGCCGGGCCGACGGTTCGGGCCGCGAGATGCTGGCAAGGCCTGCAATGGCCGGCGGCGAGATTGCCTATTTCCTCTATGTCTGCGCGGCAGCGGCGATCGGTCTTTTGATCGCGCAATGGCATAAGCTTGCGCGTCCCGGCAGGGCCTGGGCGCTGATCCGCAAGGGCGAGACAGTCGCCGTCGCCAGCGGCGTCAACGTGCTGGTCTACAAGGCCTGGGCCTTTGCGCTCAGCGGCTTGCTCGCCGGCCTTGCCGGCGGGTTGCTGGCCGGCAATGTCGGCCAACTGGACGGGCGCGCCTTCGGCGCCTTCGAAAGCCTCAATCTCTTCGCGCTCGCCATCGTTGGCGGCGTCTTCAACTGGTATGGCGCGCTGATCGCCGGCCTGCTGCTGCGGGCGGTGCCGGCGCTGCTCACCGATCTCGGCATCGACGGCTACGTCACGATCGGCATTTTCGGCGTCGCGCTGTTCCATGCACTGGCGACGGCGCCGGCCGGCATAGCCGGCCAGATCGCGGCATTGATCGCCCGTCTGAACAGCGGCCTATCGAAGGGGAGGGGACGATGATCACCATCGACAATCTCGTCGTTCAGTTCGGCGGCGTGAGGCCGATCAACGAACTCAGCGCGGTGCTGACGGCGCCGGTCGCGGGGCTGATCGGCCCGAACGGCGCCGGCAAGACGACGCTGCTCAACGTGCTTTCCGGCTTCGTCCGGCCGGTTCAAGGGACCGTGTCGCTCGGCGCTCAGCCACTGTTGCCGATGTCGCCGCTCCAGCGCGTACGCGCCGGCTTGCGCCGTTCATTCCAGACCGAACAGGTCGTCGAAGACCTGACCGTCGCCGGCAATATCGCAGCGATCGCCGATCACGTCGTCAGCGCTGCGCATCGTTCCGAAGCGGTGGATGAGGCTCTCTCCTTCGTTGGCCTGGCCGTGGCTGCCGACCGGCTGGGACAATCGCTCAATCTTTTCCAGCGCCGCCTGGTCGAGCTGGGGAAATGCGTCGTCGGCAAGCCGAGACTAATCCTGCTGGACGAGCCGGCCGCCGGCCTGACCGAGGAGGAGGGGAAGGCGTTTCGCGAGCTGGTGCTGCGCATCCCCATGGAATTCAAAGCGCAGGTTCTGGTCATCGACCATGACGTCGATCTCATTCGATCCATGTGCAGCGAAACCATGGTACTCGACTACGGCAAGCTGCTGGCGCTCGGCCCGACGCAGACCGTGCTGGCCGATCCGAACGTGCGGCGCGCCTATCTGGGGGAGTTCTGAAATGAGCGGGATTTCCGAGGTCAGCGTCGAAAACCTCGCCGTCGAACGCGGCGGCAAACGCGTCATCCACGACATCTCCTTTTCGGTCGCGGCCGGCAAGGTGACGACCCTGCTCGGCGCCAACGGAGCGGGCAAGTCGAGCACGGTCATGGCCATGGCGGGCGTTCTGCCACGCGGCGGGGCGGTGCGTCTGGGCGACATCGCGCTCGAAGGTTTTGCGCCCGACCGCATTCGCCGCGCGGGCCTTGCGCTCGTTCCCGAGGGGCATCGCGTGCTGGGGCAACTGTCCGTGGAGGACAATATCCTCGTCGCCGCGCTTGAGCCTTCCACGGCGGCGCGGCGGCAAGGGCTGGAGCGCGCCTATGAGATCTTCCCCGAGCTTGCCGAACGCCGGCGCCAGTCGGCATCCGATCTCTCCGGCGGCCAGAAGCAGATGGTGGCGATGGCGCAGGCTTTCGTCGCCAAGCCGCGTTTCATGATCGTCGACGAGCTTTCGCTGGGCCTGGCGCCTGCCGTGGTCAAGCGTCTGGCCGAGGCGCTGAAGATCGCCGCTGCCGGCGGCATCGGCGTGCTGCTGATCGAGCAATTCGCCAATCTCGCGCTGGATCTTGCCGACAAGGCGCTCGTGCTGGAGCGCGGTCGCCTTGTCTTCGACGGTCCCGCCGCGAGGCTGAAAGCCCAGCCGGACATACTCCACGGCGCCTATCTGGCGAGCTGAGGCGAGGGAGCCGTCATGCGTTTTTTCGGCCGATCACCGCCACGTCGACACCGCTCGGGGCCAAGAGTTCGCCGGGCTTGCCCGCGCGCTGTTCGGCAATGTCAGGCTCGATTTCACGGCGGCCGACGAGGAGAAGAGTTTGATGCTCTCGGCCATGCTGGGAGCCTGCCGCCTGACCCGGCTGGAAGCCGATCGGCATGTGGTTTTCGGCGAGCGAGTGACGGCGGGGCCCGATGATCCCGACGCCATCAAGCTGATCCTGCAGACCGAAGGCAGCGCCTCGATCACCCAAGGTGGTTTGCACGCGCCGGTCTCCATCAATGCGCTTGTGATCTATGATCCGCGCCGTCCCTATGTGCTGACCAACAGCACGCCGGTCCGCCAATTGCTGCTGCAACTGCCGCGGCAGGCGCTGCCGCAGGCCGCGGTCGAGCGGCTGGCCGCGCCATTCACCGCGCATGCCGAGCATGACGGCATGTGCGGCATTCTGCTGTCGCTGATGGAAACGACCATGCACGAGATCGGCCAGCTCGACGAAGCGCGGCGTTCGAGCGTCGGCCAGACGATGATTGATCTCGTTCGCACGATGATCGGCGAGGGGCGGCCGGAGGGACTGGTCGCTAATCCCCTCGATCTGCTGCTGGCGCGTATCAAGGATTTCATCGCCGGGAATATCGCCCGGCCCGATCTCACCGTCGCCATGATCGCGCGGCGCATGGGCTGCTCCGTGCGTTACATCTATCGCGCATTCGAGGCCGAACGGCTGACGCCGTCCGATTATATCTGGGACTTGCGCCTGCAGCAGGCTGCGACCAAGCTGCGCGAGGCCGGCGGCCATAGCGGTGAAATATCCGAGATCGCCTTTGCGCTCGGCTTTTCCTCCAGCGCGCATTTTTCGCGTACTTTCCGCGCCCGCTACGCTGTTTCGCCGTCGCAATGGCGCAAGGCTGCGCTTTCCTGAGGTGGCCCGGCTTTACGCCGGGCCACCTGGATTTTATCGCATCGATTCCGCGACGCGCAGCGTATCGGTAAACTGCTCGAAACGCCGGATCTTGCCGTCCGCGACACGCCAGGCATGGACGACGCGGGCCTTGAAGGATTTACCAGTCTTCCTGTGCATGGCGCTATAGTCGCCGATGGCGATGATGTCGTCGCCGGCGTCGAGAAGACGTTCCAGCTTGAAGGTGTAGCCATCGAATGCCTCACCGAGCGCCTGGAAGACGTTCTTGAAGACCTCTTGCGGGCCGACATAGGTGCCGGCGCAGGGAAAGCCGTCCATCTCCGTCCAGCGGCAGTCGGGAGCGATGTCGGCCAGCATGCCGTCTATATCGCGGCGGTCGTTGGCGTCGTAATGCGCCTTCACGATGTCGAAAGCTCTTCGCATGGTTTGTCCTCACCCCGGGTCCTGGCCCGGCAGGTAATAGGTCATTGAGGCCTTGCGGATGAAAGCGCCGGCCGGGCTGTTCTGGATGCGTCCGTCGCCGGTGATGCCGAGGAATTTGCCGGTCGAGCGCATGTCGTCGAAATTGTAGAAGAAGGTGGAGGCGACCGGGATTTTGAATTCGCGGAAGGTGAAGACGTACTGGTTCTCGTCGAATTTGTAGGTGGTCGTCAGATCGACGTCGCCATGGCCGCGCTGGACGCCGACCAGGCACTGCCAGGCGTAGCGCTTCGATGAAAGGTAAGTGTGTTCGTAGACATGGTTGGGGCTGTAGGTGAAATGCGCCCTGAGCCCGATGAGGTCGCGACTTTCGGCCGGCGCCGGCCCGCTGGCTGCACCGCCCTCGATGACGCCGGGCCGGAAGATCTGCGCCACCTGCGGCTCGCCGGCGGCATCCCTCGCATCGCGGACGATCGAATAGATCGAAAGCGCTCGGCGGGTCCGCACATTGACGATCAGCGTTTCGGCTTCTCTCGGCCGGCCGGCGAAGACGATCTCGATGAAATAAGTATTCGGCGCGACCTCGATCACCTCAGCCTTGTCGGTTGCGCTTTCCTTGCCGTCGGACCATTTGGCCTCGCCTTTGCCCAAGGCAAGGTCCAGCAGGCGGCCGCCGTCGAAGGCGATCTTATAGGACGAGCCGTCAAGCGCTTCGCTCGCCGCCAGGCGGTTCGTGTCGATGCCGTAGGCGAATTCGTCGTAGGTTTTCCAATCCTTCGGATTTTCGTTCATCGTTGTCTCTTCCTATCACTCTGCAAAGGCGAGGGTCGGCAGATCGACCGTGCCGGCGCCGCCGTCGACGGTCAGGATCGCGCCATTGATCATTGAGGCCTCCGACGAGGCCAGGAAGCAGACAGCGTTGGCGACATCCTCGGCGCCTGCCGGGCGACCGAGCGGCACGTCCTTGGTGACGAGCGCATAGGCCTCTTCGACGCTTTTCAGCTGGAATTTCTCGACGATCACCTGCATCTGCTCGTCGGCCATGTCAGTCGTCACCCATCCCGGGCAGACGGTGTTGGTGCGCACGCCCTTGCGGCCGTAGTCGCGCGCCAATGACTTCGCAAGCCCGATGCAACCATGCTTCATCGTGACGTAACCTGCCGCATCCGGCCCGGCGAACAGCCCGGCGATCGAGGCGAGGACGACGATATTGCCCTTGCTCCGGATCAGATGCGGCAGGCATTCGCGGGCGCTGACAAAGGCGGTGTTGAGGTTCATCCGGATGGCGAGGTCCCAGGTCTCATCGGACATGCTGATCGTCGGCCCGACACCGTGGCCACCGGCATTGGCAATCAGAATGTCGAGCCCGCCGAAGGTCTCGACAACAGTTTCGAGTGCTTCCCGCATCGCGGCGCCGTCAGCCGCATCGGCCGTGATGACGCTGGCGCCGATCTCATCGGCAACGGCGCGAAGCGGTTCGGGGCGCCGGCCGACGAGCGCGACATTGCCGCCTTCCCTACGGATGCGCTGGGCGACCGCAGCACCGATGCCGGTGCCGCCGCCGGTGATCAGCGCCGTCTTATTGCTGAAACGCATATCTCTTCCTCCTGGACCTTTCGATCATCATGGTCGAAAGGCCGGGAGGCGTCCTGTCCAGGCGTGCAGTCCGTTTTGACTGAGCGTGCAAAACGCTGCGGGATGCGGGAGAGGTCAGTAGACCTTCACGTCGCCCGCCGGTCTGGCCGGTTCGGCCTTGTGGAAGTCTTCGAGCAGCTTGGCCGTGGCATTGGCCAGCAGCATGACGTCGTTGCCGATCGCGACGAAGGTGGCGCCGAGTTCGAGATAGCGCTTGGAAAGGGCGAGATCGCCGATCAGGATGCCGGCGGCCTTGCCGTGCGACTGGATCCTGGCAAGCGCCTTTTCGACTTCGGCCTGCACTTCGGGCGCGCCCGGTCGGCCGAGATAACCCATGTCGGCGGCGAGATCGGAGGGGCCGATGAAGACGCCGTCGACGCCGTCGGTCGTGGCGATCGCGTCGAGCGCTGCGAGCCCCGCCCGGCTTTCGACCTGCAGCAGCAGGCAGATCTCATCATTGGCGGTCTGGAGGTAGTCTGGAATGCGGTTGAAATCGGAGGCGCGGGCAAGGGCAGCACCGACGCCGCGCACGCCCTGCGGCGGATAACGCACGGCCCGCACCATGGCTTCGGCCATCTCCTTGCTGTCGACCATCGGAATGAGCAGCGTCTGCGCGCCGATATCGAGCATCTGCTTGATGATCCAGGTTTCGCCGACCGGCGGGCGGATCACCGCATGGCTTGCCGATCCCTTCATGGCCTGCAACTGCGAGGCGAGAAGCGGCACGTCGTTCGGCGCATGTTCTGCATCGAGCAGCAGCCAATCGTAACCGGCGCCGGCGCAGATTTCTACCGTATAGGGGCTGGCGAGCGCCTGCCAGAGCCCGATCTGCGCCCGTCCCTCTTTCAGGGCCTGCTTGAAGAGGTTCTTGGGCGCCGGCATGTTTCACTCCTTCATGCAAAATAGAGGCTGACCGAGCCGTAAGGGCCGAAATCGGCATGAATGGTGTCGCCGTGCCGCGCCTCGATCGGACGGATGAATGAACCAGCCAGCACGATCTGTCCAGCCTCGATGCCATCACCATATTGCGCCAGCCGATTGGCGAGCCAGGCGACGCCGCGGGCAGGCTGGTTGAGGACGCCCGCCCCAAGCCCCGTCTCCTCGACCTCGGCATTACGACTGACGATCGCGCCCATCCAGCGCATATCGATCTCATCGGGCCGCGTACCGCGGCCGCCGGTGACGATGCCGGCATTGGCGGCATTGTCGGAAATCGTGTCGACGATGGTGCGCGGCTTCTTCGTCTCCGGATCGACACGCAGGATGCGGGTGTCGAGTATTTCGAGCGCCGGCGTCACGTAGTCGGTGGCATCAAGCACATCGAAGATCGAGATATCAGGGCCGCGCAACGGCGCCTTCATGACAAAGGCGATTTCCGCCTCGATGCGCGGCTGGATGAAGCGATCGGCCGGCACGGTCGCGCCGTCTTCGAAGACCATGTCATCGAAGAGCACGCCGGAATCGGGGATGTCGATATTGAGGGCATATTGCATCGCCTTCGACGTCAGCCCGATCTTCCAGCCGATCGGCTTGCGGCCGCGCGCGATCTTCTTCTTCACCCAGGCGGCTTGCACCGCATAGGCATCGTCCATCGTCATTTGAGGATGCTTCAACGATAGAAGGCCGGTCTGGACACGGGTCCGCTCTGCTTCGTCAAGGTTTAGCGCGGCCTGTTCGATGTCGTTTGACGTCAGCATCTCACACCTCGTCGGCGATGGTGTTTCTCAGGATGCCGAGACCGTCTGCCTCGACTTCGACGACATCGCCTGTTTTCAGCCAGATCGGCGGATCGAAGCGGGCGCCGGCGCCTGTCGGCGTGCCGGTGACGATAACGTCGCCGGGAACGAGCGTGGTGAAAGTGGAGATATAATTGATGATCTTGCGGAAGGAGAAGATCATCCGGCTGGTGCGGTCGCTCTGGCGCACTTCGCCGTTGACGCGGGTTTCGAGCGTGATGTCCTCGAGCTGGGCGGGGTCGGTGAAGGGGATCAGCCAGGGGCCGATCGCGCCGGTGCGATCGAAGTTCTTGCCTTGGGTGACGTTGAATTTGGCATGGCGCACCCAGTCGCGGATCGTGCCTTCATTGCAGAGCGACAGGGCGGCGATGTGGGAGAGGGCATCCGCCTCGGCGATCCGCCGGCCGCCCTTGCCGATGACGATGACGATCTCGCCCTCATAATCGAGCTGCGGGCTTTCCGGCGGCCGGATCAGCGCTTCGCCATGGCCGGTGAAGGAACGGGGGAAACGGATGAAGAGCGAGGGGTTGGAGGGCGCTGTCTGTCCGTCCTTATATTCCTCGTTGCGGTCGGGGAAGTTGACCCCGACGCAGATGATCTTTTCCGGTGACGGAATGGGAATTTCGAAGCGGACGTCGTCAAGCGCGAAATCCGGCTGCAATGATCTGCTCTCCTCGGCGAGCTGAACGAGGCGGCCCGCCTCGATCACCTCGCGAAGGCTCGCCCAGCTTGCGCCGTGGCGAGCCGACAGGTCGATGACGCCGCCCTCGACGGCAAGCCCATAGCCATGACGGCCGTTTCTGGAAAAGGACAGGAATCGTGGATGGGTCATGCTTGTCTCGGGCCTTCTCTTGGCCTCAGGCGATACCGCCGAGGCAGACATATTTGATTTCGGTGAATTCCTCGATGCCGTATTTCGAGCCTTCGCGGCCGAGGCCGGAGAGCTTGACGCCGCCGAAGGGGGCTTCGGCCGTCGAGATCAGCCCGGTATTGACACCGACCATGCCGTATTCCAGCGCCTCGGCGACCCGGAAGACCCGGGCGAGATCCTTGGCGTAGAAATAGGAGGCGAGACCGAATTCGGTGTCGTTGGCCTGGGCGATCACATCGGCTTCGTCCTTGAAGCGGAAGAGCGGCGCCACCGGCCCGAAGGTCTCTTCCCTGGCGACAGCCATGGCAGGGGTGACGTCGGCGAGCACCGTCGCCTCGTAGAAGCGCCCGCCGAGCGGGTGGCGATGGCCGCCGGCAACGACGCGGCCGCCCTTGGACAGCGCATCGGCGACATGTTCCTCGACCTTGGCAAGCGCCGATTCGTCGATCAGCGGGCCGAGATTGATGCCTTCGTCGAAACCGTTGCCGGTCTTCAGCGTTCCCACAGCCTTCGACAGCTTCTCGGCAAAGGCGTCATAAACGCCTTCCTGCACATAGAGGCGGTTGGCGCAGACGCAGGTTTGGCCGTTGTTGCGGAATTTGGCGATCAGCGCACCTTCGACGGCCGCATCGAGATCGGCATCGTCGAAGACGATGAAGGGCGCGTTGCCGCCGAGTTCCAGTCCGAGCTTCTTGATGGTCGGCGCGCTCTGCTTGTAAAGCTCGGCGCCGACTTCGGTGGAGCCGGTGAAAGTCAGCTTGCGCACGACGGGGCTCGCCGTCATCTCGCCGCCGATCGCCCGCGCCGAACCTGTGAGAACGCTGAACAGGCCCTTGGGGAAGCCGGCGCGCTCGGCGAGGATGGCAATGGCGATCGCCGAAAACGGCGTCTGCGACGCCGGCTTCAGCACCATGGCGCAGCCGGCGGCAAAGGCAGGGCCGGCCTTGCGGGTGATCATCGCATTGGGGAAATTCCACGGGGTGATCGCGGCAACGACGCCGATCGGCTGCTTCATGACAAGGATGCGCTTGTCCTTCTGATGGCCGGGAACGATATCGCCATAGACGCGCCGCGCCTCCTCGGCGAACCATTCGATGAAGCTCGCGCCGTAGGCGATTTCGCCCTTGGCTTCAGCCAGCGGCTTACCCTGCTCAGCCGTCAGGATGCGGCCGAGATCGTCCTGGTTCGCCATCATCAGCTCGAACCAGCGCCTGAGGATGATCGACCGCTCCTTGGCTGTGCGGGCTGCCCATTCCTTCTGGGCAACCTCGGCCGCGGCAATCGCCGCCTTCGTCTCGACCGCTCCCAGATTGGGAACGCGGCCGATGATCTCGCCGGTCGCCGGATTATCCACCGCGATCGCATTGTCGCCGGCCTCTATCCACTCGCCGCCGACCAACGCGGCCTGCCGGAACAATGTTGCGTCTTTCAATTCCATGACTCCATCCTCGCCAACGTTGAAAAGCGGGCGATTTCGCCCGCTTTCGGGGTAACCGTTCAAGGCGCGATGATCGGCTGTGCCTTCAAATCAGGCTCGACCACATCGGCGCCGGCGAACAGGCTACCATGTTCGAACCAGGATTTGGGAGCCGGTGCGCCCCAAAGCGTCTGGCGCTGCGGATCCTTGAGGTCCCACTTGATCGGCTCCAGATCGGGATCGACCGTCTGGTAGTCCGAGCAGTAGATCTCGATGCGGTGGCCGTCGGGATCGAGGATGTAGAGGAAGAAGGCATTGGAGATGCCGTGGCGGCCCGGGCCGCGCTCGATATTGGAAACCCAGCCTGTGGTCGCCATCAGGTCGAGCAGGTCGATGATGTTGAGCGGCGTCGGCACCCAGAAAGCGGTGTGGTGCAGGCGCGGGCCGCGGCCGTTGGTGAAAGCGATGTCGTGCACGCCGCCCTTGCGGTGCGTCCAGGCGGCCCAGAGACGGCCAGTCTCGGCATCCTCGGTATATTCGGTGACCCTGAAGCCGAGCTCGTTATAGAAGGCGACGCTTTCGTCGACATTGGGCGAGAAGCAGTTGAAGTGGTCGATGCGCAACGGCTTGACGCCCTTGTAGAGCGCATATTTCTGATGGATCGGCGGCAGGCGATCCATCTTCGAATAGAATTCGAGCGGAATGCCGTGCGGATCGCGGGTGCGGAAGGTGCGCGCCTGATAGGGGCGCTCGATCCATTCCACAGGCAGTCCCTTGTCCTTGAAGAAATGGGCGGCCTTGTCGAGATCCTCATCGCTAAAGACCTTGAAACCAAGGTCGCGGGCTTCGGCCTTGCCGGATTTCTTCAGTACGATGCAATGATGGCCGCGCTCTTCGAGCGCCCTGAGATAGATGGTATCGGCGGTCTCATCCGTCACCTGCAGGCCGAGCGTATCGACGTAGAAGGCGCGGGACTTGGCGAGGTCGGTGACGCCGAGTTCCACATGGCTGAGGCGCACGATGTTGAAGGGCGGATAGAGATTGGGTGTCGGCAGGGGCATGGGTTCCTCCTCTTATGCGTACTTATCTGTATTGACGGCTCAGCCGCCGAGTTTCTGGATGGCGTGCGGCTTGGTGGCAAAGGCGACGTTCTTGGTTTCCATGTAGAAATCGAAGGACCAGTCGCCGCCGTCGCGGCCGATGCCTGAGTTCTTGACGCCGCCGAAGGGCGTCGGCAGGTGGCGGACGTTTTCCGAGTTCACCCAGATCATCCCGGCGTCGAGATGGTCGGTGAAACGGAAGGCGCGGGTGACGTCCGAGGTCCAGAGATAGCCGGTGAGCCCGTACTGGACGTCGTTGGCGAGCGCCAGCGCATCGGCCTCGTCTTTGAAGGGAATGGCGGTCAGCACCGGCCCGAAGATTTCCTCCTGGGCGATGCGCATCCGGTTGTCGGCGCCGGTAAAGAGGGTGGGGGAGACATAGCAGCCGCCGCCCGGGCCATCGAACTTCTCGCCGCCGGCCGCGAGCGTCGCGCCCTCCGAGCGGCCGATCGCGATATATTCCAGCACCTTCTTTTCGTGCACGGGGTGGATCAGCGGACCGATGACCGTCTCGGGATCGAGGGGATGCCCGACCTTGATGCGCCTTGCCTTTTCGGCGACGACCGCGGTGAACCTGTCATAGACGCTGTCTTCGACCAGCAGGCGCGAGGATGAGGTGCAGCGCTCGCCGTTCAGCGAATAGATCATGAAGACGGCGGCATCGGCCGCGCGCTCGAGATCGGCATCGGCAAAGACGACGACCGGGTTCTTGCCGCCGAGTTCGAAATGCACGCGCTTCAGCGTGTCGGCGCCCTGCTTCATGATCATCGAGCCGGTGCGGCTTTCGCCGACGAAGCCGATCGCCTTGATCAGCGGATGTTCGGTCAGCGCCTTGCCGGCATCCTCGCCGAAGCCGTTGACCAGGTTCCACACGCCCTTGGGCAGACCGGCCTCTTCGGCGATTTCGACGAGCAGCCGGGCCGTCAGCGGCGAGAATTCGGCCGGCTTGTGGACGATGGTGCAGCCGGCGGCCAAGGCCGGCGCGATCTTCCAGGTCGACAGCATGAAGGGCGTGTTCCACGGCGTGATGATGCCGACCGGGCCGATCGGCACGCGCGTCGTCACGTTCACCTGGCCGTCGGCGCGCAACGACTTGCCGTCCCGGGCCTCAGGCGCGCGATCGGCGAAAAAGCGGAAATTTTCCGCGCCGCGCAGCGCCGCCTTGGCCATGAATTTCAGCGACTGGCCGGTATCCATGCATTCGACGAAAGCAATCTCTTCGGCGCGCGCAACGATCGCATCGGCGATTTTGTGCAGCAGCTTCTTGCGCGCATCGCCCGGCATGGCGGCCCATTCGCCAAAGGCTGATTTGGCGGCTCTGGCAGCCCGGTCGATATCGGCGGTCGTGCCGCGGGCGACGGTGGCGAGCGGCTTCAGATCGACCGGCGAGAGGGTCTCGAAGGTTTCACCGTCACCACCTGCCACATCCTCGCCGCCAATGCGGTTGAGGACACCGCGTTCCTTGAACTTCGCAAGGTAGATTTCGGCCTTTGCGATGTTTTCCTGCAGTTTGGACATCGTCTGTTTCCCTGATGTTGTCTCGTCCCGCGAGGCGGGGGTTTGTCACTTGCCGCGCAGCCGCGGATGAATGGCGTTCTTCTTCCAGCTCAGCTCCGCATCGATCTCGCGGATCTCCAGCGACAGCGCGAAATGCGGTGTCTCGAAGAGCGGGCCGAGAATTTCCGTCGCCGCCGCAAAGATCGCTTCGCCCGTGCGCTTCTTCTCCTCTGCCGTGCGGCCCGTGCCGATGCGGAAATTCAGGTCGACGAAGGCGTTTTTGGCAAGCCGGTCGGCGATCGCATAGTGATCGGCGCGAAGGGCGCGCACGCGCACCGCACCGATCTCGAAAAGCCCTGTCTCGAGCACGGTCTTCAGCAATGTCTCACAGAGCGCGCCGATATCGGCGCGGCCATCGAGATTGGCCGAATATTCGATGGTGAGATGTGGCATCCGTCCTCCCACGGCTTATTTACTTAACACGTTAATCAATTTGCGAGGGATGTCAAGCGGCGATATCGAGCTTTCTTGCAAGCTCCAGACTTTCGGCGACATAACGCGACAGCCGCTCGGGAGCGTTCGGGATCTCGGGCCGCTCGGCAAGCCAACCGATATAGGTGAGGCTCCTCAGCACTATGAAAAGCGGCAGGCTTTGCAGCGCCGCATCGGAAAGCGCGCGCCGGCTGCGATAGCCTGTGACCACGGCATTCTCGATGGCAGGGTAGGCCGGTTCTTGGCGGTTCTTCAGCAGGGCCGTGGCGAGATCGAAAAGGCGGAAGCCATATCCCGCATCGTCGAAGTCGATGAAGGCGATATCGTCTTTGCTTCCCGTCAGGAAGATGTTCTCGCGCACGAGATCGGCATGGATCAGGCCATAGTCGAGGCCGTGTCGTTGCGCATTGGCAAGACGGTCCCGCAAGTCGTCGCGCAATGCCGAAAGCGACGAGGCCTCGTCGCCGGAAAGCCCCGGGCAATCCCAGAAGCGGCCCCAGAGAGGCCTTTCTCCGAGGAGGCCCTCGCCATCCCATGCCGGGCGGCGGAAATGTTCCGGCGGGTCCCAGGCATCGGCCAGATCATGCATCGTTGCCATCTCCTGGCCGGTGCGGAAAAAGATTTCCGCCTGCGTCTCGGCTGATTGCGGTAGCGGCGTGCCGGTCTGCCCGAGGGCCGTGCCGTCGATCCAGCTGACGACATCGGCATATTGCTCGGGAAACTTTCGGTTGGCCGGAAGAAAGACGAGATTCTCGCCGTCGCTCGTCGCTACGGGGGCAGGCACGTCGAGACCTCCACGCCGCAGCGCTGCCATGAGGTCCAGCTCCGAGCGCAGGCTCGTCTCGTCATGATAGCCCGGTCGATGTAGCCGCAGGGCGGCCAACGGTCCGTCAGCAAGAGTAATGCGGAAGACGGCGTTTTCCCGGTATTTCAGCAGGATCGGTTCATCCGTCAGGACCGCCCAATGGCTGAGCGCTTCGCGCGCCCGTTCCTGCAGGGCATCCCGGATGGTTTGCGGCAATTGATCGGCCATCTCTGTCTCACAGGCCCGACAGCACGTCGTCGAAGACCGACAACATCAGATCGGCATTTTCCCGGGAGAAGGGCATCGGCGGGCGGATCTTGGTGGCGCATTGGTGGATGCCGATCTTGCCCATCAGCACGCCGCGCTGGCGCATCTCGTTGACCATGCGGCTCGCCTCTGCGACGGCCGGCTCCTTCGTCGCGCGGTCCAGCACGAATTCCATGCCCATGAACAGCCCGCTGCCGCGCACGTCGCCGATGATCGCATGTTTCTGCGCCAGCCGCTTGAAGGCGTCGCGGGTGTATTCGCCGACGGCGCGGGCGTTCTCGATCAGCTTCTCATCCTCGATCACGTCGAGCACCGCCATGGCGGCGGCGCAGGAAACGGGATTGCCGCCGAAGGTATTGAAATAGCGGAAGGCCTTGCGGAAGGCGTTCAGCACATCGGCATTGGCAACGACGCCGCCGACCGGATGGCCGTTGGCCATCGGCTTGCCGAGCGTCACGATATCGGGAACGATGCCGGCGCGCTGATGGCCCCACATATCAGAGCCGGTGCGGCCGAAACCAGGCTGGACCTCGTCGGTGATGACGAGGCCGCCGGCCTTGCGCACAGCCGCTACCGTCTTGTCCAGGAAGCCCTGCGGCAGATCCGGAAAGCCTTCATTGGCGAAGAACGGATCGATGATCAGTGCCGAAAACCCATGCGGGCTTTCCTGCAGCGAGGTGATCGCCGCCTCGACCGCGGCCGCAAAGGCTGCGGCAAAGGCCTCTCCGCTTTCACCGCCGAGCGGGCGGTAGCTGTCGGGCGCCGGCACATGGCGGACATGGCCGCCGAAGCCGCCGACCGGCGGCATGCGGGTCGAGAGCTGCGACACGGCGGCGGTATTGCCATGATAGGTATGGTTGGTGGCAATCACCCCGGTCTTGCCGGTGACGGCCTGCGCCATGCGCAGCGCCACATCGTTCGCCTCGCTGCCGGTGCAGGTCAGGATCGCAGAGTCGAGGCTGCTGTCGAAGGTCGCGGTCAGGCGTTCGACATAATCGAGAATGCCTTCATGCAGATAACGCGTATGGGTGTTCAGCGTCGACGCCTGCCGGGTGATCGCCTCGACCACGCGCGGATGGCAATGGCCGACATGCGGCACGTTGTTATAGCAATCGAGATAGCGCCGGCCGTCGGCATCCCAGAGCCAGACGCCTTCGCCGCGCACCAGATGCACGGGCTCGTCATAGAAAAGCGACATGTTGCGGCCGAGAAGCCGGTCGCGGCGCGCGATCAGGGCAGCGTTGTCGGACATGATCAGACTCCCGCCGCGGCAAGGCCGGCGTCGAGCGCCGCCAGGATCGTTTGCACGTCCCCTGCCGTGACGATCAGCGGCGGCGACATGATGACGTTGGCGCCGGAAGTGCGCACCAGCGCGCCGGCCTCGTAAGCGACATCCTGTACCTTCTGCATCACATCCTTCGATGCGGCGCTTTTCTTCTCCCGATTGCTGACGAGTTCGAGCGCGCACATCAGGCCCTTGCCGCGCACGTCGCCGATCAGCTCATACCTGTCCTGCAGCTTCTTCAGGCCCGCGATGAGTTCCTCCCCGCGGACGGCGGCATTGGCGGCGACATTGAGCCGCCTCGTCTCCTTCAAGGTCGCAAGCGCGGCCGCCGCGCCCGTCGGATGACCGGAATAGGTATAGCCGTGGCCGATGCTGCCGAACGCGCCCTTGCTGCCTTCGAACACTTCCGCCACCTTGTCTGAGATCATGACGGCGCCGAAGGGGAAATAGCCGTTGGTGATCGCCTTTGCGGTCGACATCAGATCCGGTTTGACGCCCCACAGGCGCGATCCCGTCCAGGCGCCGGTGCGCCCGAAGGCGGTGATGACCTCGTCGGCGATCAGCAGGATGCCGTGGCGGTCGCAGATCTGGCGCATCAACGGCAGGAAGGTCTCATGCGGGACGATGACACCGCCGGCGCCGAGCACCGGCTCGACGATCAGGGCGGCGATGGTGTCGGCGCCCTGGAAGGCGATCTCGTCTTCGAACAGCCGGCCGATGGCGGCCGCGATCTCGGCATCATCGGTGGTCCCGAACGGGTTGCGGTAGGCGAGAGGCGCCGGCAGATGGAAAACGCCGGGAAGCAGCGGTTCGTAGTTGCGCCGGAAATTCTGGTTGCCGTTGACGGAGGCGCCGCCGAAATGCGTGCCGTGATAGCCCTTCTTCAGCGCGACGAATTTGGTGCGCTCCGGCTGCCCGTTGATCTTGTGGTGCTGGCGAGCCAGCCGCAGGCAGGTCTCGACCGAATCCGAGCCGCCCGAGGTGAAAAAGGAGCGGCTCAATCCGTCCGGCCTGAACCATTCCGCAAGCTCATAGGAGAGCTCGATCAGCGGTGAATTGGTGGTGCCGCGGAATGTCGAATAATAGGGCAGCTCGTCGAGCTGGTCGCGGATCGCCTTCTTCACCGGCTCGCAGGAATAACCGAGATTGACGTTCCACAGACCGCCCACCGCATCCAGCACCTTCTTGCCCTGGATATCGACAATTTCGACGCCTTCGCCCGCAGTGATCACGCGTGGCGGCTGGGCCTGCATTTCGGCCGGATGAGCCATCGGGTGCCACATGTGGCGGGCGTTGTTCTCGATTATGAAATTGGTTTCACGCATCTCGATTCCTCTCTGGTTCAGAGGCCCAGCATCGCAAGGGCGCGGGCATAGCTTTCGGCAGGGCGGGTGACGTCGAAATGCACATGCGGCAATCCGACGGCTTCGGCGCCTTCGATGTTCTTCTTCTGGTCGTCGACGAAGACGCAGGCTTCGCGCGGCAGGCCGAGTTCGGACAGCACCTGCTCATAGGCGCGCGGATCGGGCTTCAGGATCTTGGTGTAGGTGGCGTCGACGATGACGTCGAAGAGGTCGATCAGCGGGAAACGCTGGCGGAATTCGACGCCGTAGAAAAGATCGAGTTCGTTCGACAGGATCGCAAGCTTCAGCCCTGCGTCCTTGGCTCGCAGGATGGCATCGCGGGCCTCCGGCCGCAGCACCAGCTCGGGTTCGGCGCCGCGGGCACGGCGCACGAAGGTCTGCATATCGGCCCAGTTCTCGCCGACCATCCCGCCGATCTCGGCGGCGCGCGTCAGCCAGTAATCGCGTTCGGTGATCTCGCGGTTCTGCATCGCCACCCAGAGCGGGTCGGTCGCGGTGTCGAACGGCCCAAGCCAGGTGAGCGAGCCTGGGGGAAGGCCGAGCGTGCGCTCGGTGATCTCATGCGTCTCGAACAGGGTGCGGGTGACCACGCCGCCGAAATCGAGGATGAGGGCGCGTTCGCTCGTCATGGCCGTCCCTCCGGAATGATGCCCTCGGCCACCCAGCCGTCGAAAACGGCAAGGGCTGCGGCCGCAAAGTCGGGAGAATTGATGTGGGCGTCGACTTCCTGGAAGGTGACGGACGGCGGAACGGCGCGGCGCATTTCGTCGAGGAAGGCGGCGAGGCCTTCCGGATCATGCAGCGGCTCGTCCGGCTTGTCCCATTCCTGCAGCCCTTCGGTCGGCAGCAGGAAGGCGACCTTGGCGTCGGCCCGTTCCAGCTTTCGTCCGATTAGCCGGGCCACGTCCCGCCGGCCTTCCGGCGAGGTCGTCACCGATCCGATCAGCCGGTTATGCGCATGGTAGGGACGGTCGGCGAAGATATCAGGCAGCGTCTGCCAGGCCTGGAGATCGACCATGTCGACGGCGCCGGGGGCGACGATCTGCGGAATGCCGGCGCGGCCGGCATTTTCCAGCCTGTCCGGCCCCGAGGTCACCACCGTGCCGTAATGATGATTGCTGACCTCCTGGATGCAGAAATCGAAGACGGCGGCAAAGCCTGACTGCGCGGCAATGGCCTCGAAGGCGCGGCCGCCCATGCCGGTGGAATGAAAGACGGCGACGTCATAGCCGCGCTTTTCCAGCTCGGGCCGCAGATACTTCATATATTTCAGGCAGGAGGAACCGAGCGAGGTTATGCCGATCAGCGGGCGGGCGCGATCGGGTCTGGTTCCGTGCCTTGCGGCGCCGACGACCGCGCCGCAGGCCTGCGACAGCACCGAGCGGCAGATGCTGTTGAGGCCGTAAAGGCCGCCGGCCCAGAGGATCATCATCAGGTCGGGGGCGATGCGTTCCGGCGGAATCAGGTGGGAATAGGCGATGGTCGAGACCACGAATTTCGGCACGCCGAGCGGCAGCACGGCGGCAACGTCGAGGGCGAGATCCGTGCCCATCGAGCCGCCGAGCACGATGATGCCATCGACAAGCCCGTCCTCGTAAAGCCGGCGGGTCAGCGCTGCCGCACCCGTGGCCATGGCGGCCATGGCACTGTTTTCGTCGCCGCTTTCGGCAATCGCCGCAATCGAGGTCGCGGCCGCCTTGGCGATGTCGTGCTTGGAATGGTCGGGAACATAGGGCGGATCGCCGAGAATGCTGACATCGACCATCACAGGCCGGCCACCGGCTTCTTCAATGACCGACGCCATGAATTGCAGTTCGTCGCATTTCGTATCACCGGTTCCGATGACAAGTATCTTTGGCGAGGGAGCCGCAGGGCTCATCAATCTCTCCTCCTGGTTTTTGGACTGGTTCCCGCGAGCCTTTCCGACCCGTAGTATTTTTCTGAAATTCCGTCGGCGGCAGCGATGGCCTGCGTGCCGAATTCGTGAATGGCGGTCTTGGTGGTGCGCGAGAGCGGGGCGGCGACGGCCACACAGCCGATTGGCCGACCATCCGGCGCACGCACCGGTGCCGCGGCACTGATAACACCGGCTTCGAGGCCCTGATGGCTGATGGAAAAGCCACGCACGGCCGTTTCGTCGAGCAGACCGCGGACCATCTGTGGGTCGACGACGGTATGGTCGGTGAATTTTTCGAGTGGCTTGTGAAGCGCCGCATCGATCTCAGCTGGCGGGCAGAAGGCGAGGAAGGCGAGGCCGGATGCGGTGGCGTGGAAGGGCAGGATGCTGCCGACATCGACGATGATCCGGTGCGCCCGCGGCGGATCTTCCACATGAATGGTCGATAGCCTGCCGCCGGAGAATTCGGAAAGATGCACCGTCTCCGCCGAGGATTCGGCAAGTGTCCTGATGAAGGGGACGGCGACCCGCAGGAAGGGATAGCGGGCCTCGCGGATGCGGGCGAGCCGAACCGGCGCCGAGCCGATCCGGTAGCGGCGGTTGTCGGGATCCTGCTCGACGAAACCGTGTTTTTCCAGTTCCACCAGAAAGCGCCGGGCCGTCGCCTTGTCGAGCGAACACAGGCGGGCGATGTCGGTCAGCCCCACCTCCTTGTCCAGCCGTGACAGGGTGTCCAGCAATGAAAGCGCCTTTCCGATTGTGCTCATCGTTCTTCCTCTCGGGGAGTAGGGTTCATGTCCCGGCTTGTCGCATCCGGCTTTACGCCATCCGCCAAATCAGCCCGCAAACCCTGTACCGCGGCACGACAGCAGCGACCCAAGATACTTAACATGCGAATTAACTTGACAGAGGCTGGGAATGTTTGCAAGTCTATATTTGAAGCTAAGGTTCACATAATGAACCATAAGCGCTGACGGCGGCAAAATCAACAAAAGCCAAAACGCCCCTCGTCAGTCCGGTTCTGGTGGAGGTCGCCTGCGCGCAATCGCAGCGATGATCGGATGCTCTTAAAAAGGGGAACGAAGGCAGATGAATACGCAAAATTCGCAAAGTGCCGCTGAGAACCAGCTGCGCAAAAACAGTCTCGGCGTCGGCGCCGTGACCTTCCTGGTGGTTTCGGCCGCCGCACCGCTGACAGCGGTTGCCGGCGGCGTGCCGCTGTCGATGATGCTCGGCAACGGAGCGGGCATTCCGCTGACCTTCCTGCTGGTCACTGGCATTCTGTTGCTGTTTGCCGTCGGCTATGTCGCCATGGCGCGCCATATCCGCAATGCCGGCGCCTTCTATGCTTATACGGCTCAAGGCCTCGGCGGCCTGATGGGCGGGGCGGCGGCGCTGATCGCGATCCTCGCATACAACGCCATGCAGGTCGGCGTTCTCGGCCTCTTCGGCGCAGCGACCAGGGGCTTTTTCGCCGAGCAGCTCGGCATCGACCTTCCCTGGTGGGTCTGGAGTTATATCGGCATCGCCTTTGTCGCCGTCTTCGGCTACCGGCGGGTCGATCTTTCGGCCAAGGTGCTGATGGTTCTCGTCATTCTCGAATATCTCGTCGTCCTCGTCATCGACGCTGCGATCTTGGCCAAGGGCGGTGACAGCGGCCTGACCGCCACCCCCTTCACGCCCACCGCCTTCTGGAGCGGAACGCCGGCGATCGGCATCCTGTTCTGCTTCGCCGCCTTCATCGGCTTCGAGGCAACCACCATCTACAGCGAGGAAGCCCGCGAACCGCACAAGACCGTGCCGCGCGCCACCTATATCTCCGTGCTGATCATCGGCCTCTTCTACATGCTGACATCATGGCTGATGGTAAATGGCGCCGGCGCCGATAAGCTCGTACCCGAACTGCAGGGCCTCGCCGACCCCACGACCTTCCTCTTCGGTCTCGCCGAACGCTATGTCGGCCACTGGATCACCGTCGTGATGAGCGTTCTCTTCATCACCAGCCTGTTTGCCGGCGTCCTTGCCTTCCACAACGGTGTCGCCCGCTACATGTATGTCGCCGGCCGCGAGGGTCTGCTGCCGAAGTCGGTCGGCGTGACACATCCGGTCTTCCAGAGCCCGCATGTTGGCTCGATCATCCAGACCGTCATTGCCGTGCTCGTGGTCGCACTCTTTGCAGCGACGGGTCAGGATCCGGTGCTGGCGCTGTTCTCCTGGCTCACCAATGTGGCGACGCTCGCCATCATTCTGCTGATGGCGTTCACGGCCTTCTCGATCGTCGTCTTCTTCAGCCGCAATCCGGGGCTCGAGCGTAATGTGCTGGCGGTCAAAATACTGCCCGTCGTCACGGGACTGATCCTACTGGCGCTGGTCTATTACATCTCGGCGAATTTCGGCGCCATCGCCGGCGCCAATGGCGCGCTCGGCGTGTTCCTGCCGGGTCTTGTGCTGATCGCCGGGGTCGTCGGATTGCTTGCCGCGGCGCGTCTGAAGTCTGCAGACGCGGTCGGATTTGCCCGGCTTGGCGCCGGGCAGGAAGCGTGACAAAAACCGATCAACGGTGGCGGATCATCTCCGCCACCTTTTTTTGATGAGGCATGAGATGCAGGACAAAATCGATCAGTTGCGAACGCAGCCCATTCCTTCCCAATCGCTGTTCGTCGATGGCGCCTGGCGCTTGGCCGTCGGTGGAGCGACGATGGACGTCATCTCGCCGATCGACGGTACGAGGCTGACGACGATCGCCGATGCCGGCGCCGAAGACGTCGACCAGGCGGTCAAAGCGGCGCGCCGCGCCTTCGACAAAGGCGGCTGGTCGCGAGCCGCCCCTGCCGAGCGCAAGAAGGTGCTGCTGAAGATCGCCGAGTTGATCGAGAAGAACGCGCTCGAACTCGCCGTGCTCGGCGTGCGCGACAACGGCACCGAAATTTCGATGGCGCTGAAGGCTGAGCCCGGCAGTGCCGCCGGCACCTTCCGCTATTATGCCGAGGCGATCGACAAGGTCTATGGCGAGATCGCCCCGACCGCCGACAACATTCTCGGCCTCGTTCACCGTGAGCCCGTAGGCGTCGTCGCGGCCATCGTGCCGTGGAATTTCCCGATGATGATCGGCGCCTGGAAGATTGCGCCGGCCCTTGCCGCCGGCAATTCCGTTGTGCTGAAACCGGCCGAGGGCGCGTCGCTGACCCTGCTGCGGCTCGCCGAACTTTGCGCCGAGGCGGGATTGCCGGATGGTGTGCTCAACGTCGTCACCGGGCGCGGCGCCGTCTGCGGCGAAGCACTCGGGCTGCACATGGATATCGATGTGCTGGCCTTTACCGGCTCCGGCCCGGTCGGGCGCCGGCTGCTGGAATATTCGGCGCGCTCCAACCTGAAGCGCGTCTATCTCGAACTCGGCGGCAAATCGCCGAACATCGTCTTCGCCGATGCGCCGGATCTCGACCAGGCCGCCAAGATCTCGGCCTACGGCATCTTCCGCAATTCCGGCCAGGTCTGCGTTGCAGGCTCGCGGCTGCTTGTGGAAAAATCGATCCACCCGGAGTTTTCGGAAAAAGTCGCCGGCATCGCCGCCTCCATGAAGGTCGGCGATCCCCTGCAGCTTTCCACCGAGGCCGGCGCAATCTCAAGCGAGATCCAACTGCAGAAAGACCTCGGCCATGTCGCCCAGGCCCTGTCTGAAGGCGCCCTGCTACGCACCGGCGGCACCCGCATTCTGGAAGAGACGGGCGGCTATTACATGCGCCCGGGGGTCTTCGACGTGACACCCTCCATGACGCTCGCCCGCGAAGAGGTCTTCGGACCGATCCTGTCGATCATTCCCTTCGAAACGGAGGCGGACGCCTTGCAGATCGCCAACGCCACGGAATATGGCCTTGCCTCCGCCGTCTGGACCTCGAACCTGTCGCGCGCTCACCGGATGGTGCGCGGCATCCGCGCCGGCGTCGTGCACGTCAACACCTATGGCGGCGCCGACAACAGCGTGCCGCTCGGCGGCGTCAAGCAATCGGGCAACGGCCACGACAAATCGCTGCATGCGCTCGATAAATATATCGATCTGAAAACCGCGTGGATCCAGCTTTGAACAGGAATTTCGGCCAGCGGGAGGAGGCTGCCCATGACTTTCCCTGAAACCATCACGGTCGAGGAGCTCGAAGCCGACCCTTATCCAATCTATGCCAGATTGCGGCGGGAGATGCCGGTCGCCTATATCCCTGCCGTCAATCTTTGGTTCGTGACGCGTTTCAAGGATGTCGAATACCTGTCGAAGACGCCGGAAACTTTCACTGCCGCAGTCGAAAGATCGCCGCTCGACCGGAGCTGGGGCAAACCGACCATCCTGACCGCCGACGGTCCGGTGCATAAAAATCTTCGCAGCGGCGTCGATCCGAAATATCATCCGAAGCGTGTTGCCGCCTATATGGACGATCTGGTCCTGCCGATCGCCCGGGAATATCATCACCGCCTGCTGGCCAGTGGCGGCGGCGACCTGATGTCGGACTATTTCGAACCGATTTCGATCCTCAGCCTCGCTCGTTCACTTGGGCTCGGTGATGTCGATCTCGACACGCTCAGGCGCTGGTTCTTCGGTCTGGCGCAGGGCGCAATCAATTTCGAATGCGATCCGGAGCGGCAGGCCGTTGCCGATGCGGTCAGCACCGAAATCACCGGGATCGTGACGCCCGTGATGCAAAAGCTCATCGAAGAACCGGACGATTCCGCTTTATCGCATATGCTGCATGACGGCATGCCTGAGGGCGAAACCCGCACCGTAGAATTCGTGCTGCCGACACTCAAAGTCCTGCTGCTCGGGGGTATGCAGGAGCCTGGCCACGGAGCGGGTTCGATCATGGCAGACCTTTTGCAGAACCCGGATCAGTTCGCGGAAGTGAAGGGCGATCCCGACGCGCTTCTGCCACGCGCCGTCGACGAAGGTTTACGCTGGGTGACGCCGATCGGGACGCAGACGCGGCAGACGACACAGGCTGCCGAAATCGGCGGCGTGACGATCCCCGCCAACCAGCCGGTCGCCGCCGTGCTCGCTTCGGCTTCGCATTGCGAAAGCCGGTTCACAGATCCGGGACGCTTCAACATTCATCGCAAAGAGGGAAGTCACGCGGCCTTCGGCTTCGGCCATCACTTCTGTGCAGGGCGCTGGTTTGCCCGGCAGCAGATCACTTCGGCGCTGCGCTATCTGATCGACCATTCGCCGGAGATCGCGCTCCGTGATGATGGCCCGGTGCAGTTTCGCGGCTGGGAATTCCGTGCTCCCTCGACATTGAATGTCACGCTTCGATAAATGGTTCAGCAGGACGTTTTTAGGCGCCCTGCGCTCTAACACTTTGTCTCCACGCATCGACCCGATGCACTAGCCTCCAAAACTGCCCACCTGCGTCGGCACGTTGATATAGTTGCGGTCGAAGTAAAGCAGTGCATTGCCATCCGCCCGCGCGCGAATGCCACTGACCTGGCCGATGAAGATATGATGCGTGCCGACCAGGCGCGCCTCGGTCAGCCGGCAGTCGAAGGAGACCATGGCGCCGGCCAGCGCCTGGCTTCCCGACGGCATGTCGACCCATTCCGCCGCGGCATAGCGTGCCGCCATATCCGCCTGGCGGCCGGCGAAATAGCCGGCGAGCTCCTGGTGGTCATCCGCAAGGACGTTGACGCAAAAGCGGTGGTTTTCGAGAAAGACGCCGCATTGGGCCGAGCGACCGTTCATGCAGACGAGCAGCGTCGGCGGTTCGTCGGTGACGCTGCACATGGCGGTGGCGGTGAACCCGCCGCGCCCGGCGGGTCCGTTGGTGGTAATGACGTTGACCGGGGCGCAGACCCTGGCCATCGCGTCGCGGAACTCGGTTTTCGAGACTTGCTCCTCCATGGCCATCTCCTCACTCGGCCGCGTTGCGGACGGCGGATATCTCATCGAGCGGCGGCAGCCAGGTGTCGCCGGTCCAGCCGGTTTCGTCGTAATCGCTCATGCATTGGTCGACGAGCGCTTCCATCTCCCTCAGCCGCCCGCCGCGCTCGGCGCCCTTCAGCACCTGCAGCCGGACTTCCTCGGGCGCGCCGGCATAATTGAGTTCGTAAAGCGCGTGGCGCCCGCCGAATTCGGTGCCGGTCGCATCCCACAGTAGTTTCATGATCTTGATGCGCTCGATATGGCCCATGTCGTTGGAGCCGCGCACATATTGGGCGAGATAGCGGTCGATCTCGGGATTTCCGAAATCCTTGGCGGAGGAGGGGAGATAGATCAGCCCCGAGGCGACGACCTTGCGCACCGTTTCGATGACGCGTGGATAGGCCTCCGACATGAAGGTGCGGTAGGAAAGGGCGGCCTCCATGTTGGGCAGCACGGCGCCGTTCGCCCATGGCTGCGGATTGTAGGCCATGGCGTTGGAGAAGGACCAGAACATGTGGCGCAGCGCGATGACCTCGCCGAGTGCGGCCTGATTGCCGCGGAAGGCGTCGCCGCCGGTGGCCCGCAGCGCCTTGGCCAGCAGCCCCGCCATAAAGTCCAGCTTGACGGCAAAGCGTGTGCAGCCCTGGAAGCAGTAGCCGTGCATGAAGCCGGAGGCCGGATGGAACGACAGGATCTTGGCCGCATCGCGCAACACCAACACGTCCTCCCAGGGCACGAAGACATTGTCGAGCACCAGGATCGCATCGTTCTCGTCGAAGCGCGACGACAGGGGATAGTCGAAGGGCTGGCCGACCGTATTGGCGGTCTGCTCGTAGGAGACGCGGCAGAACATCTTGATACCAGGCGCATTCATCGGCACGATGAACATGACCGAGAGCGAGGGATCTTCCGTCACCGTCGCCGAACTCTGGGCGAGGAAGTTGTAATGCGTCAGCGCCGAGGAAGTCGCCACCACCTTGGCGCCTGAGACGTAGATGCCGGCATCGGTTTCCTTGGTGATGTGAACGAAGACATCCTTGACGGCGTCGGCCGGCTTGTGCCGGTCGATCGGCGGATTGACGATCGCGTGGTTCATGAACAGCACGGATTCCTGGGCGCGTTTGTGCCAGGCAAGCGCGTTGTCCTTGAACGGTCCGTACCAGTCGGCATTGGCGCCGAGCGTATTCATCAGCGCCGCCTTGTAGTCGGCGGTGCGGCCCATCCAGCCATAGGACATGCGGGCCCAATCGGCGATGGCGCCCTGCTGGGCGACGAGCTCGGCCGAGGATTTCGCCACCCGGAAATATTTATGCGTATAGCCGCCATTGCCGGTATCGGTCGGCGATGTCAGGCGGTCCCTGGTCTTCTTAGCGTGCAGCGCATCATACATCCGCGCGATCGAACGGGCGGAATTGCGCATCGACGGATGGCTGGTGACGTCGGCGATGCGCTCACCGTTGATATAGACCTCGCGACCATCGCGCAGGCTGGCGAGATATTCGGCGCCGGTAAACGGACGTGTCTTGTCGCCGCGGTGGTCTTCAGCTCGCATATCAGGTTCCTCCCTTGGAATATTGACAGAAGCTAAAACGGGAGTGGCGGGCACACCATGGACAAAGAACGGAATTCGCTGGTACTTTTTCCGGTATGGCGACACGAAGCGACGTTCCGAATTTTTTCGTCTATGGCGAGCCGAGCCGCTCGCTCGATGTGGGATTCCTGCATGTCGAAACGGTGATGGAGCGAAAAAACCTGCATTTCGGCCATGTTTCGCCGCACAAACATCCGCTGATGGGACAGATCACCTACTGGTTTCGGGGAAGCGGAACTTATCGGATCGAAGACCAAACTTGGAATTTTTCCGCTCCCGCCGTGAGTTTCGTGCCGAGCAACGTGGTGCATGGTTTCGATGTCGACGAACAGTCCGACGCGATCGTCGTATCGGTCTCGGACGACATGCTGAAGGCGATCGTGCCGCAGGTCGCGCTCAATCTCGACGTGCCGACCTTCCTGACCGGCCAGCCTGCGGATCCGGCATGGACCAAGCTCGCAACACTGCTCGACATGGTCGCCGAGGATTATCGCAATCGGCGTGCGGACGGCGAACAGGTGCTCTGCGGCCTGATTTCGGTCGTGCTGTCGCTGATGGGCCGCATCGGCGGCAACGTCGCCTTGCCGTCGACCTCGGCGACGGTCTCGCTCGGCCTGGCGCTACGCCGTCTCGTCGATCTTCACTACAGGAAGGATTGGCCGGTCGGGGCCTATGTCAACCTGCTTGCCACCACGCCGCATCTTCTCGACAAGGCCGCCCGCGAAGTCTTTGGATTGTCCGTCAAGGAATTGCTGTTGGAGCGGCGGACGCTGGAAGCCAAACGTCTGCTGATGTTCACCGTCCGCTCGGTGGAAGATATTGCCGGTGAGATCGGCTTCGAAGATCCCGCCTATTTCTCCCGCTTCTTTCGCAAACGCACCGGTGAGGCGCCGGCCGCCTGGCGCCGGCGGCATTTGCAGGCGGCATCGTGACGCGCGAGAAGACTGCGTCGGCTCTCGTCACCGAAGAAAGATCAAAGCCATCCCGACGACTACGAGAGCGGCGCCGGCCCAGGCGCCCCCGGCGGGGCGTTCGCCGGTTTTGAGCCACAGCAACGGCAGAATAATCGCGGGCGACGTGGCCGACAGCGTCGAAACGATACCGACCTTGCCGCCCGCGAGCGCAAAGAGCAGGAGTGTCATGCCCATGCCGAGGGCTATGATCCCGGTCAGGGCGGTCATTGCTGCGACCCTGAAGGTGAGCGGCCCCTTCGGCTTGACCGACTGGACAGGCAACTGGATCAGGATGCTCAGGCAAAGGGCCGCCATGCCGACGCGAAGCAGCGAAGCGACAAAAGGATCGATACCGCTCACCATGACCGGCCGGGCGATGATGGAACCGACCGCCTGGCCCGTCGCGGCGCCAAGCCCCAGCAGGACGCCGATCCACAACGGTCCCTTGATCGTCTCCCATTGATGGATCTGTGATCGGCTCTTGCCGAAAACGATGGCGAGAAAAACGCCTGCGGCCGTCAACGCGATCCCCGCCACCGCAGTCGACGACAGCGCTTCCCCGAGCACCAGCCAGCCGAGCAGCGAGGCAATCGGAGCATTGAGCGCGAACAGGATGCCGGCGCGACGCGGGCCAAGCCGGTTCAGGGTGGCAAAAAGCAGCGTATCGCCGATGAAGATGCCGATCAGTCCGGACAATAGCAGCGGACCGACGCTTGCCTCGTCGAGTTGACGCCAGGAACCGGTGACGATCACATAAAGGGCCAAAAGACCGGTGACGAAAACCTGGCGGACCCTGTTGAAGGCGGGCGCGCCGAGATGGCCGGATGGGCCTGCCGAGATCAGACCGGTGAAGGCCCAGCACGTTGCCGCTCCGAGCGCGGCAAGTTCATGAATTGGCATCTGACTTCGATCCTCAATGCATGTCGTCCGGAATGTGCGGCGGTTCCCGGGTAACGACATGCATAAAACAAAGGACCAAAGCGCGGCGCATGGATCAAGTTTGATACGACGCGCTTTGGAATCCGGGCGCGAAGCGTTTAAACGTGATTGAAGAGGAACTGTCGAGGGCTGTTCGATGCGACGCCACGGACGGCTTCTCAGCCACCGTCATCGACAGGACATCAAGCAACATTTGTCAGTGTCATTCTCTAGCTGACGGCATGGCCGGCCAGGCCATAAACCGCCGGCTCCCCATTATTCCTGTTCAGGAAACGCCGCCCCTTGGACATGGTCGTCACGGTTTCCGAGACGGCCAGCCGGCTTTGTTGAAGGAACTCGGCGAACAGGCCTTTTTCCCGCGTATCGACGCGCGCGAAGCGGCCAGCCAGATCCTTGAGATGCACCGCGGTCAGATGGATCGCGTCCTGATCATTGCTTGCCACGATCGGCCCGACGACATGGCCGCGCCCGAATTCGCGGCACATGGAATAGCCGACGATTTCGCCGCCCCGCCGGAGTGTGCAAATGGCGGCCCCTTCGGCAAGCAAAGCCAGCAATTTGCCGCGATCGGTGCCGAAAGCGCGTGTATCGAGGGCGTTGATCTCCTCGACATTGTCATTTGACAATTTGCCCAGCTGCCCGTTCAGCTCCGGCAGGAGAGGGAGCGCAGGCGTGACATCGCCCTGATACTGATAGACAATCGCTTCCTTGGTGAAGCCGAGCGACACATAAAGCCTGTAAGCCGCATGGGTCGAGTTCAGGCTCAGATGGCGGTCGCCGCACTGTTCGAACACCTGCTCCATGAGCCATCGGCCGGTCCCTTGCGCTTGCGTGCGGGGCGAGGTGATCACCAGACCGATCGTGGCGAAATCATCCCCATGCGGAAACCACATCGCGCTTCCGAAGACGCGTTCGATCCCATCGACGGCAACGATGCCGCGGCCCGCGCGCCGCAGGAGATCCCAGTCTTTGGGCCGGTGCGGCCAGCCGACACCGATCGACAGCGCGTGAAGCAGGCTGACATCGACACTGTTGATATCCTGCGCAATCAATTCGAACGATTTCAGCCGCACTGATTTTTGCATGTTCGGGTATCCGCTCCGTTCGCCAGATCACCAGCCCCACCGGAGGGAGACAGCGACCTTGATCCTGCGCCGATTGCAACCAAGTCACAATATCGCACGTCAAGGCCGGCAGGATTGGCTTGTTCGCCGCAACAATTCGAAATCTTCGGCTGAACCGAGGCCCCAGTCAGCAGGCAAAACTCCTGCCTTTGCTTAGGCTGGTTAGCATCTGGACTACTCCAAAGGCAACTTGGTCACCCATGAACGTCATCGATATTCTTGCGAGGCTGATCGCCTTCCCCTCCGTTGTCGGAACGCCGAACGGCGCGATTGCCAACTGGATCGGCGACTATTGCCGGAAGGCGGGGGCCGATGTCACAATCCATCCTGGCCCGGAAGGTGACCGATACAACCTTTTCGCGACTATCGGACCGCGAGAAGGCCGAGGCTACATTCTGTCCGGGCACATGGACGTCGTGCCGGCCGGCGAACCGGAATGGAGTTCCGATCCATTCGTGCTGCGCGCTGAAGGAGACAGGCTTTACGGGCGCGGCGCCACCGATATGAAAGGTTTTCTCGCCTGCGCCCTGGCCGCATTGCCGAAACTTGCCGCCATGAAGCTGCGGCGACCGATCCACCTTGCCTTCTCCTATGACGAGGAAGCCGGCAGCCGCGGCGTGCCGCATCTGATCGCGGCGCTGCCGAAACTGTGCAACGCCCCGCTGGGGGCGATCATCGGCGAACCGAGCCGGATGCAGGCGGTGCGGGGGCATAAGGGCAAGGCAGCCGTCCGGCTCGAGGTGATCGGGCGGTCGGGTCATTCCTCCCGCCCTGATCTCGGACTGAACGCCATTCATGCCATGGCCAATCTGATCACCGAGGTCGCGGAATACGGCAAATCCCTGACGAACGGCCCCTTCCACCATGATTTCGCGCCTCCCTACTCGTCATTGCAGGTCGGCGTCATTGCCGGCGGCCAGTCGGTCAACATCATTCCGGATCGCTGCACCGCCGATGTCGAGGTCCGCGCCGTACCGGGCCTCTCGCCGTCATCTCTGCTTGAGCCGGTGCGAGCCAGGCTCACCGCTCTCAAAGATCAGGGCTTCGAGGTCGGCTGGCGCGAGCTGAGCGCTTACCCCGGACTGGCACTCCCCGAAGGCAGCGAACTCGCCGCGCTGCTGACGGATTTGACGGGGCAGAAGCCGCTTGCCGCGGTCAGCTACGGCACGGAAGCCGGGCTGTATCAGCAGGCCGGCATCGATTCCATCATTTGCGGTCCCGGGGATATCGGCCGTGCGCACCGGCCCGACGAATATATCGAGGTCGGCGAACTCGCCGCATGCCAGACGATGATCGAGGAACTCGACACCCATCTTGCCAAAGGCTGAAAGAAGGCGATCCATGGCATTCCTCTTCAACTCCGATGCCGCACGCGGTGCGATTTTCCGGGAGATTTTTGCCCGTGCGCTTCCGGATCTGGAGTTCGCCGGGCAGGGCCAAACGGTGGATCCGGATAAGGTGCGCTATCTCTTGACCTGGACGGTCCCCGGCGACATCGCGCGTTACCGCAATTTGGAAGTTCTGTTTTGCATCGGCGCCGGCGTCGATCAGCTCAAACAGGACAGCGTGCCGGAGCATATAGCCGTCGTCCGCATGGTCGAGGACGGCATTATCCGGATGATGCAGGAATACGTCACTCTTGGCGTCCTGACGCTCCACCGGGAGATGCTCGCTTACCGGGAACTGCAGAAACAGTCTGCCTGGCAGACGCTGACCGTACCGCAGGCCGCTCGGCGCAGAATAGGCTTCCTCGGCCTCGGCATCCTGGCGCAGGCGTCGATCGAGCGCTTGCAGCCGTTCCAATTTCCGCTCGCCGGATGGAGCCGCAGCAAAAAGCAAATCGACGGCGTCACCTGCCATCATGGCACGGACGGACTCGCCGGCTTTCTGGCCGAGACGGACATTCTGGTCTGCCTGCTGCCGCTGACCGACGAGACGCGCGGCATTCTCAATGCCGAACTCTTCTCCCGGCTGCCCGCCGGCGCGAGGCTGTTGCATGTGGGCCGCGGGCCGCATCTCGACCAGGCGGCGCTGATCGAAGCGCTCGACAGCGGCCGTCTTGCCGCGGCCATGCTCGACGTCACCGATCCGGAGCCGCTGCCGGCAGACCATCCGCTCTGGCAACATCCAAAAGTGGCGATCACGCCGCACATCGCCTCGGTCACCCAGCCGGAAACGGCAGCGCATTCGGTCATTGAAAATATTCGGCGCCATCGCGCTGGAGAAAACCTGATCGGCCTGGTCGATCGGACACGCGGTTATTAACGAGGAAAATCACATGTCGCTTCTGCTGACCATCGACACCGATCCGAACTTTACGCCAAAGCATGCCGTGCCGGACGCAGACCGGCTGATTTCGGGCAGCCCGGCCTACAAGACCTGGGCTCAGGATGCCTCCAGAGGCGAGAAGGTGCTCACCGGCATTTGGGAGGCGACACCCGGCGAGCACCATTCCATCAAGGGCACGGTTTACGAGTTCTGCCACATCATTTCCGGCGTCGTCGAAATCGATGAAAAGGACGGCGAGACGAAGACTTATCGCGCCGGCGACAGTTTCGTGATGAAGCCCGGTTTTGTCGGCGTCTGGCGCACGATCGAAACCGTGCGCAAGATCTATGTCTGCGTTTACGACTAAGAGGCCGCCGATGGGCGCGCCCAAGAACGGCGCGCCTGTTAGCCTTCGGCAATGACAAAGATCTTCTTGAGATTGCCGTGAATTGAAAGGCGGTTGATCGTCCCGCGGTCGACGAAGATCGCGTCCCCCGGCCCGACCGATGTTTTCGTCCCGTCTGCATCGGTCACGTCGGCCTGCCCCTCCAGGATATACATCAATTCATGGACGGGATGTGGGCGCGATAGCCGGGTGTGCGGAGTCGTCGCCCAGACACCGGCCCGAAATCCGGCGGTTTCGTCGGAAAATGCCCGAAAGTGCCGGCACTGAGGCGTGTCCCCTACCAAGAACTGCGCCGGAGGCGGCGCGGAAGGGGCAAGCGCCACATCCCCGTCGATCGCCACGACGCCTTGCGTGCCCAATGTTGCCGCGGTCGCCGCACAAAAAATCCATTGCGTGCCTTCGTCCGCTTCCGCGAGGATGTCCTCGCCGCGGCCGATGACCACGCTGCCGCCGGAGGCGAGATCAAACGTCAAGCCGCCCGAATGCAGGACGAGACGCCCTGCCACCACGACCAGGCATTCCGCATGGGGAAAGCTGGCGATCGAGGCTTTTCCAGCCCAATGGACGGATCCGGCGAAAACCGCGCCGGAGGCGCTCCAGACGATATCGCGGCCGGCCCCGAATATGTCGTCGGCCCCTAAGGCGCTTCGCTTGCCTTCCGGGGCACCTCCGCTTTTCGCCTCGAAGAGGAGAATGGTTTTACCGGTCATCGCGTCACTCCCATTTTGGTCAGGTATTCATCGGTTTGGCCTTAGCGCTGATGGGCCGCGAGCCAACTTGGGCATGGGCCTAATCTTGGAAGAGCCGCGGGATCGAATTCTGCAGAGATCCTAATTCATGGCTTCAAGGGGCGCGCTGCGGAGTTGGCGCATAAACAGAATATCCTTTGGTTTGCCGCCCCCAACACAGGCAATTGTTGCGAAACAAAGCCGCCTGCGCCGCACCTCTCCAGCGCGAGCAGGCATATACTTCCTGCATCGGATCAGACGAGCTGAAGGGCATGCGCCAATGAAATTTGCCTCCTACTGGCATGATACCTCGATCCCCTTCGCCGGAGGCATCGCCGACCCCGTCTCGGGAGATTTCGAGGTTGCGGTGATCGGCGCCGGCTTCACCGGGCTCAACGCCGCGCGCACGCTGGCGCAATCCGGTGTGAAGGTCGCTCTGCTGGAAGCCGAGCATGTTGGCTATGGTGCGTCCGGACGCAATGGCGGGCACCTCAACAGCGGCCATTTCGCAAGCTTCGGCGCCGCCAAGCAGCATCTCGGGGAAGACCGGGCGCGCCGCTTGTGGCGGGCCTATGACGACTCGATCGACATGATCGAACGCATCATCGAGGAAGAAAAGATCGCGTGCGACTTCCGCAGGGGCGGCAAGCTCAAGCTTGCCTCGAAGGCCTCTCATGTCGGCAAGCTGCAGGCAATGTCCGAAGAAATCCGCCGCGAGGTCGACCCCTCAGCCGAATGGCTGACGCGCGAGGACCTCCGCAAGGAGGTGGTATCGGATGCCTTCCATGGTGGAGTCCTTTATCCGAAATCCGCCATGATGCACATGGGACGCTACGCCAATGGCGTGGCGCAGGCCGCCTGCCGCCATGGTGCGGCGATCTGGGAGCGCAACCCGGTCACCGCCCGCGAGCCCGTACCGAATGGATGGCGGCTGACCACGCCGACCGGCTCGCTCACCGCCCGCCAGGTCATCCTGGCGACCGATGCCTATACGCCAAGCGTCTTTAACTATTTCCGCCGAAGGCTGATGCCGATCGCTTCCTTCATCATTGCGACACGCCCGCTCACCCCGCAGGAGGTCGCGGCGACGGTTCCGGGCAACCGCAACTTCACCAACTCCCTCAACATCGCCAACTACTTCCGCCTGACGCCCGACAACCGCATGCTGTTCGGGGGGAGGGCGAGATTTTCGGCCGTCTCAAACCAGAAAACCGACGTCAGCTCCGGCCAGCTTCTGCGCCGGCAGATGGTCGGCATGTTTCCGCAGCTTGCAGACGTCGAGGTCGACTATTGCTGGGGCGGCCTGGTCGGCTGTACGCAAGACCGTTATCCCCGCGCCGGCAGCGCCGAGGGTGTGATTTACAGCATGGGCTATTCCGGCCACGGAGCCCAGTTGTCGACCTTCATGGGCGGCGCGCTGGCCAATATGGCGATGGGGCGCAAGAACGCCAATCCGCTCGACGGCTTCGCGTGGCCCGCCGTTCCGATGCATACCGGAAACCCATGGTTCCTGCCCATCGTCGGCACCTATTACCGCATGAAGGACCTGCTGCCCTGACCGATCCTGGCGCCGCCGCCCGCGGCTTCGACAGCCTCGCGCAGGACGACCGCCCCTGTTTTCCTGCCGATCCTCCGTGCCTCCTGCCGCATAAGGACTTTGCAATGATCACGCCTCTCGAACATCTGTCCCGCAACGGGCGTCTGCACAAGTTCTTCATCGACGGGCAATGGCTCGAACCCAGGGGCAGCGCCAAGGGCGCCGTGATCAATCCTGCCACTGAGGAGGCAGTGACCCATTTTGCGCTCGGAAACGGCGAGGATGTCGACGCTGCGGTTTCCGCCGCCCGGCGGGCCTTCGCCACCTGGAGCCGGACCACGCCGGAATACCGTGCGGCTCTGCTCGACCGCCTGCAGGCGCTGCTCAAAGCGCGCAGCGAACTGTTCGCGCAATGCCTGAGCCTCGAAATGGGCGCGGCGATCGGATATGCGCGCAGCGCGCAGGTGCCGCTGGCGATCGCCCATGTGCAGGTCGCCCGCGCTGTGCTGGAGGCCTTTCCCTTCGTCAAGCAGCGTGGCCACACCGCCGTCACCCACGAACCGATCGGCGTCTGCGCACTGATCACCCCGTGGAACTGGCCGCTCTACCAGATCACCGCCAAAGTCTCGCCGGCGCTTGCTGCGGGCTGCACGGTCGTGCTGAAGCCTAGCGAGCTTTCGCCTCTCGACGCGCTGCTGTTTGCAGAGACCATCGAGAAAGCCGGCTTTCCCAAAGGCGTCTTCAACCTCGTCAATGGTGACGGCCCGTGCGTCGGTTCCGCTCTCGCGTCCCATCCCGATGTCGACATGATTTCGATTACCGGCTCTACCCGTGCCGGTGTCGCGGTGGCCCAGGCAGCTGCGCCGACCGTCAAGCGCGTCGCACAGGAGCTCGGCGGCAAGTCGCCGAACGTGATCCTGCCGGACGCCGATCTCGATCGCGCCGTTTCCATGGGCATAGCGGCTGCCTTCCGCAATCTTGGCCAATCGTGCAGTGCGCCGACGCGCATGATCGTGCCGCGCGCGCTCCTGTCCGACAGCGAGTCCATCGCCAGGAGAGCCGCAGATGAGATCGTGGTCGGCGATCCCCTCTCAAACGCCAGCACGCATGGTGCGATCGCCAACCGCGCTCAGTTCGATCGGATCCAGACCATGATCGGCGTCGGGATTGCGGAAGGCGCGACGCTTGTCACCGGCGGCGAGGGTCGCCCGGCCGGGCTGAATGCCGGCTTCTACGTCAAACCGACAATTTTCTCGGACGTGCGCACGGATATGCGTATTGCCCAGGAGGAAATCTTCGGCCCGGTTCTCTGCCTCATTCCTTACGACACGGTGGACGAAGCCATCGCCATCGCCAATCATACCGCCTACGGCCTGGGTGCGCATGTGCAGGGCAAGAATATGGACGTCGTCAAGGACGTCGCGTCACAGATCCGCTGCGGTCAAGTGCATCTCAACTATCCGGCCTGGGATCCGCACGCCCCATTTGGCGGCTTCAAGCAATCTGGAAACGGTCGCGAATTCGGCATTGAGGGCATGCTGGAATACCTCGAGGTCAAATCCATTCTAGGCTATTTCTAGAGCATCGCATCGTTCTCTGTCGTGCAAGCCGCTGACATTCCTATCCGGCACCCTCTCGCCGACGGACGGCGGATTCATGGCTCGGCACCGCGCGTCGCCGATCTCCGGATAACAGCCGAAGATGACTGTCGCATCGCCCAAAACGTTATTTTCCACCGCGCCGGCAGCCACGGTCGATGCATGCTGCTTGTCCTGTTTCGCTAGGCTTGGCTCAGACTGATGGTCAGAGAGGAAACGATATGCTTGAGTTGAAAGACAAGGACCTTTTCCAGCAGGCCGGCCTGATCGACGGGGTCTGGTCGCGTGCAGCCTCGGGCAAGACGGTGGATGTCGTCGATCCCGCCACTCAGGTAAACCTCGGCACCGTTCCGGACATGGAAACTGCCGAGACCCGCGCGGCGATCGACGCAGCCCAGGCCGCCTTCACCCTATGGAAGAAGCGGACGCATGCCGAGCGTGCGGTTCTGCTCGAGCGCTGGCATGCGCTGATGATCGACAATCTCGAAGATCTCGCGCTGCTCATCACCCTTGAACAGGGCAAGCCACTGGATGAATCCCGCGCCGAGGTCCGTTACGGCGCCTCCTTCGTCAAGTGGTTTGCCGAAGAAGCCCGCCGCATCGGCGGCCACACCATTCCCTCGCCGACGCCGGATCGCCGCATCGTCGTGCTCAAGGAAGCGGTCGGCGTCTGCGCCATCGTGACACCCTGGAATTTCCCGATCGCGATGATCACCCGAAAGGTGGCGCCCGCCCTGGCGGCCGGCTGTACGGTTGTCGTCAAGCCTTCGGAATTCACTCCCTATTCGGCGCTCGCCATGGGTATCCTTGCCGAGCGCGCCGGCATTCCGGCGGGTGTGATCAACATCGTCACCGGCATGCCGACGGCGATCGGCAACGAGTTCATGGAAAACCCGACGGTGCGCAAGATCTCCTTCACCGGCTCGACCCGGATCGGCTCACTTCTGATGCGCGGCGCCGCCGACAGCGTCAAGCGGCTCTCCCTCGAACTCGGCGGCAATGCGCCGTTCATCGTCTTCGACGACGCCGATCTCGATCTCGCGGTCGAAGGCGCAATCGTCTCGAAGTTCCGCAACGGCGGCCAGACCTGCGTCTGCGCCAACCGCATCCTGGTGCAGGCCGGGGTCTATGATGCCTTCGCCGAAAAGCTCGGCGCCCGGGTCAACGCCATGAAGGTCGGCCCCGGAACGGAACCCGGCAATGTCATCGGCCCGATGATCAACACGGCGGCGATCGCGAAGATCACCCGCCATGTCGACGACGCTCTCGCCAAAGGCGCCAAGATCGCCGCACGGGGCAGCTCCGTGGCGGAGGGTTCGCAATACGCCGCGCCGATGGTGCTGACCGGAGCGACGACCGATATGCTGCTTGCCAGCGAAGAAACCTTCGGCCCGGTTGCTCCGCTCTTCCGCTTCGAGACGGAAGACGAGGCGATCGCAATCGCCAACGGCACGCCCTTCGGCCTGGCTGCCTATTTCTACACCGAAAACCTGAAGCGCTCCTGGCGCGTCGGCGAAGCCCTCGAATTCGGCATGATCGGGCTCAACACCGGCGCCATCTCCACCGAAGTCGCCCCCTTCGGCGGCGTCAAACAGTCCGGCCTCGGGCGCGAGGGCGCGCAGGTTGGCATCGAGGAATATCTCGAGATGAAGAGTTTTCACATTGGCGGGCTGAGCTGAGCCTGAGGCGATTACGAGAAACACACGGGCGTTGGCAATCCCTCGGCGTCGGTCGGCGAGCACGGCCAATAAAAAAGCGCGGGCGAAAACGCCCGCGCTTTTGCTCGTTCGGTTCAGAGACCGAAAACGCCCGGCAGGCCGGAAATGTCGGCGATCTCGACATAGCCATAGAACGGGTTGGCGGGTTCATGGCGGCGGTTGACCCACACCTTGTTCTTGATGCCGATATCGTTGGCCGACATATGGTCATAGCGGAACGACGAGGAGCAGTGCACGACATCGTCGGGGCCGCAGCCGAGCATGTCGAACATATATTCGAAGGCCTGCAGGCGCGGCTTGTAGGCCTGCGCCTGTTCGGCCGTGTAGACCGCATGGAACGGAGCGCCGAGCTTTTCGACATTCGACATGATCTGCGAATTCATGGCGTTCGACAGGATCACCAGCGGGATCTCCTTGGCGACCTTCGCGAGACCGGCCGGCACATCCGCATGCGGACCCCAGGTCGGCACGCGCTCATAGACCGTGCGTGCGTCTTCCTCCCTGAACTTGATGCCGTTGCGTTTGCAACTGCGCTCGATCGAATTGTGAACGACCTCGGCATAGGGCTTCCAGTCGCCCAGAACCTCATCGAGGCGGTAGGCGGCGAAGTTGCGGACGAACTCGGCCATGCGCGGCTCGTCGAGCTGATTGCCGTAAAGGTCGCGCGCCGCTTCCGCCATCTGGAAGTTGGTCAGCGTGCCGTAGCAGTCGAAGGTGACGTATTTCGGGCGCATGAGGGTCATGAACATATCCTTTGGAGGGTGGACCGGGGCATTTGCAGTCATGATAGACGCGGCCCGCCCCCCGGCTCGCCTGAATGTTGCGGCGATCAAAGCAGATTATTGCGTATCGAAAGCTGACTTTGGCAGATGTTGTGAAACGCCCCGCGCTCCGGCGGCGGCTGAACGGCGGGGAGGATGGCATATCGCCCTCTATGACACTTGTTGATTTGATCGGCTCGCCGCACTCACGCACCCGGCTTGCCGGCGTGCAGCGCATGTTGCTCGCGATCCGCCCGGTGACGTCCACATGCCAGCATAAGATGCGGCAGGCGACAAAGGGAAAACGATAAGATACTGCTCAGGGCGCAGCCTTCAGACGATTCGCCAAGCCGCACTCCTTCACACTTCCACTCAGGAGAATAAGGGAAGTGTCATGCAGACAAGCCAGATCGACTTTGCCGCTTTCGGCAGCGAACACCTGGGTGCCGCCCTCAACCTGTCGCGGCAGGCGGGCTGGCCCCATCGCCCTGAAGACTGGCAGATGGCGTTTGCATTGAGCGAGGGCGTCGTCGCCATCGAGGGTGATAGGGTGGTGGGCACCGTACTCGTCACCCCCTACAAACAGGACATAGCCACGATCAACATGGTCATCGTCGATGAAGCCATGCGCGGCCGCGGTCTTGGCCGCAGGCTGATGCATGCTGCCATGGAGCTTGCCGGCGATCGCCCGCTCCGGCTTGTTGCGACCGCCGATGGCCTTCCTCTCTACGAGAAACTCGGCTTCCGCCAGACCGGCCGGATTCTGCAGCATCAGGGCACTGCAGCACAACTCGCCCGGCCGATCGCCACATCTACCGCCACCATGGCCGATTTCACCGCGATCACCGAACTCGATCGACAGGCTTTCGGCGCCGATCGCGCCGATCTGCTCGAATATATCGCCAAGGCTAGCGAATTTGCCGTGCTCCGCCACAACGGGCGCATCACCGGTTTTGCGGCCCTTCGCACGTTCGGCCGCGGCGAGGTCATCGGCCCCGTCATTGCCGGCAACCTGGAGGACGCCAAGGCGCTCGTCACGCATTTCATCGCGCTGCGCACCGGCGCCTTCCTGAGGGTCGACACCACGGCTGCCGCCGGTCTGTCCGATTGGCTGGCCGAACAGGGCCTCGCCCATGTCGGCGGCGGCATCGCCATGATGAAGCCACCGATTCCAGGCGCCGGACCCGTCGCCACCATCTTCGCCCTCGCCAGCCAGGCGCTCGGCTGATCCGGAGAATATCATGTACAGCAATTCCCTTGTCGAACTCGACCGCGCCCATCTCGTGCACCCCGTCGCCTCCTACCGCAATCACGAAAAGCTCGGCGTGCGCGTGCTCGCTTCGGCCAAAGGCGCGACGGTGACCGATGCTTCGGGCAAGCAGTTGGTCGACGGCTTTGCCGGCCTGTGGTGCGTCAATGCCGGTTACGGCCATGACTCGATCGTCGAGGCGGCGGCGCGGCAGATGCGCGAACTGCCCTATGCGACGACCTATTTCGGCCTCGGCTCGGAACCGGCGATCCGGCTTGCCGCGGCATTGGCCGAACGCGCGCCGGGCGACCTCAACCATGTCTACTTCACTCTGGGCGGATCCGATGCCGTCGACAGCACGATCCGGTTCATCCGCTATTACTGGATCGCCCGCGGCCAGCCGCAGCGCGACCAGTTCATCTCCATCGAGCAAGGCTATCACGGCTCATCGACTGTCGGGGCGGGACTGACGGCGCTTCCGCTGTTCCACGCCGGCTTCGGCATTCCCTTCGACTGGCAGCATAAGATCCCCTCGCACTACGCCTACCGCAACCCGGTAGGTCAGGACCCGCAGGCGATCATCAACGCCTCGCTCGCGGCCCTGCGCCGCAAGGTCGAAGAAGTCGGCCCCGAGCGGGTCGCCGCCTTTTATGCCGAACCCATTCAGGGGTCGGGCGGCGTTCTGGTGCCGCCGAAGGGTTGGATGAAGGCGATGCGCGCGCTTTGCAGCGAGCTCGGCATCCTCTTTGTCGCCGACGAAGTGATTACCGCTTTCGGCCGCACCGGCCCGCTCTTCGCGTGCGAGGAGGACGAGATCGTTCCTGATTTCATCACCACCGCAAAGGGTCTGACGTCGGCCTATGTGCCGATGGGCGCGGTCTTCATGGCCGACCATGTCTACCAGGCCATCGCGGATGGCGCCGGCGGCGCAGCCGTCGGCCACGGTTATACTTATTCGGCCCATCCCGTCAGCGCCGCTGTCGGCCTCGAAGTGCTGAACCTCTATGAAACCAGCCTGCTGGAGAACGGCCGGAAGGCCGGCGCGCGGCTGATGCACGGGCTTGAAAGCCTTAAAGACCATCCGCTTGTCGGCGACGTGCGCGGCCGCGGCATGCTGGCCGCCATCGAGCTGGTGGTCGACAAGGAAAAAAAGACGCCGCTGCCGGCAGCCGCCGATCCGGCGCGCCGGGTCTTCGACCGCGCCTGGGAAAACGGTCTGGTCATCCGCGCCTTCGCCAACGGCGTGCTCGGCTACGCGCCGCCGCTCTGCTGCACCGACGCCGACATAGACGCGATCATTGAGCGCACGCGCAAAACGCTGGATGACACCCTGGCCGACTCCGATGTACGCGCGGCTCTGAAGGGCTGAGCGTGGCCGGGCCGACGATCGAACGAGAGCAATTCCCGGCAAAGCACGAAGCGCTTTTACCGGGAATTGCGTAAGAACAAGAGCTTAGAACGGTTCTGCGCTTTTCGTGAAAAGTTGAACCGCTCTAAAGCGGAAACAGGCTCGTCAATGGCATGTGCGATTTGACGATGGGCGATTTCAGGACGACGAAGCTGAAATACTTGTCGATGCCGATCTCCATGTCGGAGAGCCGCTCCATGATTGTCTGGTATTCGCCGATCCCGGCCGTCACGAATTTCAAAAGATAATCGTAACCGCCGGAGACGAGATGGCATTCGATCACCTGGTCGATCTTCTCGACCGTCGTCAAAAACCGGGCAAAATCGATCTGCCGGTGGTTCTTCAGGGTGATCTCCGTGAACACGGTCAGCGTCTGGCCGAGTTTGGCGACATTGATCTGTGCGGAGTAACCCTCGATATAGCCTTCCGACTGCAGCTTCTTCACCCGCATCAGGCAGGGGCTCGGCGACAGGTTGACGAGCTCGGCGAGCTCGACATTGGTGACGCGGCCATTCTTCTGCAACTCATGCAGAATTTTTATATCGATCCGGTCGAGTTTCATCGCTCCACTCCGCCTGTCGAACCTGCCAACGCCGCAGCATATTCTGCCGCTACCTTCCCAACACTATCACATCGAAGGTGCGAGTCGATCGCGTTTCGCGGGGTTTTTGAGGGAGGAACGGCATGCGACTCGTCCTCCAACAGCATTTTATGCCGTCCGCCGGCGACTAGACATTGGAGGAATGGATCGCGTCGCAGACCGCCTCCGTGACCTCTTTGGTCGTGGCGGTGCCGCCGACGTCGGGCGTGAGGATGCCCGCGCCGGTGACCGATTCGACGGCGCGCATGAGACGAGCCGAGGCCTCCTGCTCGCCGAGATGGTCGAGCATCTGCGCGGCGGTCCAGAAGGTCGCGACAGGGTTGGCGATACCCTTGCCGGCGATGTCGAAGGCCGAGCCATGGATAGGTTCGAACATCGAGGGAAAACGGCGCTGCGGATCGATATTCGCCGTGGGCGCAACCCCGATGCTGCCGGCGAGCGCGCCGGCAAGGTCGGAGAGGATATCGGCATGCAGGTTGGTCGCGACGATCGTGTCGAGACTCTCAGGTTTCAGCGTCATCCGCACTGTCATGGCGTCGACCAGCATCTTGTCCCAGGTAACGTTGGGGAACTCTGTCGCCACCTCGGCGGCGATCTCGTCCCACATGACCATGCCGTGGCGCTGGGCATTCGATTTGGTCACGACCGTCAGCAATTTGCGCGGCCGCGCCTGCGCCAGTTCGAAGGCGTAGCGCATGATGCGGGTGACGCCGACGCGTGTGAAGATCGCAACCTCGGTCCCGACTTCCTCGGGTAGGCCGCGATGGGCGCGGCCGCCATGGCCGGAATATTCGCCTTCGGAATTCTCGCGGACGATCACCCAGTCGAGATCGCCGACGCCGCAGTTGCGCAGCGGAGGGGTGATGCCTGGAAGAATCTTGGTCGGCCGGACATTGGCATATTGGTCGAAGCCCTGGCAGATCGGCAGCCTGAGCCCCCAAAGGGTGATGTGGTCGGGAACATCCGGCGCGCCGACGGCGCCGAAATAAATCGCGTCGAATTTCTTCAGCCGCTCGAGCCCGTCGGACGGCATCATCACGCCGTGCCTTTTGTAGTAGTCGGAGCCCCAGTCGAAGTGTTCGATGGCGAACCTAACGTCGCCGAGACGTTTTTCCAGGCTTGCGAGCACCGTTCGCCCGGCAGCAATGACCTCGGGTCCGATCCCGTCCGCAGGGATAGCCGCGATAGAATATTCACGCATTGATTTGCTCCGCTAACGTCTTCCCGGCCCTGCCTGACGAGGCCTACGCTGAAGCCTAATGCCACGTTCTCGGTTTACTCAATGGCGAAATAATTATATAAAATATGAATATAATAGGAGGCTTGCCTGTGGAGCTGGAGCAGTTGAGATGCTTCGTCACCGTTGCCGAGGAGCTTCACTTCGGAAGGGCGGCACAAAGGATCGGGCTGCTTCCGGCATCGCTCGGGCGCCATGTGCGCTTGCTGGAAGCCTCGCTCGGAAGTCAACTGCTGAGCCGCACGACCCGGAGCGTCTCGTTGACCGAGGATGGCGTAGCGCTTCTGGAAGAGGTCAGGCCGCTTCTTGCCCGGCTCGATGAACTCGGTCAAAAATTTCGCGCCAAGCAGCAGCGGCGCAGTCGCGTCCTTCGGATCGGCGCGATCGACAGCGCCGCCGCCGGCCTCCTTCCGGCACTGATCCACGACTTTCGAGCAATCGCGCCCGATGTCAAAACTCAGCTGACGGAGGACAAATCCATTCGGCTCGTGCCCAAACTGCTGGCCGGAGGGTTGGATCTGGCTTTCATCAGGCCGCGTCCGGGAATGAGCCGTCACCTGGCGGTCGAGGACCTGTTTTCCGAGACGACCGTCGTGGCAGTCCCGGCCTCTCATGAACTCGCCAACCATAGGAGCGTCTCTGTCCTTGATCTGGCGAACGCGCCGCTGATCGTCCCGGACAGGCGATCCAGGCCGCACAGCTATGATTTGACGATGAACCTGTTTGCCGCAGCCGGCCTGCACCCTGATATCACCCAGGTCGCCGATGAAAAACAAACCATCGTCAGCATGGTCGCCGCCGGTCTCGGCCTCGCCGTCGTCCCGCGATGGACATCCTCGCTTGCTTCAGCCGGCGTCCACTTTCTGCCGGTCCAGGAGGGGGCAGGGCAGACGACGCCGAAACTGCCGCTGGCTGTGGCCTGGATGAAAGCCGTCCGCGATCCGGAGCGAGATGCGCTGCTTGATCTCCTGAGGCGGAATCTCGAGAGATATTCGGCACCGGCCTGAGCGTCGGTTTCTCGATCGCGCCGGCGAATGCCGTTGAAAGCACGCCGGCATTGGGCATTTCACGCCGATGATCTCTGCACAAGACGCCCGGGCAGAATAATTGTTTCGGCTTCGCACTTGCCCGTGATCATTGCCACTATGGTGTCGATCATCTCATCGGCAGGCTGTTGGTAAGAAGTCAGGTGATAGGCGGGAGCGGCGCCGAGCTCGATATTGTCGAAGCCGACGATCGCCAGATCATCTGGCACGCGAAGCCCGAATTCGCTGCGGGCTACATCCATCGCTCCGAGCGCCAGAATGTCGTTCTCGCACATCAGCACATCGATGCGCGGGGAGGGGGAGGTCGCACTCAGATAGGTGCGCGCCACCTCGGCACCAGCCTCGGCGCTGTAGCGCTCTGCAGTCATCTCGACGACGCCATCGACGCCCTTCCGCTGCCAGAATTGCATATAGTGATGTCGTCGGCCGAGCGCAGTCGACAGGGTCTTTCCTCCCGTCATGAAGCCCGGACGACGATACCCTTTCTCGAACAGGTAATTTACAATTTCGCCCAGAGCCAGTTCGGCATTGCAGGCGACGGCGGGAACCCCGGGGATTTGGCTATCGCGCGCAAGGACAAACATTGGCGGGAAACCGGGGCCAAGCCGTGGGCCCTCCAGCGTTTCCTCACGAAAGGCGGTTCCGAACAGAATGACGGCGTCGAACTGCCGCTGATCGGCATTGATCAACGCATGGATGTGATCGAAATGGCGATTGATATTGATCAGTACGGTCAGGAGACCCTCCGCCTGCAGCCGCTCGGTCAGCATCTCCAGAACGGGGAGCTTATGTGGGTTGGCGAAGTCGTCGACGAAGACGGCGACCTGATGTGTCGTGTTCGTCGCAAGGCTGCGAGCCAGCAGGTTGGGTGAGTAATTCAGAGCCTCTGCCGCCTGAAGCACCTTCTGTCGGCTGGCATCTGTAATGGAGGCACCTGGAGTGAAGGCGCGGATGACCGTCCATTTCGATACGCCGGCGGCTTCCGCCACCTCTTTTGCTGTTGCCCGCTTGCGCATCCGCCGCCTCCTCGATTGGAATGAATATTCCACAAAAAAAATAAAAATGGAATGGATGCTTGATTTTTGTCGAGGATAAAGTAATTTTGCCGAGTTTGCTACCGGGTGCAAAAGGAGTTGCAACCGGTAGCATTGGGAAGATCCACCCGGTGGATCGTTTTGGGAGGGTAAAATGAAATTGGGTCTGAAATCACTTTTCGCAGGCGCCGCCTTTGCGGCCGCGATCATCGCGTCTTCAACACTTGCCAATGCCGCCGATATTCGCATCGTTGCCGTCACTCACGGTCAAGCCAACGATCCGTTCTGGTCCGTCGTCAAGAACGGCGTGGGCGCAGCGGCCAAGGACATGGGTGCCAGCGTTGATTATCGCGCTCCGGAAACGTTCGACATGGTGTCGATGGCGCAGCTTATCGATGCTGCCGTCAATCAGAAACCCGATGGGCTGATCGTCTCCATTCCGGACGCCTCGGCGCTCGGTCCTTCCATCAAGAAGGCCGTCGCCGCGGGGATCCCGGTCATCTCGATCAATTCCGGCTCCGATGTTTCGAAAGAGCTGGGCGCGCTTCTGCATGTCGGCCAGGATGAATATACCGCCGGCAAAGCCGCCGGCGCGAAGCTGCAGGAGCTGGGCGGCAAGGAAGGCCTGTGCGTCAACCAGGAAGTCGGCAATGTTTCGCTCGATCTGCGTTGCAAGGGCTTTGCCGATGGTTTCGGCGGCAAGGTCACGGTACTTCCTGTCAGCAACGATCCGGCCGATGTTCGGGCGAAGGTCAAGGCAGCGCTGAGTTCCAACTCGGCCGTCGATACCGTTATGGCGCTCGGCGCCAGCACAGCCGGTGAGCCGGCGTTGGCGGCCGTCGAAGATGTCGGCATGACCGGCAAGATCAAGGTGGCAACCTTCGACCTTTCGGCTGATTTTCTGAAGGCGGTGGCAGACGGCAAGGCCGCTTTCGCGATCGATCAGCAGCAATTCCTTCAGGGCTATTTGCCTGTGGTGTTTCTGGCCAATTACGCCAAATACGGGCTCATCCCAGGCGGCAACGTCCCCTCCGGTCCGAACCTGATCACCAAAGAAAAGGCCGCTCAGGTGGTAGATCTTTCCGCCAAGGGAATCCGCTGACCGAGATTGCCGAAAGGCATCCTCCCGAAGTTCCTCCCCGTTATCGGGGAGGAACTTCGGTTCGATGGAACGCGCTGCAAGGCAGCGCAGATGAAGCGCTAAAATTACATTTACAGGGAGGAATCATGGCTTCGCTTGAGCAGAAAGCGGCGGTCGCGCCGAAAGCCGATGAACGCATCAAGCAGGTGGGCTTTCTGACGCAACTGATGCGTCGGCCCGAGCTTGGAGCTGTGGCCGGCCTGGTGCTCGTCATCGTATTTTTCTTTCTCACCGCAGACCCCACGATGTTTTCGCTTTCGGGCGTGATGACGATCATGGCGCCGGCCTCCCAATTGGGGATTCTCGCTATCGCGGCCGCGCTCCTGATGATCGGCGGCGAGTTCGATCTCTCGATCGGGTCTATGGTCGCCTTCGCAGGACTGATCTTTGGTGTCATCCTGACGAACTTCGGGCAGCCATTGTCGGTCGCCATCGTGATGACGATGCTTTTCGCCGCCTTCATGGGCGCGATCAACGGACAGATCGTGATCCATACGCGTCTGCCATCCTTTATCGTGACGCTGGCCTTCCTCTTTATTCTCCGTGGCCTGACGCTTGTCGGCCTGAAATGGGCGACCGGTGGCTCGACACAGCTCCGCGGCATCAGCGACCACCTCAAAGACAGCCCGCTGCTTGGAATTTTCTCCGGCGAGGCACTGAAGGGCGCCTTCCTATGGCTTGCGGATCATGATCTGATCGACAAGTTCCCCAATGGCGTACCGAAGGTAACGGGCGTTCCGGTTTCCGTCTTGTGGTTCGTAGCCCTTGCCCTGCTTGCGACCTGGATCTTACTGCGTACGCGCACCGGCAACTGGATCTTTGCCGCCGGCGGCGATCCCAATGCGGCGAGGAACTCGGGCGTCCCGGTCCACAGGGTCAAAACCGGCCTCTTTGCGCTGACGGCATGTGCGGCGGCACTCGTCGCGATCATCACCGTACTCGATGCTGGTTCCACCGATGCCAGGCGCGGGTTCCAGAAGGAATTCGAAGCCATCATCGCGGCCGTTATCGGCGGGTGTCTGCTCACCGGCGGCTACGGCTCGGCGATCGGCGCCTTCTTCGGTGCGATCATCTTCGGCTCGGTTTCGATCGGCCTGACCTATACCAAGTTCGACTCCGACTGGTTTCAGGTCTTCCTGGGCTCAATGCTGCTGTTGGCAGTGCTCTTCAACAATTTCATTCGCCGCAAGGTTACCGGGGAGCGCTGATCATGGTTGATTTCAACATTCGAACTCCGGTCATCGAAGTAACCGATATCGTCAAGCACTACGGTTCGGTGATCGCATTGAACGGCGTTTCCATGCAAGTCTCAGCCGGGGAGGTGCTTTGCCTTCTGGGAGATAACGGCGCGGGCAAATCCACGCTGATCAAGACGCTATCCGGCGTTGTCCGCCCGAGCGGTGGCGAGTTCCGGGTGGAGGGAAAGCCGGTCGATTTCAGGAGCCCCCGGGACGCCCTCGATGCGGGGATTGCGACCGTCTATCAGGATCTGGCGATGATTCCCCTGATGTCGATCACCCGCAATTTCTTCATGGGGCGGGAACCTCGCAGAGGTGTCTTCCCATTCCGCCACATCGACTTCGATCACTGCAATGATGTCACGCGCGAGGAAATGCGCAAGATCGGCATCGATATCCGTGATCCCAACCAGGCCGTCGGCACGCTTTCCGGCGGTGAACGCCAGTGCGTAGCCATCGCACGAGCAGTCTATTTCGGTGCCAAGATCCTGATCCTGGACGAACCGACCTCGGCACTCGGTGTGGCGCAGACCTCCATGGTGTTGAAATACATCCATCAGGTCCGGCAGAAAGGATTGGGCGTAATCTTTATTACCCACAATGTCCGCCACGCCTATGCGGTGGCCGACCGTTTCACCATCCTCAACCGCGGTCAAACGCTTGGCACCTACGCAAAGGCGAACATCGCGATGGACGAACTCCAGAACCTGATGGCCGGTGGCAAGGAGTTGCAGCAGTTGTCCGAAGAACTCGGCGGTACGATCTAGCCTGCGATCACACCACAGGCGGTGCTCGACCAGAACAGCGACGCCTTTCATTCACGCAACAACGATGGAACACGATCATGAACGATCGATCACGAGAAGATTTGCCAACATTTTCGCTCGCCGCCTGTGCGGAAATGCTCTGGCGCGACAAGGCGATCGAGTGGCGGGCCTCCCGCCTTAAGGAACTGGGTTTTGGCGTTGGTCTATGGAATTGGCCGGAACACGATCTGAACAAGTTGGAAGCAACCGGCGCGACCTTCACGATCATGAACGGATATCTCTCCGGTCGTCTGACGGACGACGAAGGTGCTGCCGAACTTCTCAAGACAGCACGCGAAACGGCGCAGATCGGTAAGCGGCTCGGCGTGCAAAGGCTCAATCTGCACGGCACCGGTCTGGGAGATGGAGGTTTGCCGGTCCAGCCGGTCGACGTTGTGACCGGCGCCATGTGGTTAAAGGCGCGCGACACCCTCTGCCGTGTCGCCGACATGGCCGAAGAAGAGGGCGTCATCTTCACCCTCGAAAACCTCAATCTTCCGGTCGATCATCCGGGCGTGCCATTCGGGCGCGCCGAAGACACGCTGGCGCTCGTCTCAAGCGTCAATCATCCGCGGGTCCGCCTCAATCTCGATCTCTACCATGCCCAGATTGGGGAGGGAAACCTGATCGAGCTTTGCCGCAACTGCCTGCCTTGGATAGGCGAAATCCAGGTGGCCGATGTGCCCGGCCGCTGCGAGCCAGGTACCGGCGAGGTCAATTATAAGATGATCGCACGCGCGCTCAAGGACATGGGCTATCGCGGCGCCATAGGCATGGAAGCTTGGGCTTCCGGCGAGGATGAGGCAGCGCTCGACCGCTTCCGCGATGCCTTCACGGTTTGAATGATCCGACAATTAACGCTTACAAATACGGAGAAATGTCAATGATCAGGTTTGGAGTGATCGGCGCCGGACGGATAGGCAAGGTACATGCCGCCACCATCGCGGCGAACCCGAAGGCAAAGCTCGTTTATGTGGCCGACGCCTTCAGGGCCACGGCAGAAGCGCTTGCTGCCCAGACAGGCGCCGAGGTCGCTGACGCAGAGGATATCATCAAGTCTCCTGCGGTGGATGCGATCCTGATAGCAACGCCGACATCAAGTCATGCCGATCTCATCGAGGCGGCTTCGAAGGCCGGCAAAGCGATCCTCTGCGAAAAGCCGGTATCCTTGTCGGTCGAACGTATCAATTCCTGCCTAGACCTTGTCGAGAAGAACAATTCCACCCTGATGATCGGCTTCAATCGGCGGTTCGATCCCAATTTTGCCAGCGTGGAGGCGCGGCTGCGTCGCGGCGATGTCGGCGACATCGAAATCGTCACCATCACCAGCCGTGATCCCGCTCCACCGCCAGCCGAATACGTCAAATCCTCCGGCGGCCTGTTCCGTGACATGATGATTCACGACTTCGATATGGCCCGCTTCCTCATGGGGGAGGAATTCGTCGTCGTAAACGCGCTTGGATCGTCTCTCGTCGACAAGGCGATCGGGGCCGAGGGCGATGTGGATACTGCCGCGGTTCAGATGCAGACGGCGTCGGGTCGAATCGCTGTCATCACCAATTCGCGCCGGGCAACCTATGGCTACGATCAACGCATCGAAGTCCATGGTTCTGCCGGCATGCTGGCGGCACGGAATATCCAGGCAACCAGTGTCGAGCTTTCCAACGCCAGCGGTGTCAGCGGCGACCCCGTCCAATATTTCTTCCTTGAGCGCTATGCGCAGGCCTACGCCAACGAGATCAATGCCTTCATCGAAGCGATCGACAATGGCCACCGGTCGCCGCAGCCGAGCGGATTTGACGGATTGCAAGCGCAGAAACTCGCGGAAGCCGCAACCAAGAGCTGGCAAACCGGCAAACCGGTGGCGGTCGATTGATGGAAAGGAACGGGTGCGAACCGATAGCGCTCCACGCGTCATCGGTTCGCACCCGGCGTATCGCCTAACCTGTGCAGATCATCCGGCGCTGCGCATGACCCCAATCCTAGATAACGCCCTCAAGAGGTAGAAGCCCATGAAGCAGGCCACCATTAGTCCTCCTGAGACATTGGAGGAGTTGAAATCGCTGATCGCGAGACGTCATATTGTCTTTCCCGATCGACTTGAGCAAGTTGCCAGACGAGTCATTGAACGACCGGAGATGGTCGCTTTCGAAAGCGCGGCAGAAATCTCGCGCAGTTGCAAGGTTTCTCCAACAACGGTTTTGCGCCTGGCACAGCACTGCGGACTACAAACATTCGCTGAATTGCGGGCGATGATGAGAAATCATCTTCGGAAGGCTGCCATGACCCATGGTGAGGTGATTGAGTGATCGAAAGTTGCGCGACCATCCTGTTCTGGCCGACCGGTAGAGGGCGCCAATTGCTTTTCACTGCGGAGCCCCGAGCGATCGGATTTGCTTGAAAGCTCGGTTAAAGCGATGTATATCCATATGCATATACAAAGGAGTTCCAATGCCCCATCTCCGGCGCAATGAAACCACCCCGCCACGGGAGGCTAAGCTTTTCCGAAACAACAAAAGCCAAGCTGTGCGAATTCCGGCTGACTTTGAATTGCCCGGCGACCGAGTGATGATCCACAGGGATGGTGATCGGCTCATCCTAGAGCCGGTCCGACGCAAGAACCTCCTAGAAGTACTAGCCGGTTTGCAGCCGCTTGGTCCCGAAGATCAGTTCCCGGATGTTGACGAGACCTTGCTTCCCGCGAAGGATATCGACTTGTGACCAGCCTTTATATGCTGGACACCAATATCGTGTCCGAGCTTGCTCGAAACCCGAGGGGCGTTGTCGCTCGACGCATCGCTGAGGTCGGCCCGGAAGCAATCTGCGTCAGCATCATCACGGCATCTGAGTTGCGCTACGGTTGCGCCAAGAAAGGATCGGCGAAACTTCTCGCACAGATCGAGGCCATCCTTGGGAGCATCCCCGTGCTAGCACTGGATGTGCCCGCCGACGCCCAGTATGGCGTCATCCGGGCGGAACTAGAAACCTGTGGCAAACCTATCGGTCCGAATGACCTCTTCATTGCCGCGCATGCATGCGCCTTAGGAGCAGTTCTTGTGACGGCGAACCTCGGAGAGTTCGTGCGCGTGCGCGCTTTGCAGGTCGAGAACTGGTTGGATTGAATGCGACCAACACAAGTTGAGTCCATCGGCAGCGACGAGTTCCATAATTCCCATTACGCAAGAAGCGCAATCTTTAATTGCGAACAATCCTTCACACCCTCACTGTAGCTCAGATCGTTTTACCAACAACATATTGATATATATAATTGTTATTTGGCTTGCCTTTGCACATCGCGTGGGCGGGCGCTTCTTTCGGTGGATGGTGCCGGCGACGTCTTTGACGCGCACCCCATTTCGATCGCCAGCGCAACGAGTTCGGAAACACCCGCCCCACTGCTTGCACGCCGAGAACTGCTTTTGGCTTGCCAGGAAGCTTGCGATGCAGGTCACTGCAGCTGCTGTCGGATCATCGGCAAAGCCAGGGTGAGGAGCACGGCGAAAACCATGACGACGCCATAAGGCACCTTCCGGCTTGCCCGGATTTCCGCGATGCGCATGAAAAAAGCGAGATGTGCGACGGGCAACGGCACCGGCAGCCGCAGAGCCAGGAGCGTCAGAATGCCGAGGACAAGGAGGAAAAACGAAAACGGCAGCATTCCGTGCCATCCGACAAAAAGGCCGATCGGCAGGAAAAGCTTGGCGTCTCCTGCGCCGAACAGCCGGAGTGCCCAGAGCACCACCCCAAGCAGGAACATCAGCAGGCCGGCCCCGACGTCGCCGCCAATTCCGCTCGAAGCAAACAGCGCAGCGCCGACATCTTCGGAGCTGAGAATCACAGCCGCCGCGCGCAATACATAGAGTGTTACGAGGGCAAGAACGAGCGTATTGGGGATTTTCCATGTGCGGAAATCTGTCCAGGCGGCGTAGAGAAAAAGTAATACTGAAAGATAGTTAATAACGACGACCAGTTTCAGCATGGAAATCAACCTCTTTGGGTTATTTAATCTATCTTTGCGTTCAATTTCATTCAATGGCTGCGACGGCAGCTGGTATTCACTGCGCACTCTTCGGACTTTGGTCTTAACTATAAAAGTATAGATGTATATCTTCCATGTATAAAACAATTGACTAATTTAGACTTAACAGATTATTAATACAACCAGTCGAAGGGGCGGTCTCGACGACAACGCCGCCGGGGGAAATACGGCGCACAACTTACCTGGGAGGTAATTCTCGATGAAAGCATTTGTAAACTGCGTACGCGCTTTCGCGCGGGAAGAAGACGGCGTCGCACTTACCGAATACCTCATTCTGCTCGCCTTGCTGGTCGGCGGCGTGATCGGGGCGGTGACATTGGCCGGCACCAATCTGGCCACCGTTTGGAACGGCTGGGCAGGCTGGTTTACGACCAATCTGACCGCTCCAGCAGCCTGATATCGGCGTACGAAGAAGCGAGGGGTTTTGTTAACCCCTCTCTTCTAAATTAGAAGCAATGAATGGATGCGTTCCGTCCAGTGTAGCGAGTAACTGCGATGCGTTCTTCAACGATTTTAAGTCTCGTTATTGCGTTTGTCCTCGCAGCAGCAGCAGTTTTCGGCATGCGCGAGTATCTCTCCGATCAGAAGGCCCGGTTGCTGGCGATGAGCGGCGTGAAGGCCGAGGAGCGGACACTCGTTGTCGCCGCCAAACCGATGCGCTTCGGCGACCGGATCCGGCCCGAAAATCTCAGGGCCATCCCATGGCCCTCCAATGAAACACCCGCAGGTTCGTTCGTCAGCATCGAGACCGTCGTCGGCAGCGATGCCCAACCGCGTTATGCGATGGCGGCGATCGATCCCGGCGAGCCGGTACTCTCCTCGAAAATCACCGGCGCCGGCGAACGCGCCACGCTGTCGGCGGCCCTCGACCAGGGCATGAAGGCCGTTTCCATCCGTGTCAACGACGTGCTCGGCGTTGCCGGCTTCGTCAGGCCTTCCGACCGTGTCGATGTGCTTCTGACGCGGGTCGTGCGGGGGCCGGCCGGCAACGATCAGACCTTCGTCGACGTGCTGCTGCAAGGCGTCAAGGTGCTGGCGGTGGACCAGACGGCAGACGAACGCAAGGACGAACCATCCGTCGTCAAAACCGTGACCTTCGAGGTCACGACCGATGAGGCCCAGCGCCTTACCCTCGGCTCCAGCATCGGCACGCTCTCGCTGGCGCTTCGCAATATTGCCTCTGCCTCCGTCGAGCAGACCCGGCCGATCACCGTCGCCGACCTCGGTGGCGGGGCGATGGCGACGGAACTCGGCAATGATTTGGAAAAGAATAAGTTGCCAGAACCTGAAAAACAAGTGCAGATTGTAGAACAAAAGGTCGAACCGGTGTTGCCGGTTGAGCCGAAATGGGTGACGGTGGGGGTCTGGAACACGACGAAGCGCGAGGAGCACCGAGTCGGCCTGGTCCAGTGATGTTGTTTAGCCGGCAGGCCGCAGATGCGGCCAGCCGAACGAGGGGGCTAAAGCAGGCATGGCGAATGGCAAGAGAAGAATCGCAAGGACGAAAAGCCTTGCGGCACTGGCGGCAGTATTTTCGGCCTGTGTGTGTTTAGGGCCCGGATTTGCAGGCTGCGCCAACGCACAGGAAAAATCGGTCACCTTAGGCAAATCGGTCCAGCGCGTGACCTTGCCTCCGAATGCGACGCTGACGCTCAATACCGGCCAGGCCTTCGGCGATCTCGTCATCGGCAGCGCCGATATGATCGACGTGGTGCCGCTTTCCGACAAGTCGCTGTTCATCCGCGGCAAGAAGATCGGCGCCACCAATATCTCGGTCTATGGCGACGACAAATCGCTTCTCGGTGTCATCGATGTCCGGGTTGCCAGCGATTTCAGTGAAGTCGCCGCCGCCATTCGTTCTGCAGCGCCCTCGGCCCGGGTTATCGTGGCCAATTCCAGCGACCGCATTCGCCTGACAGGCATAGTCCGTGACGGCGTCGAATTGCAGCGGGTGATGGACATCGCCCAGTCCTATTCCGACCAACCGGTGCTGAACCAGTTGCGCGTCAGTGACAGTCAGCAGGTGATGCTGGAGGTCCGTGTCATCGAAGCCTCGCGCCAGACGGGTCGCGACCTCGGGATCGGCTGGTCCGGGCGCGGCAACAACGGCATCGGCAAGGCAACGACCAGCCAGGGTATTACCGTGAACGATGACGGCAACCTGGCCCGCTCCCTTCTTGACCCCAAGGGTGCGGCAACGGGTATGCTGCCCTTCGGCCAGTTGATCGCCAAAGTGCTGGAAATCTCGGGCGGCCACATCGACGTGGTCATCAACGCGCTCGAGCAGAAGGGATTGGTGCGTCGCCTGGCTCAGCCGAACCTCATCGCAATGAGCGGCTCGACGGCCAGCTTCCACGCCGGCGGCGAAGTGCCGATCCTGAAGACGACCAACAACGGGACGACAGTCGCCACCGAGACGGACTATCGCCCCTTCGGTGTGCGGCTGACCTTCAAGCCGGTGGTTCTTGATGACGGCCTCATCAATCTGGAGATCGAGCCTGAGGTTTCCGAGCTTGATCCGTCGATCAACGTCAACGGCAATCCGGGTTTCATCTCGCGCGCGGCCAGTACCACGGTCGCACTTCGCGACGGCCAGAGCTTTGCCTTGGCGGGCCTGCTGCAGTCGATCAACGCGAAGGACATCCAGCAATTGCCGGGTCTCGGGAAGATACCGATCCTCGGCGCACTGTTCCGTTCGACGAGTTTCCAGAAGAAGGAATCCGACCTGGTGATCGTCGTGACCCCGCACATCGTGCGGCCGGCTCGTCCGGGCGAAGACCTCTACAGTCCGCTCGATCAGACGCGTTCGTCCAACGATGTCGAGCTTTTCGCGCTCGGTGTCCTGGAAGTCGACAAGGACATGCTCCGGCGCTTTCGCAATGGCGAAGGTGTGACCGGGCCTTATGGCCATCGTCTCGACCTGAACCAGGGAGGCCAGGTTGTTGCTACAAAACGCTAAGCGCGTCCTTCTCGTCCTTGCCGCTGCCGGCCTCACTTCCGGCTGCGCCGACTACATGAACCATCGCGACACGATCACCTTCGGGGCCGGGAACGCCATGGAAGCAAACAAGGCCATCCACACCGAGGATCCGTTCCCGCCGGAAGCCCAGCGAACCCATATCGCAAGCGACGGCAAGGTGGTCCGCAGGGTGATGACTGAGTATCAGAACGGCGGGGCGGTGGTCATTGAGCCGTCGCCGGCCATGGAGGCCAACGGTGCGTCCGGTGGGGCCACCGTCAGCCAATAGCCGTTCGAAAGGCATGAACGGCGGCAGCGCGCCGGAAGGGGAAATGCACGAAACAGGGTCGTCACGGCGAAAGCCGTGATGGGGTAGGCCAATGCTGAGCAGGGTTGTCAGACGGTTCTGGAATGATCATCGTGGCTATGTCATCGCCTTGACGCTCATCGCCATGCCCATGCTTCTCGGTTTTTCGCTGCTGGTCATCGATGTCGGCCGCAGCAGCAACCTGCATACCGATCTCCAGAACGCGGTCGATGCGATGGCACTGGCCGGAGCCCGCGAACTCGATGGCCGCGACGATGCCATTTCGAGGGCGCAGACGGCGATCGAGAAAATCGCCAATAGCGCGGCTTTTTCCGGAGGCGGGGCCGGCATGTCGCTCGGCTCGCACATCAGCGTCACCTATGACGCCGGAAACGACGCCGGCAGCACGGTCACAGTGCTCTTTCTGAAGAACATCCCGGCCAACGACGATACGCCGATCCCGTCTTCGATGGAAACGACAGTGGCCAGCGAAGCGTCCTACGCCTGGGTCATCGCCAAGCCGCAGGCGATGCAGACGATCTTTCCGGTCCCGGTCGGCTTTACCCGCAGCACAATCAACATCGCTGCCGATGCCGTGGCGGTATACCACGCCAGCGCCTGCGACGTGACGCCGATCTTTATCTGCAATCCCTACGAGCCGGCGGGCAATACGAGCGAGGCCGCCAGCCAGCAGGCGGCGACGGATCTCCACACCAACTTCGCGGCTGGCAATCTCTACGGCCGACAGATCGAAATGTACAGCACGTCCTCCGCCAATCCCGGGCCTGGCAATTTCGGATTCCTGCGGACGCCGCTGGGCAATGGTGCGAACGTGATGGCAGAGGCTCTGGCCACCGGCAATCCGGGGGCCTGTTATACCCAGGACAGCCTCGATACCAAGACGGGTGCCATGGCAGGACCCGTTGAAGCTGGCGTCAATACGCGCTTCGGTATTTATGAGGGGTCGTTCAAGGGCTCGCGCGGGGACAGCCGCTATCGCCCGGCCCAGAACGTCCGCTCCGCGCAAAAGCAAACAGGGCAGAACGGCTGCAAAGGCTACGACCCGGCGATGGTCGGCAGCACGGTCGGCGATGTCACCAAGGCGGTGCCTTTGGGCTACGGCGCAACCATGAGCCCCCTCGGCGGCGGCAAGATCAGCACCGGCAACAATTGGAACTACGCAAACTACTGGAGTGTCGCCCAGGGAGGCACGGCGCCGTCGGTCAGCGCGATCCTCGGCAACTATTCCAGCTATCCCCCGGGGGCCACCGGAACGCCGAGCCGGCCCTCTGCCTATGATGTCTATCGTTACGAGCTCAATACCGCGGCGCTGCTCAACCATGCCTCTGCGAACGGCGAGGTCGGTACGCCGACGACCGGCGGCGGTCAGTGCTATTCGGGACCTGCTCTCTCGAACTACACGGGTAGCGAGTACGGCGATCGCCGAGAGATTTTCGCCGCAATCGTCAATTGCGGCTACGAGGCATCGGTGGGCCATCTGAATGGTCAGAAACAGACGCAGGCGGTTGCCTTTGCGCGCATGTTCATGACCAAACCGGCGATCAAGGCCGGTAGCGAGCGCTATCTTTCGCTCGAGGTGATCGACATCTCGGGCATGGGTGGCCGCGGGACGCTGGACGAATTCCTGCGGGAAGAAGCGGAACTGGTCAGATGATGGCGCTCCGCAACTTTATCCGGCATCGGCTTTGCCCAGGCTTCTGGCGGCAGGAGGAAGGCGCGGTGCTTGCCGAAGCGCTGCTCGCCATCCCCTTCGTGACGCTCTTTGCGGCTGGAATACTGGAATTCGGCAGTATCTTCTGGGAGCGTATGCAGATCGACGCAGGCTTGCGCGATGCGGGGCGTTACCTCTCGCGATGCCGGCCGCTGTCGGGAACCTATGTGCCGACCTGCAATCAGGCGACTGCGAAGACGATCGCCTTTTACGGAACGCAAACGCCCGCGGCAGGCGCCACACCCCGCGTCCCCGGCTGGACCAACCCTGCCGACATCACCATCACCGCACCCGATGCGGATGGGAACATCACCATTTCCACGGCTCATCTCTACCAGAGTTCGCCGGTGTTCAGCTTTCTCGGAATCGACGCCATCACCATCAGTTCCTTCCATGAAGAGAGGTACATCGGATGGTGATCCCTAGGGCAATCAAGGCATTCTGGCAGGATAACAGCGGTGTCAGCCTCGTCGAAGCATTGCTGACCTTTCCGATCGTCATGCTGGTGTTCGCCGCCTTCATCGAGTTCGGCTATGCCATGTCGCAGTGGAACCAGACGGTCAAGGCGCTGCAATATGGTGCTCGCCTGGCGGCCGTATCCGATCCGTTGACGACGAATTTCAATGCCGCTTTCCCAACCGACGCTGCCGATCCGCTCAACAACGGCAAAGCGGCGCCGAACGATGCCACGATATCCTCGACTTGCGGACCAGCTCTTGCGAACTGCAGCACGGCGGCATTGAACCGGATTGTGCTCGGAAGCGACGGCGTCTGCAACGCGGGAACCGATCCTCACCCCGGCATTTGCGACCTCAACTGGCGCATCACCCCGGATAAGCTGATGGTCACCTATCAGCGATCGGGGCTCGGCTATTGGGGCCGGCCGGACGGGCCTGTGCTGACGATGCGGCTCGAGGTGCGCGATATCACCTTCGATCTGCCGGTGCTCGGCGGCCTGTTGGGACTGAACGACGTCACCATCCCGGCCCACCCGGTGACGATTACGACGGAAGATCTGAAGACGTGCTCCACCTGCTGACTCCTTAATTTACGCGTAGGAAAGCGAAAATGACAGCGCACATGAACATTGCCGCATCTACCAAGATCCTGGTCCTTTCCGACGACGCGGCTGCAGCGAGCTTCATGCTCGATACGTTCGGGTCGTTGTCACGTTACGATGTCCGCCATCTCGCGCTGAAGGCGCTCGCGGAAAAGGGCCGGTTCGATCCGGCGCAGTTCGACCTTATCGTTCTCGACGTCGACAATGGGAAATTGCTGCAGCAGCCGGAGCTTTTCACGTTTCGCACCAGCTATCGGGACATTCCGCTGGTCGTCGTTTCCGAAGACCTGCCGGACGACATGCTGCGGCTGCTCTTTCGCCTGAACGGCAATGACTGGCTGAAGAAGCCGCTCGAGCGCCGCGCACTGATCGACATGATCTCCACCCATGCGCCGGGCACCGGCGCGAGCGACAGCCGGGTGCATGCCGTGGTCTCGGCCGTCGGCGGCGCAGGCGCCAGCGTGATCGCCTCGTCGCTTGCGCATGTGCTGGCCCAGCCAACCAAGAATTCCACGCCGCGGATCGACTTGTTCGACACGGATTTCTGCTCCGGAACGCTTGGCTATTACCTCAACCTCGTCAACGACTACGACTTGAAACCGGTCATCGCCAATCCGTCCCGGGTCGATCTGGAATTCATCGATCTGGTCAGAAAGCGGCATTCGGGCGGCTTTTCGCTGCTGTCCTTCAAGCAGCCATCCGTGCTTCTGGCGCCGAAGGGCCGTGAACTCGTGCTGCGCATGCTCGACGTGGCCGCCTTCGAGAGCGATCACACGATCATCGACGTTCCCTATTATGACACGCCGTGGAAATACGAGGTGCTCACGTCGGTCAACAGCGTCTGCATCGTCACGGAAATGACGGTGCCTGCTCTTTCTCAAGCCAAGGATCTGTTTGCCAATCTGGTGCGGCTGCGGGGCAGTGCGGATCAGATATTCATCGTCATCAACAAATACCGCTCCAAGCTTTTCGGCCTCGGCCTGCGCCGGCAACAAACGGAAAAGATATTCAAGGAGATCCCGACGCATGTCATCGGGGATGACTGGGAGACTTTGAGCGAGGCGGTCAATCGCGGCGTGCTGCCATTTCAAGTGAATTCCCGGGCGCGCTTCTGCGGCGCGGTCGGCAAACTTGGGGCGCTGGTGCGATGAGGGCGATCGACAGTGGGCGTATAAGATCCCGCGCAACCGGTGCCGGCCTTGCCGTTTTGGCAATTCTGGCCGCCGCCGGAAATGCCGCGGCAGCCGGGCTTGTGCCACGTAGCCTCGGGCCGACGACAAGCGCCGTGGTGACGATCGAAAAAAGCTACGCGGCCGGGACAATCGTCATCGTCAGTAGCAACCGCACGCTGGATCTCGTCATCTCCGAAGGACGCGCTATCCGGTACAAAATCGGCGTCGGACGAGACGGGTTTCGCTGGAGCGGTACCGTCAAGGTCGGACGCAAGGCAGAGTGGCCCGACTGGCGCCCGCCTGCCGAGATGAAGGCGCGCGCAGCCGGACTTCCGGATCTGGTGCCCGCCGGGCCGCTCAATCCTTTGGGTGCTCGCGGGATCTATCTCTACAAGGGCGGGGCCGACACGCTTTACCGCATTCATGGAACGAACGAGCAGTCGACGGTCGGCGGTTTCGCCTCATCGGGCTGTTTTCGCATGAGCAATGCCGACGTCATCGATCTCTATGAGAGGGTGAAGGTCGGTTCCACGGTCATTGTAAAATAGTTCAGGGGTGGGACGCATGGCGAGCGGTATCATGGGGCGTTTCTACAGGCAGGAGCCGGAAAAGCGGGAACATCCGGAGGCGGCCGAACTGTCTTTGATTGGCGCGGCTCAAGCCATGCCCGACCAACCGGCCTCTGAGGGCGCCACGGCGAGTGAGGAAGAGGCTTCACTCGGGCCGGACATGGTTTCCGAGCGGGTCAATCTGCACCGTTACCTGCTCGATCGCATCAATCTCGGGATACTCGACACACTCGACAACGAGGAGATCGCCACCGAGATCCGGCCGTTGGTCAAGGATTATATCCGGACCAACAACTTTCCGCTCAATGCCAAGGAAATCAATGATCTGATCCGCGATATCACCGACGAGATGCTGGGGCTCGGACCGATCGAGCCGCTGCTGGCCGACGACACGATCGCAGATATTCTTATCAACGGTTACAACAGCGTCTTTGTCGAGCGGAGCGGCAAGCTCGAGAGCACCGCCGTGCGGTTCAAGGACGAGGACCATCTGCTTCGGGTGATCAACAAGATCGTCTCGGCGGTCGGCCGCCGCGTCGACGAGTCGACGCCGATGGTCGACGCCCGCCTCAAGGATGGCTCGCGTGTCAACGTCGCCATCCGGCCGATCTCGGTCGATGGACCGCTCGTTTCCATCCGCAAATTCACCCGCAAGCCGCTGACGATGGAGCGCCTCGTGCAATATGGCGCCATGGCCGATGCGATGCGCATCCTTCTCAGCGCCGCGGTCAAGGGCAAGGTCTCGATGGTCATTTCGGGCGGCACCGGTTCCGGCAAGACCACCTTGCTGAACGCGCTTTCGTCGCAGATTTCTCCGAAGGAGCGCCTGATCACCATCGAGGATGCGGCCGAGCTTCAACTGCAGCAGCCGCATGTCGGGCGTTTGGAGACCCGGCCGCCGACGCTCGACGGACGCAACGAGATCCGGCAACGCGAACTTTTGAAAAACGCCCTGCGCATGCGTCCCGACCGCATCATCGTCGGCGAAGTCCGCGGCGACGAAGCCTTCGATATGCTGCAGGCGATGAATACCGGTCACGAGGGGTCGATGACGACCATTCACGCCAATACGCCGCGCGACGCCGTCGGCCGGCTTGAGCAGATGGTCGGCATGGCCGGGATGCCGATGTCGCAGATCAGCATTCGCTCGCAGATCTCGTCGGCCATCACCATGATCGTGCAGGTCCAGCGCCTGAGCGACGGCACCCGCAAAGTTGTCTCGATTTCCGAGATCACCGGCATGGAAGGTGAAGTCGTGCAGATGCAGGAGATTATGAAATTCAAGAAAATCGGCACCGATGAAGGCGGGCGGATCCATGGAGAATTCCGCGCCACCGGCATCCGGCCGCGCTTCGTCGAGGAATTTGCCGAACTCGGGATCGAGATCCCCGTGACGATTTTCGATCCCGGCAAACCGCTGCAGACGGGACCTGTTCAATGACCCTGCTTCTCCTTTACGCGGCCGTTTTCACCGCCGCCCTGGTTGCCGTCGAAGCGATACTGCGCGGCTACTTCAAGACATCCGAACGCCACCGCGCCGTGAACCATCGGCTGAGCTTGCTCGAGGTCAGCGATGATCATCGCAAGACCTATAGCGATATGCTGAAGGAACGCGGCGCCGCAACCAGTTGGCGGCAAACCCCGGTGATGCAGCGGCTGCTGCGGTTCTACGCCCAGTCGGGGATCAAGTTCGATGCCAGGCGATTTGCTCTCTTCGCGATCGCGGGCGCACTTCTGACGTGGCTGATCGTTCAGTTCCTCGTGCCGAGCACGCTGTTCAGGATCCCTGTCTTTCTTCTCGTCGGCCTCCTCGTCCCTGCACTCGTCGTCTGGCGTGCCCGGGCACGCCGCATGAGGAAATTCGAACTGAAGCTTCCCGAAGCGCTCGATGTCGCCAATCGCAGCCTGGCCGCCGGCCATCCGCTGCCGGCGGCGATTTCTTTGGTGGCGCGCGAGATGCCTGATCCGATCGGCACCGAATTCGGTCTGCTCTCGGATGAACTCACCTACGGCGTGACGCTGGACGATGCGCTGGTCAACCTGGCGGACCGCGTCGGCGTCGAGGATCTGAACCTGCTTGCGATATCGCTGAGCGTCCAGGCGGGAACCGGCGGAAACCTCGTGGAGATCCTGCAGAACCTTTCGAAGACGCTGCGAGACCGGTCGATGCTGAAGGCAAAGGTCAAGGCGATTTCCTCGGAAGGACGCATCACGGCGATCTTCATGTCGATGTATCCGTTTCTGCTCTACGCGATGATCAAGATGTTGTCGCCGACCTACTTCGATCCCGTCTGGGAGAGCGGCCACGGAGCCGTCGTGGTGACCGCGCTGCTGGCCGTCATGGCGATCGGGAATGTCATTCTCTACAAGATGGTCAACTTCGAGTACTGAGGCGGTCATGTCGAGTGAGTATGGAATTTATCTCATCGTCTTCTTCGCAGTGCTGATCTTTACTGCGGCCGCCTCGGAATTGTTTTTTCGCCAGCGCGAGGTCTCGGTTCGGGTGTCGAAAAGCTCGGCGACAGCCCGCGAGGAGTTCCATCTTGGCGATACGACAATCGCCGATCTCGGCGAGGCGGAAAACCGCCTAATTCGTCGCTATTTCGAGATTACGCGACGTGACACCAATGTGAACTCCACCCAGAACCGGCTGATCCGGGCGGGCTATTTTGCCGCCGGCGCCGTGACCACCTTCCAGGTGGTTCGCGCCGCGGTCTGCATCGGCGTGATGGTCTCGGTGGTCTGGGCTCTCAATTGGGTCGTGCCTGATATGTCAGGGGTGGCGACATTGATCGCTGCCATGTTTGCCGCGGGCTCCACCTTTATACTGGTCAACATCTATATCGACCGGCGCGGCGCTGCCAAGGAGAGGGAGTACCGCCGCCTCTTTCCCGATTTCATGGATATGCTGATCGTCTGCCTCGATGCGGGCATGAGCATCGAGGCGGCGGCGAACCGTGTTGCCCGGGAATTCGTCGACAAGCGGCAGGATTTCGGCCTGCATCTGTCGATCATGATGCTGGAAGTGCGCGGCGGCCGGCGATTGCGCGAGGCGCTCGCCAACCTTGCTATCCGCCTGAGGATTGACGAAGCCCGGGCCCTTTCCGTTCTGTTTCGTCAATCGGAGGAGCTCGGGACCAGCGTAACGCAGACGCTGCGGGTCTACTGCAAGGAAATGCGCGACATCCGTATTGTTCGCGCGGAGGAAAAGGCAAACGCCCTGCCGGTCAAAATGCTGCTACCGCTCGGCGCCTTCCTTTTTCCGGTCAGCCTCATCATCGTTCTTGTTCCCGTCGTTATGCGCGTCGTCAGTCTTCTTATCAGCATGAAACCCGGCGGTTGAGCCAAGCGAGGTCGTATGCAGTATCCGCTCGAACAGAACCGAAACGACGCGATCATTTCCCTCGATCCGCGCATGCCGATGGCGCCGGCAAGCATGGAACAAGCCGGACTGGATCCGTCTTTCCTGCTTCGGCTGGCGGCCAAATGCGCGGCCGAGCAGGATACGACTACGGCCTCTCATCTGGCTGAGCGCATGAAATTGCCGAAAGTGATCGCCAATATCCTGATCAAGGAATTGGTGAAACTCGCATATCTCGAGGCGCGCGGCCTGGCTGGCGAGGATGTGAGATCCGATATTCGATATGCGCTTTCCATGAAGGGGCTTGAATATGCCCATACGGCGTCGCGTCAATGCCAATATGTCGGGCCGGCGCCGGTGTCGCTGGACGCTTTCTGCCGGCAAGTCGGTCTGCAGTCCATCCACGACGAGCGCGTAACTCCGGAGCGGCTGACCGACAGCCTTGCCGGGCTGGTGCTCTCGCACACCCTGGTCGAAAAGCTCGGCCCCGCCATCAATTCCGGCCGCTCCATCCTGCTTTACGGCCCGCCCGGAAACGGAAAGACCAGCATCGCCGAGCGGACGTCGCAACTGTTTTGCCAAACGATCTGGGTGCCTTACGCCATCGAGGTCGGCGGCCATGTCATCAGTTTCTATGACGAGGCCGTGCATCAGCCCATATCGGAGGCTGCTACGGAATCCCATCCGAAGGCTGATCAGCGTTGGATCGAATGCCGCCGTCCGGTGATCAAGACGGGCGGGGAATTGACCCTCGATCAGCTCGATCTCACCTTCAACGCCGGACCGAATATCTATGAAGCGCCCATCCATTTGAAGGCATCCGGCGGCGTTTTCATCATCGACGACTTCGGCCGCCAGCAAGTGGCGCCGCAGGCGCTGATCAATCGCTGGATCGTGCCGCTCGAGCGCGGCTATGACTTCCTGACGCTGCACACCGGCAAGAAGTTCAAGGTTCCCTTTGACGAACTGGTGGTATTTTCGACGAATATCGCCCCGAAGGACCTTTCCGACGAGGCCGGCTTGCGGCGTCTGAAATACAAGATCTTCGTGAACACGCCGTCGCGCGACGAATATATCAGGATCTTCAAATCCTATGCCGGCGGCAACGGATTGGTTGTCTGCGATCCGGACCTGAACCTGTTCTACGATCGCAAGTATAATGGCGATATGCCGGCCTCTTGCTATCATCCGAAATATCTTTTGGATTTCGTCGGTTCTTACTGCGATTTCAACGGAATAGCAAAAAACGCATCGCTCGACATGCTCGAACGGGCATGGGAAGGTGTGTTTACATCGGAATGATTTGCGGACTGGCGCCAATCACGGCCAAGGCAAATTGAATGACTTACGGGGGAGTAAACGAATGACCAGCATTCCGAGCATCGAGGTCGAAGCAGAACGCCCAAAACCAGGCAATGTGCGAACCGTAGAACAGAAAGGCTCAAAAAGCCCGCTGCTCGTCGGTTTGCTCCTGATGCTCCTGCCTGTGAATGCCGGCGTTCTCATCTATACCGCCAAAAACTCGGCGGATGTTCGCGAGAGCCGCGAGACCATCGCCGCGCTGAAAAGGTCCATCGACGGACTGAGAGGACAGATGGAAAAGCAGTCGGGCAAGATTGACGACAATGCCAAGGCCGACGACGTCGCAGTGATTCGCCAGCAGATGGATGCGCTGCAAAAGGCCGTGGTGAACGAACGGCAGAACGACACAACCAATCTTCGGATGGGTTCGGCTTTGGTCCTGAGCGCGCCCGGCAAGGAACCGGCACAATTTTTCGCACCCCGTGCCGCGTCGGTGGAAACTCAAATGCCGGACAGCAGTCTTGCGTCGATCGCGGCCGGCGGCATTGCCGTCAACGACCTGCCGCGTTACGAACGAACGCTCTCGCCGGAAGGCCAGCTCATCCTTCGGAAGGCACGTTAGATAAAGGCTTCACCTGCAAAGCACGTCGCATCAGACGTGCTCCATGTGACGAGCTTTGGGTCTTTGCATTTAGGCGATGTCCCTGCCGCAAAACCGCTGCACAATTTTGCGCGACGCATGCTTGAAAGCAATCGCTGGACGCTGCCAGGGGGCGCCGCGCCGATGCTCGCAACGCGGCAACGGCACTCTCATCCCGATGCAGATCGCTGAAAAGCTTATCAGCGCTGAGCGTAATTTACGCTATTCTTCATCAATTCGAGATTGCGGGCTGTGACTTCGTTTCCGGGATCAAGCTCATAGGCTTTCAAGAAATACCGTCTGGCGTTGCGTAAATCACCGCGTAAAAGGTGAGAATAGCCAATATTGTTGTAGTAAACTGGGGTGTTGCCGATCATGCGCGAGAGCTGCTGGTAGGCGCGGTCGGATGTGTCGAAGCGGGCAACCATGTCGGCGGAGGCTGCAAAACCCAGCCAGGCGGCCGGATCTTCCGGAAAAACGTCAACCGCCCGCTTGTAAATGGCGTAGGATTTTCCGTAGTTCTTTTCCTGAAACTGCAGTTTTCCGGTGGTTATCAACTCGTCGTTTTTATAGAAGGCGACGGCTGAGTCATCCTCGAGCGTCTTTGCGCTGTCGCCATAGGCAGCCAAGCCATCAGTGGCTGACTGGCAACCGGCCAAAATCGCCCCGGTCGCTATCAAAAATGCGATGCATGTCGTTCCAGCTTTGATCTGCAGCATTGGCAATTTGATCTCCCCGTCAGACATTCTTACCTGAATTTCGGATACGTTCACCCGAAATCATCGTCAAAAAAAGCTAACAACTCAAGAATTTGAGCAAATAGCCGCAAAAAAGCGACAAACCCGGTCTTCGCCGGAATGCGCCGGAGCGATGAACGCCACCTATTTACGGTAGTATCATGCGTCCGGCGATTCTTAGAGTGGAAATTCAATCAACGTCGCTTAACTCCGCTCGTCAGGGCAAAGGATGGAACGCCGTATGCGGATCGGCAGAGGCTCGGCGTTCTTCACTTGTTCGCAAATCCTGGGACGCCTCCTTCTTTGTCTTGGCCAGCTCGGCTCAGATATGCAGAGCACTCCCCAAAGCCTTCAGCGCCGCCTCCATGACCGCTTCGCTGCGGGTCGGATGCGCGTGGATGGTGCCGGCAATGTCTTCGAGGCGCGCGCCCATCTCGATCGCCAGCGCAAAGGACGCCGAGAGTTCGGAAACCCCTGCCCCAACTGCCTGCAGGCCGAGAACGAGGTTGGTGTCGGCGCGGGCGACGACGCGCACGAAGCCCTCTTCGGACAGCATCGTCATCGCCCGTCCATTGGCGCTGAAGGGAAACTGGCCAGTGCGGATTTCATATCCTTGCGCTTGCGCTTCGGCCGGCGAGAGACCGACGCTGACAATCTCCGGATCGGTGAAGCAGATGGCCGGAATGCAGCGCTTGTCCCAGGCGCGTTTCTTGCCGGCGATGATCTCCGCCACCATCTCGCCTTGCGCCATGGCCCGATGCGCCAGCATCGGCTCGCCGGTCACGTCGCCGATCGCATAGATGCCACGCATCGATGTGCGGCAGCGATCGTCGATCCTCAGATAAGGGCCGGCGCGATCGAGATCGAGTTCTTCGAGACCGGAGCCCGCCGTTCGCGGGCGGCGGCCGACGGTCACAAGGATGCGGTCGGCCGGCAGGCTTTCTCGCCGGCTATCGGAGGTTTCGACAAGCAACGCCTCACCGTTGTCGGCAAGGCCCATCGCCTTCGCGCCTGTCAGCACCCGGATACCACTTTCGGTCAGCTTGCGCATGACGGGGCGCACCAGTTCCCCATCATAGAGCGGCAGCACCTGCGGCGTCGCCTCGACCACCGTCACTTCCGATCCCATCTTGGAGAAGGCCATTCCGAGTTCCAAGCCGATATAACCGCCGCCGACCACGACCAGCTTTTTCGGCAGCTCCGTCAGCGACAGCGCCTCGGTCGAGGAGATGACGCGGCCGCCGAATGGCAAGTTGGAAAGCTCGACCGGATCGGAACCGGTGGCGATCACGACGGTCTCGGCGCGAATGATCTGCTGGCCGGTTTCCGTCTCGACCTCCACCGTCTTGCCGTCGCGAAAGTGGGCCCGGCCATGGACGATCTTAACCCGGGCCTTCTGCAAGAGACCCGAGACGCCGCCCGTCAGCCGGCCGACGATGCCGTCCTTCCAGGCGATCGTCCTGGCAAGATCGATCGAGGCGCCTTCGACGCGAATGCCCATCGGATTTTTGCCGGCGAGCATTTTCTGCGTCGCCTCGAATTCCTCAGCCGCATGGATCAAGGCCTTGGAAGGAATGCAGCCGACCGTCAGGCAGGTGCCGCCGGGCTTGCCGGCCTCGACGATGACGGTATCGACACCGAGCTGGCCGGCGCGGATGGCGCAGACATAACCGCCCGGACCAGCGCCGATGACGAGGAGCTTGCAGACAATCTCTTTCATGGATCAGCCTTCGATGAAAATGAGCGCCGGGGTTTCCAGGAGCGTACGGATGCGCTGGACGAAGGTCGCCGCATCCCAGCCGTCGATGATGCGATGATCGAAGCTGGAGGACAGGTTCATCATCTTGCGCGGCACGAATTGCGCGCCGTCCCAGACCGGACGTGTGGCGATCTTGTTGACGCCGATGATCGCCACTTCGGGATGGTTGATAACAGGTGTCGAGACGATACCTCCAAGCGCGCCGAGCGAGCTGATGGTGATGGTCGAGCCGGAAAGCTCATCGCGCGTCGCCGTGCCCGACCGCGCCGCTTCCGCCAACCGGACCATCTCGGCGGCGCAATCCCAGATGCCGCGTGCTTCCGCGTGCCGCACCACCGGCACGGTCAGACCGGCGGGCGTCTGCGTGGCGATGCCGATATGCACGGCACTGTGGCGTGTGATGATGCCGGCATCGTCGTCGAAGGTGGCGTTGACCTCAGGCTGTTGGGAAATGGCCTTGATCAGCGCCCGCATGAGGAAGGGCAGCACTGTCAGCTTCGAGTGCCCTTCCCGGCGGTCGCTGTTCATCGTGGCGCGCAATTCCTCGAGTGCGGTCATGTCGACTTCCTCCACATAGGTGATGTGGGGAATGCGCGAGGTGGACAGCACCATCTTCTCGGCGATGCGGCGGCGCAGGCCAGTCAGCTTGATCTCCTCCGTCGCCATCTTTCTGGCGAGACCATTCTTTACCGCTGCGGGCGCTGCTCCCTGAGACAGAAACTGCTCGACATCCTCGCGCAGGATGCGTCCGGCAGGTCCCGTGCCCTGCACTTGCCGGAGATCGACGCCGTTTTCCCTGGCGAAGAGCCGCACGGACGGTGCGGCGAGCGGCTTTTCGGCCGGAGGCAATGCGTGAGCCGGCGCAGGCGGAGCGACCGGAGCGGGCTGCGCAGCTTCGACCTTGGCCGGTTCGGCAACCGGCGCCTGCGCGATCTGTACAGGCGGAGCCTCACCAACATCGCCCGCTGTTTCGATCCGCACCAGCGGCGCCTTGACCGCGATACGGTCTCCGATCTCGCCGGCGAGCCAGATGACGGTGCCGCTGACGGGTGAGGGAATTTCGACGGTGGCCTTGTCGGTCATGACGGCGGCGATCACCATGTCCTCGCGGACCGGATCTCCTGCCTTCACGTGCCATTCCACGAGTTCGGCCTCGGCGACGCCTTCGCCGACATCCGGCATCTTGATGATGAATTCACCCACGGCTCAGGCCTCCATGACTTCGGCAAGCGCCCGCCCGACACGGCCGGGACCGGGGAAATAATCCCATTCCTGCGCGTGCGGATAGGGCGTGTCCCAGCCGGCGACGCGCACGACAGGCGCTTCGAGATGATAGAAGCAATGTTCCTGCACCAGCGACACGACCTCGGCGCCGAAGCCCGAGGTCAGGGTCGCCTCATGGACGACGACGCAGCGGCCGGTTTTGGTGACCGATTTGACGATCGTATCGAGATCGAGCGGCAGCAGGCTTCTGAGATCGATCACCTCGGCGTCGATGCCGGCATCCTCGGCCGCGGCAAGCGCCACATGCACCATGGTGCCGTAAGCAATCACCGTCACCGCCGATCCCTCGCGCCGGACCTCGGCCTTGCCGATCGGGATGGTGTAATGGCCATCGGGCACCTCGCCGAGGTCGTGTTTCGACCAGGGTGTGACCGGCCGCTCGTGATGGCCGTCGAAGGGACCGTTGTAGAGCCGCTTCGGCTCCAGGAACATGACGGGATCAGGATCCTCGATCGCCGCGATCAGCAGGCCCTTGGCGTCATAGGGATTGGAGGGAACGATCACCTTCAATCCGCAGACATGGGTGAAGAGCGCTTCCGGGCTCTGGCTGTGCGTCTGGCCGCCGAAGATGCCGCCGCCTGTGGGCATGCGCACGACGATCGGGCAGGTAAAATCGCCGTTGGAGCGGTAGCGGATGCGCGCCGCCTCCTGCGTCAGCTGGTCATAGGCGGGATACATGTAGTCGGCGAACTGGATTTCGACACAGGGCTTCAGCCCATAGGCCGCCATGCCGATCGCCGTGCCGACGATGCCGGATTCGCTGATCGGCGTGTCGAAACATCGGGTTCTGCCGTATTTTGCCTGCAGCCCCTGCGTGCTGCGGAAGACACCGCCGAAATAGCCGACATCCTCACCGAAGACCACGACATTGTCGTCCTTCGCCATCGAGACGTCCATGGCGCTACGCACAGCCTCGATCATCGTCATTCTGGTCATGTCAGTACCCCGCCTTCTGCCGCTGACGGCGGATATGCGGCGGCATCTCTGCATAGACGCCCTCGAAAATATCGCGCACCGAAGGCTTACCGCCCGCATGCAAGGTGCCGTGCGTCTCGGCCTGGCGCTGGGCCTCGATCACCTCATCCATGATTTCGGCTTCCGCCTGCACGTGCCGCTCCTCCGACCATGCGCCCTTGACGATCAGGTGTTTCTTCAGCCGCAGCACAGGGTCGCCGAGCGGCCAGGCCTCCGATTCCGTCTTCGGCCGATAGGCGCTCGGATCGTCGGAGGTCGAATGGGCGCCGACGCGGTAGGTCACATATTCGATCAGCGTCGGGCCGAGATTGCGCCGCGCCCGCTCGGCCGCCCAGCGGGCGACGGCGTGGACGGCGAGATAGTCGTTTCCGTCGACCCTGAGCGCCGGAATGCCGAAGCCGAGGCCGCGGGCGGCAAAAGTGCCGGAGCCGCCGCGGGCGATGCCCTGGAAGGTCGAGATCGCCCACTGATTGTTGACGATGTTGAGGATGACGGGCGCCTTGTAGGTGGAGGCAAAGACGAGCGCCGAGTGGAAATCCGATTCCGCCGTCGAGCCGTCGCCGATCCAGGCCGCCGCAATCCGACTGTCGTTCTTGATTGCCGAGGCCATAGCCCATCCGACGGCCTGCACATATTGGGTAGCGAGATTGCCGGAGATGGTGAAGAAGCCATGCTCCTTGGAGGAATACATGATCGGCAGCTGCCGGCCGCGCAGCGGATCGCTCTCATTCGAGTAGATCTGGTTCATCATCTCGACCATCGGATAATCATCGGCGATCAACAGGCCGGCCTGGCGATAGGTCGGGAAATTCATGTCGCCCTTATTGAGCGCCTTGCGGAAGGCACAGCTGACGGCCTCTTCGCCGAGATGCTGCATGTAGAAGGAGGTCTTGCCCTGGCGCTGCGCCATCAGCATGCGGGCATCGAAAGCGCGCAGCTTCATCATGTTGCGAAGCCCGGTCAGCAGTTCCTCATCCGAGAGCGACCCCGCCCAGGGACCAACTGCCTCGCCGTCACGGTTTAAGACGCGGATGATCGAATAGGCGAGATCGCGGATATCCTCGGAGGCGACATCGACCTCCGGCCGCGGCACGGCACCGGCCTTGGCGATCTTGACGTTGGAAAAATCGGGCTGGCCGCCTGGGCGGACGGCAGGTTCGGGGACGTGCAGGCTCAGATGAGCGGAATCCACCATGTCTTTTCTTTCCTCCCTTGCCGACCGCGCTTCTCTCCCCGGAAGTTGGCCGGATATGGTTCTTATAGATTGCGGGCGATTACCATGCGCTGCACGTCGCTCGTTCCCTCATAAATCTGGCAGATGCGCACATCGCGATAGATGCGCTCGACCGGGTGATCGGCCATGTAGCCATAGCCCCCATGGATCTGGATCGCGTCGGAACAGACGCGCTCGGCCATTTCCGAGGCAAAGAGCTTTGCCATTGAGGCTTCCGACAGGCAGGGCATTTCGGCCTCCCTCAAGGCGGCCGCGTGAAAGACCAGCTGCCGCGCCGCCTCGATCCGCACCGCCATATCCGCAAGGCGGAAGGCGACCGCCTGATGCTCGAAGATCGGCTTGCCGAAGGCCGTGCGCTCCTTGGCGTAATCGCGCGCCGCCTCGAAAGCCGACCGCGCCATGCCGACCGCCTGCGCCGCGATGCCGATCCGTCCGCCTTCGAGATTGGCGAGCGCGATGCGGTAACCTTCGCCTTCCGCCCCGAGCCTCAATTCTGCAGGAATGCGCATGTTGTTGAAGGCGATCTGGCAGGTATCGGTGGAATGCAGCCCGAGCTTTTCCTCGACGCGGATCACCTCGTAGCCCGGCGTCTCCGTCGGCACGATGAAGGCGGTGATGCCCTTCTTGCCGGCATCGGGATCGGTGACAGCAAAGACGATGATGACATTGCCGTTCTTTCCCGAGGTGATGAACTGCTTGGCGCCCTCGATGACGTAATGATCGCCGTCCCGCCGCGCCCGGGTCTTCAGGTTCGAGGCGTCGGAACCCGCCTGCGGCTCGGTCAGCGCAAAACCGCCGATCCATTCGCCGCTTGCCAGTTTCGGCAGGAAGCGCTGCCGCTGCTCCTCGGTGCCGAATTTCAGGATCGGCACGCAGCCGACGGAGGAGTGCACGCTCATGATCGTCGAACAGGGCCCGTCGCCGGCGGCAATCTCCTCGAGTGCCGCGGCATAGGCGACGACGCCCGTATCCGAGCCGCCATAGGCCTCCGGCACCAGCATACCGAGCAGACCGAGTTCGCCCATCTCCTTCAGTTCCTCGCGCGGGAAAAGATGCTCCCGGTCGCGTTTGGCCGCCCCCGGCGCCAGCCGGTCGCGGGCAAAATCGCGAGCGAGATCGGAGATCTGCTGTTGGAGGTCGGAAAGGATCATCTGCTCCCCTCCCCGCTAGTGCCGCTCGATGGCGACGGCCGTCGCTTCGCCGCCGCCGATGCAGAGTGCCGCCATGCCGCGTTTCAAGTCGTAACGCTCGAGCGCCGCAAGCAGCGTCACCAGGATGCGGGCCCCCGATGCGCCGATCGGATGGCCGAGGGCACAGGCGCCGCCATGAACGTTCACCTTTTCATGCGGCAAGTCGAGATCGCGCATCGCCGCCATGGCAACGACGGCGAAGGCCTCGTTGATCTCGAAGAGATCGACATCGGAGAGCGCCAGTCCGGTACGGGCCGATAGCTTCTGCAGCGCACCGATCGGCGCTGTGGCGAAAAGATTAGGTGCCTGCGAATGGGTGGCATGACCGAGGATCGTTGCGAGAGGCTTGAGACCACGATGTTCCGCCTCGGATCGGCGCATCAGCACAAGAGCCGCCGCGCCGTCGGAAATCGAGCTGGAATTGGCTGCCGTTACCGTGCCACCCTCGCGGAAGGCGGGCTTCAGTGTCGGGATCTTGTCGAGCCTGGCCTTGCCGGGCTGTTCGTCGCGGCTCGCCACTTGCTCTGATTTGCCCGATTTGACCGTCACCGGCACGATCTCGCTTTCGAAGCAGCCTTCGGCAATCGCCTTCTGCGCCCGCGTCAGCGAGGCGATGGCGTAGTTGTCCTGCGCCTCGCGCGTGAACTGATAGGCCTCGGCGCAATCCTCCGCGAAGCTGCCCATCAAGCGCCCCTTGTCATAAGCATCCTCCAGCCCGTCGAGGAACATATGATCCACGACACGCCCATGGCCGAGCCTGTAGCCGCCGCGGGCCCTGTCAAGGAGATAGGGCGCGTTGGTCATGCTTTCCATGCCGCCGGCGACGGCCACCGAGGCGCTGCCGGCGGCAATCAGGTCATGCGCCATCATGACCGCCTTCATGCCCGAACCGCACATCTTGTTGACGGTGCTGGCGCCGGTTGAAAACGGCAGGCCGGCATGGATGGCCGCCTGGCGCGCCGGCGCCTGCCCCTGCCCCGCCGGCAGCACGCAGCCGAAGATGACCTCCTCGATCACCTCGGGCTCGACGCGGCTGCGCTCAAGTGCCGCGCGGATCGCCGCAGCGCCAAGCTCGGGTGCGGCCGCTTCCTTCAGCTCTCCCTGAAAGCTGCCGATCGGGGTGCGCGCCGCACCGGTGATGACGATAGGGTCCTGCAATGCCATCTTTCCTCCTCCGGCGACGCTCACCGCGCGCCCATCCGCAATGCGCCGTCGAGGCGGATGACCTCGCCGTTCAGCATGTTGTTTTCAAAGATATGGCGTACCAGCCCGGCAAATTCCGCCGGCCGGCCGAGCCGCGGCGGAAAGGGCACGCTCCTGCCGAGCGCTTCCTGCACCTCCGCCGGCATATCAGCCATCATCGGCGTCTCGAAAATGCCGGGCGCAATCGACACGACCCGAATGCCGTGCCGGGCGAGTTCACGGGCGATCGGCAAAGTCATCGCCGCCACCCCGCCCTTGGAGGCGGCATAGGCGGCCTGGCCGATCTGGCCGTCGAAGGCGGCAACCGAGGCCGTGTTGACGATGACGCCGCGTTCGCCTTCGGCATCCGGCTCCATGTTCCGGATTGCGGCTGCGGCAAGCCGGATCATGTTGAAGGTGCCGACGAGATTGATGCCGAGCGTGCGCGCAAAACTCTCCAGCCGATGCGGCCCGTCGCGGCCGATCACCTTTTCGGCCGGCGCGACACCGGCGCAATTCACCAATCCGCGCAAGCCGCCGAAGGCTTCCACCGCAGCGGCAACCACTCCAGCCCCTTCCTCGCCATCGCTCACATCGGCCTTGACGAAGCGAACCTCGCTGCCGAATTCCCGGGCAATCTCTTCGCCCGCTCCCGCATTGAGATCGGCGATCGTCACCCGCCCGCCGGCCTCGACAATCGCGCGCACCGTGGCCGCGCCCAGGCCTGAGCCGCCGCCGGTGACAATGAAACTTGCTCCTGGGATCAGCATGAATCCGGTCCTCCCTCCCGGCAGGCGCCCTCCTCCAGGCGCAACCGGCAGCAGCGATTCTATTCGCTCCACCTATTGCAAGCGATGACAGAACTGATCCATAATTTCGGACAGTTTTGCCATAGAGAGGACCGGCATGGCCGAGATCGAGCGACGCATGATCGCGCCGGGTTTTGTGGAGGAGGCGCTGGACAGCCTGCGGCGGCTCGGCAAGCCGACGGAGCCGATCCTTGCGCAGGTCGGCCTGCCATCTCTCGTTGCACATCCGGTTTCGGCCGAAACCTACGGCGCGCTCTGGCTGGCAATCGCTGCCGAACTCGACGACGAATTCTTCGGTATGGGCGTCCGCCCGATGCGCAGCGGCAGTTTCACATTGCTCTGCCATTGCGTGCTGCACGCGCCGACGCTCGGTCATGCGCTGCGCCGGGCGCTGCGCTTCCTCGATATCGTGCTCGACGATCCCAGGGGGCAGCTCGTCATCCGCGATGGTCTCGCCCAAGTCGAACTCAGGGATGCCGGCAGCCCGCGTTCGGCCTTCGCCTATCGAACCTACTGGATCATCCTGCACGGCATCATCTGCTGGCTGGTCGGCCGGCGCATTCCGATCCGCCTCGTCGATTTCCGCTGCGCCGAACCCAAACAAGGGGCCGACTACCGGCTCTTCTTCGGCGCGCCGGTGCGTTTCTCGCAATCGATCAGCCGGCTCGGCTTCGACAGCACCATGCTCGACCTGCCGATTTCCCGCAGCGAACAGGCGCTGAAGCAGTTCCTGCGCGGTGCGCCCGCCAATATACTGGTGCGGTACCGCTACGACGCCGGCATCGCCGCCGCCGTCCGCCGGCGCTTGAACCAGGCGACGCCGGCTGCCTGGACGAGTTTTGCCGCACTTGCCGCCGATATGCGCATGCCCTCCTCCACACTCCGCCACCGCCTGCACGACGAGGGACAAAGCTATGCCGCCATCAAGGACGACATCCGCCGCGATCTGGCTGTCGAGCTTCTGCTCAACTCAACGAAGACAATCGGCGAGATCGCCGTGCTGCTCGGCTATTCCGAACCCAGCGCCTTCTTCCGGGCCTTCCGGAAATGGATGGGCAAGAGCCCGGAGACATTCCGGCGAGAGGAAGCTGGGGAACACAGTCCCGAGCGGTAAGAGAAGACCCACGTCGTCGGCAGGTAATAGAACTACGCGGCTATATGGCACTGATTGTTCCACACACTCCCTCATGCCTGTGCTCGTCACAGGCATGAGGGAGGCGTAGTAAGTGCCGGCCTCACTGGCAGCGAGTTGACGAGAATGCCAACCACACTCTCCGTCTTCCCAGGCCTTGAGCCTGGGATCCATGCGACTGCTGCTGATGGATGCGGCGTGGATGCTCGGCTCAAGGCCGAGCATGACGGAGGGGGGTGGGCAGAGACACCATTCGCAGCGCAGGCGCGCGTTTCAGCTACATAACGTCGAATGGGAAGGGTCTCACCTCATGGGCACTTTGAACCTTTCGCAACCCGCGCTACATATTTCAGCGGGAGGAGTGCCATGTTTGATTTTTCGCTTGGCGAAACCGCGGATGCGATCCGCAACACGACGGCGCGGTTTGCCGCCGATCATATTGCCCCGCTGGCCGCGGAGATCGACGAAAGCAACACGTTTCCGCGCCAGCTCTGGCCCCGGATGGGCGCGCTCGGCCTGCATGGGATCACCGTCGAGGAGGAATTCGGTGGCGCCGGTCTCGGTTACCTCGAGCATGTCGTCGCCATGGAGGAGGTTTCGCGCGCTTCGGCCTCCGTCGGCCTGAGTTATGGCGCTCATTCCAATCTCTGCGTCAACCAGATCCGCCGCTGGGCCTCACCGGAACAGAAGCGCCGCTATCTGCCGAAGCTGATCTCAGGCGAACATGTCGGCTCGCTTGCCATGTCGGAGGCCGGCGCCGGGTCCGACGTCGTGTCCATGCGGTTGCGGGCCGAGCGCAAGGGCAACCGCTACATCCTCAACGGCACCAAATTCTGGATCACCAATGCGCCGCATGCCGATGTGCTCGTCGTCTATGCCAAGACCGATCCCGCCGCCGGCGCGAAAGGCATTTCCGCGCTCATCATCGAGAAGGGAATGCCTGGCTTCAGCGTTTCCAAGAAGCTCTCCAAGCTCGGCATGCGCGGCAGCGATACGGCCGAGCTGGTATTTCAGGATTGCGAGGTGCCGGCCGAGGCGCTGATGGGCCGGGAAGGCGAAGGTGTGAAGATCCTGATGTCCGGCCTCGATTACGAGCGCACTGTGCTTGCCGGCGGCCCGCTCGGCATCATGCAGGCCTGCCTCGATGTCGTGCTGCCCTATGTGCGCGATCGCAAGCAGTTCGGCAAGCCGATCGGCGATTTCCAGCTGATGCAGGCCAAGATTGCCGACATGTATGTCGCGCTGAATTCGGCGCGCGCCTATGTCTATTCCGTCGCCCGCGCCTGCGACGCCGGCCGCACGACCCGCACCGACGCGGCCGCCGCGATCCTCTTTGCCAGCGAGAAGGCCGTGAAGGTGTCGCTGGAGGCGATCCAGGCGCTCGGCGGCGCCGGCTATACCAAGGAGTGGCCGGTCGAGCGCTTTTTGCGCGACGCCAAACTCTATGATATCGGCGCCGGCACCAACGAGATCCGCCGCTATCTGATCGGTCGGGAGCTCATCGCATCATGACGGTGATTTCGACGGCGATCGACCGTGACAGCGACAGCTTCAAAGCCAACATAGCCAAGAACAGAGCGCTTATCGACGCGCTCTACGAGCGCTCGGCGAAAACGCGCGAGGGCGGGTCGCAGACGGCGCGCGAGCGCCATACCGGCAAGGGCAAGCTCCTGCCGCGCGACCGCATCCAGCTGCTGCTCGATGCCGGCAGCCCGTTCCTGGAGATCGGCGCGCTGGCGGCCAACGGCATGTATGGTGAAGAAGCGCCGGGCGCCGGCATCATATCCGGCATCGGCCGCGTTTGCGGCCACGAAGTGATGATCGTCGCCAATGACGCGACGGTGAAGGGCGGCGCCTATTACCCCCTGACGGTCAAGAAACATCTGCGGGCGCAGGAGATCGCCCTGCAGAACCGGCTGCCCTGCATCTACCTTGTCGATAGCGGCGGCGCCAATTTGCCGCATCAGGCCGAGGTTTTTCCCGACCGCGATCATTTCGGCGCGATCTTCTACAACCAGGCGCAGATGTCGGCCGAAGGCATTCCGCAGATCGCCTGCGTGATGGGAAGCTGCACCGCCGGCGGCGCCTATGTTCCCGCCATGTCCGACGAAACGGTCATCGTGCGCAATCAGGGCACGATCTTTTTGGCCGGCCCGCCGCTGGTCAAAGCCGCGACCGGCGAGATTATCTCGGCCGAAGAATTGGGCGGCGCCGAGACCCATGGCCGCCGCTCGGGCGTCGTCGACCATGTCGCCGAAAACGACGAACATGCGCTGCTTCTGGTGCGCGATATCGTCGCCAGCCTCAACAGCGTCAAATCGGTCGATATCGACATTCAGCCTCCGCGTCCGCCGAAGCTCGACGTCGAAGACCTTCACGGGATCATTCCCGAGGACGTGCGCTCCCCCTATGACGTGCGCGAGGTGATCGGCCGGATCGTCGACGGCTCGGAACTGCATGAGTTCAAGCCGCTCTACGGCACCACGCTCGTCTGCGGCTTCGCCCGCATCTGGGGCATGCCGGTTGCCGTCATTGCCAATAACGGCGTGCTGTTTTCCGAAAGCGCGCTGAAGGGCGCGCATTTCATCGAGCTCGCCTGCCAGCGCCGCGTGCCGCTGCTCTTCCTGCAAAACATTTCCGGTTTCATGGTCGGCGGCCGCTACGAGGCCGGCGGCATCGCCAAGGATGGGGCGAAGCTGGTGACGGCGGTGGCGACCGCGACCGTGCCGAAAGTCACCGTCATCATCGGCGGCAGCTTCGGCGCCGGCAATTACGGCATGTGCGGGCGCGCCTATCGCCCGCGCTTCCTGTTTACCTGGCCGAACAGCCGCATCAGCGTCATGGGCGGCGAACAGGCGGCCTCGGTGCTCGCCACCATCCGCCGCGACGCGATGGAGGCGCGCGGCGAGGATTGGCCGGCCGCCGAGGAAGAGGCTTTCAAGACGCCGATCCGCGCCGGCTACGAGGCGGAAGGCAATCCCTATTTTGCCACCGCCCGCCTCTGGGACGACGGCATCATCGACCCGCGCCAGACGCGCGATGTGCTGGGCCTTGCCTTTTCCGCCTGCCTGAATGCGCCGATCCCGAAAGGGCCGCGCTTCGGCCTGTTCAGGATGTGAGGCGGGCCATGATGGAAAGTCTTCTCATCGCCAACAGGGGCGAAATCGCCCGCCGCATCATCCGCACGGCAAAGATGCTCGTCATCCGCACCATCGCCGTCTATTCCGACGCCGATGCCGGCCTGCCCTTCGCCAGGGAAGCGGACGAGGCGTTCGCCATCGGCCCCTCGCCTGCCCGGGAGAGCTACCTCTCACAGGAGCGGATATTGGATGCCGCCCGCAAAGCCGGCGCTGCCGCCATCCATCCCGGTTACGGGTTCCTGTCGGAGAATGCCGAATTCGCCGAAGCGGTGGAAAAGGCCGGCATGATCTGGGTCGGTGCGCCGCCGGCCGCCATCCGCGCCATGGGCCTCAAGGACGCCGCCAAGGAATTGATGCAGGCGGCCGGCGTGCCCGTCACCCCCGGTTATCTCGGGCCGGACCAGAGCGAGGCAAGGCTCGCGGCCGAGGCCGATGCCATCGGTTATCCCGTGCTCATCAAGGCCGTTGCCGGCGGCGGCGGCAAGGGCATGCGCCGCGTCGACCGGTGTGAGGATTTCGCCGAGCTTCTCGCCTCCTGCCGCCGCGAGGCGACCGCTTCCTTCGGCGACGACCGCGTTCTGATCGAACGTTATATCGCCAATCCGCGCCATATCGAGGTGCAGGTCTTCGCCGACACACACGGAAACTGCGTTCATCTCTTCGAACGCGATTGTTCGCTGCAGCGCCGCCACCAGAAGGTTATCGAAGAGGCTCCTGCCCCCGGCCTCGATGCCGCCACCCGCGCGGCGATCTGCGATGCGGCGGTGAAGGCCGCGAAAGCGGTGAATTACGTCGGCGCCGGCACGATCGAATTCATCGCCGATGCTTCCCAGGGCCTGCATCCCGACCGCATCTGGTTCATGGAGATGAACACGCGCCTGCAGGTGGAGCATCCGGTCACCGAGGCAATCACGGGTGAGGATCTGGTCCTCTGGCAGCTGAAGGTCGCGAGCGGCGAAGCTCTGCCGAAAAGCCAGGACGAGATCACCATGAAGGGCTGGGCCTTCGAAGCCCGGCTCTATGCCGAAAACCCCGCCGCCGGATATCTGCCCTCGATCGGCCGGCTCGACCATCTCAAACTGCCGACGACGGTCCGCGTCGACAGCGGCGTCGTTGAGGGCGATGAGATCACCGCCTTTTACGATCCGATGATTGCCAAGATCATCGCGCATGGGCCGAACCGCGAGGCCGCCCTTTCGAAACTCGCCCTCGCCTGTGCCGGCATCGAGGTCTGGCCGGTCAGATCCAACGCCGGCCTTCTCGCCCGCATCACCACTGACCCGGATTTTCGCGCCGCACGGATCGATACCGGCTTCCTCGACCGCCACGGCGAAAACCTGGTGACGAGCGAGCCTGATGAAACCGTCATCGACAAGGCGGCGACGGCACTTTCGAAGGGCATGGTTGGCAATCCTTGGTCTGCGCTGACCGGCTTCCGCATTGCCGGACCAAGTGACAGCCGCGTGCGCGTGCGCATCGACGGTCACCTCCATTGGGGACGCGCGCGCGCCGACCTCGAAGCGAATGCCGTCGAGATAGGCGAAGCGGCGGTGCTTTTCGATGCGGGCAATGCCTGGCCGATCGGCTTGCCGCATGCGGGAGAGGTCGAAGCAAATCACGGCGTGGGCGACGGCGCCATCCTGTCGCCTATGCCGGGCCTCGTCATTTCGGTTGAGGTCACCGAGGGCGCCCTGGTCACCAAGGGGGACCGTCTGCTGACGGTCGAAGCGATGAAAATGGAACATACGCTGCGGGCGCCCTTCGACGGCATTGTCGGAAAACTGCAGGTTTCCCCCGGCGCCAGGGTCTCGGAAAACCAGCTGGTTGTCACCGTCATGAAGGGAGAGGAGTGATGGCCGGCCGCTATTTCGACGAATGGGCAATCGGCGACCGCATCGCCCACGCCATCCGCCGCACGGTCACCGAGACCGACAATCTGCTGTTTACGACGCTCTCCCACAATCCGCAGCCGCTGCATCTCGATGCCGAATATGCGGCCGGCACCGAGTTCGGCCGGATTGTCGTCAACGGCACCTTCACCTTCGCGCTGACCGTCGGCCTTTCGGTCGGCGACACCACGCTCGGCACGCTCGTCGCCAATCTCGGTTATGACAAGGTGACGATGCCGAAACCGGTCTTCATCGGCGATACGCTTAGGGTGGAAAGCGAGGTGATGGAACTGCGCCGCTCGAACTCCCGCCCCGATGCCGGCATCGTCACCTTCCGGCACATCACGCTGAACCAGCGCGACGAGATCGTCTGCCAGTGCCTGCGCACCGCCATGCTGAAGGTGAAGCCGTCATGAGGCTGCGCTCGCTGCTCTTCGTGCCCGGCGACCGGCCGGACCGCTTCGAAAAAGCCCTCGCCTCGGGCGCCGATGCCGTCATTCTCGATCTTGAAGATTCCGTCGCGCCGGCCAACAAGCCAAAGGCCCGCGACAGCGTGCACGAATTCGTGCAGCGCCATGCCGCCGAGACCGCTCTCCTGATCCGCATCAATCCCCTCGCCTCGCCGGAATTCGAACACGACCTCGCCGTCTTGAGCGGTCTTCAGCCTTTCGCGCTCATGCTGCCGAAGGCCGAAGGCGCTGCTTCCGTGCGGCAGCTTGCAAGCGATCTGGCATCGGCCCTTCCCATCCTGCCGATCGCGACCGAAACGCCATCGGCGATCTTCGAGATCGGCAGCTATCGGGATGTCTCGGACAGTCTCTGCGGGCTGACTTGGGGTGCCGAGGATCTGCCGGCTGCAATCGGGGCTTCGACCGCGCGCAGGACGGACGGCCGCTATACGCCGCCTTACGAGCTTGCCCGCTCGCTCACCCTATTCGCCGCCCATGCCGCAGCCGTTCCGGCGATCGACACGGTCTATCCCGATTTTCGCGATCTCAACGGCCTGAGGGCCTATGTCGGCCGCGCCCGGCGCGACGGCTTCTCCGGCATGATGGCCATCCATCCGAGCCAGGTGGAAACGATCAATCACGCCTTCACGCCGGATGTATCCGAGGTCGCCTGGGCGGAAAAGGTCGCCGCCGCCTTTGCCGCCCAGCCCGACGCCGGTGTCATCCAGCTTGACGGGCGCATGCTTGATCTGCCGCACCTCAAGCTTGCGCTCCGCCTTCTGGAGAGTGCTGGGCGATAGCAAAACCCTCCGGCCAATCAGCCCGACTTTGCCGTTGGCTTGGAGGCACGCTCCGGCTCGAGGTAACCGGCGCCGATCGCGACATAAAGGTCCACATAATCCTTGGCGACCTGCTGCACGGTGGCGGCAAGGCTTGCCTCGGCATCGGAGACCGAACGCTGCGCGTCGAGGACATCGAGCAGCGACGAGGCGCCATCCTTGTAGCTTACGGTCGAAAGCGCGAGCGATTCCTGCGCCGTCTCTACTTGCCGGCGCAGCGGCTCCAGCGTCTGCGTGTCGCGGCGAACAGCCGTCAGCGCGTTTTCGACCTCTTCGACGCCGTTCAGCACCGCCGCTTTCCAGGCGAGATATTGGGTCCTGGCGTCGGATTTTTCGATATCGACATTTGCCCGCAACGTACCGCCATCGAGGATCGGCAGGTTGAGCGATGGCCCGAAGGACCAGCTGGTCAGGCTTGCGCCTTTGGCGCCCGACGATTTGACCCAGCTCGGCGAGATCGAGCCGGACAAGGTGATCGACGGATAGAGCTGGGCTTCGGCCGCGCCGATATCGGCGACGGCCGCCGCCAGTTCGCGTTCGGCCTTGCGGATATCGGGGCGGTTGCGAATGAGATCGGCCGGAATGCCGGCGCGGAGATCGCCGCGGAAGACCGGCTGGCCCGCACTCTTCTGCAGCTCACCCATCAGCGAGGATGCCGGCATCCCGATGAGCGTGGCGATGTGATGGGCCGATTCCGTGAAGCTCTTTTCGAGGCCGGGAATGTCGGACTTTGTCGACTGCACCAGGCCTTCGGCCTGCACGACGTCGAGGCGGGAGGCCGCACCGGCTTTTAGCTGCAGCTGCGTCAGTTCGTAGGTCTGCTGGCGAGATTTCAAACTCGCCTGCGACAGCGCGATGCGCTCCTGATAGTAGCGGGCGTCGATATAGCTCTCGACGAAATCTTTCAGAAAGGTGAGCTTGGCATTGTCGGCCGTCGCATAGGCGGCCCCGAGCGAGGCGATTGCACTTTCCCTGGAACGGCGATACTGGCCAAAAAAGTCGAGCAGCCAGGAAAGGCTGGCTTCGCCGCCTGATGTGTTCGTGGTGCCGACGCTCGTGCGCAGCCGGCCCTTCTCGCCGGACAGCGTGTGCGATGCGCCGACAGTCAGGCTCGGCAGGCCTCCGGCGCCGGCGACGGTGACGTTGGCGGAAGCAGAATTGATGCTTTCGAGCGCCTGCAGCACATCGAGGTTCTCACGGAGGCCATGGGCCACCAAGCCGTTGAGCCGTTTATCGCGATAGGCCGTCCACCATTCAGCCGTCACGACATTGCCGTTGCTCGTGCTGCCGCCCTCCTCGAATTTGGCGGGCAACGGCATTTGCGGGGGAACGTGATCCGGGCCGCTGACGCAGCCCGCCAGCAGAATTGTCAGGAGCGATGCGGCATAACGGAGAGGTGATAATCTTGTGCGAAGCGACGTACTCACGGGCGAGCCTTCTGAACCGGGATCGTGGGTTCAGGCTTAGCGACGCCAGCGTTAATGGCGGTTAAGAAATTGTAAAGTTAGGTAAACCCCGCCTTCATCGAGATCGGCTTTCATCGCCGCCCGCGCCATAGGGCGTCGGTCTTCTCGGAAGCTCCAGCGTGATGGCCAGGCCGCCCGCCTCCGGCAAGGCCGCGTGCACGCGCCCGCCATGGCGCTCGATCGCCTGCCGGGTGATGGCGAGGCCCAAGCCGTATCCGCTTCTCGGCACGGCATCCTTTCCGCGGGAAAACGGCTGGAAGATGCGTTCGAGTTCGTCCCGCCCGACACCCGGTCCCTGATCCGTCACGCGGATCGTCAGACGCTCGGCCGCCGCTTCGCAGGACACCGATATGTGCGAATGCTCCGCCGTATGCTTGACGGCGTTGCGGAGGACGTTTTCGAGTGCCCGGTAGATCAGCTCGCCTTCGACCTCGGCACGGAAGATGCCGTCGACGCTCGTCGTGATCGAGACCTCCCGCGCCTGGGCTTCGAACGCTGCATCGCCGAGGATTTCGTTGAGGAGCTCGATAACATCCACGGTCTGCGTCTTCAGCGGCAGGCTGGATCCCGCCGTCAGCCTGGCAAGTGTCAAGACCTCGCCGACCAGCGTATCGAGCCGTTCGACCTCGCGGTCCATACGATCCAGCATGGAGCCGAGTTTGGCGGGACTCTGCCTGAGGACGCCGACGGCTGCCTGCAGGCGGGACAAAGGCGAGCGCAGTTCATGTGAGACGTCATGGAACAGTCTTTGCTGCGCATCCTGAAGCTCCTGAAGCCGAGCGGCGCTCGAATCGAAATCATAGGCAAGTGCGGTGACTTCATCCTTTCGCCCGGCCATCTTGTCGCCGATGCGGAAGTCGAAACGGCCATGGGCGAGCGCGCTCAAGCCGTCGCGCAGATGCACGACGGGACGAATGAGATATCGTGCAAGTGCCCAGGCCGATATCGTGCTCGCGACCAAGATCGTGAACCACGGGATGAACGGACCAATATTCTCCATCGCGAAGGTGGGCTGGACCGGCAAGGAAATCCGATAGCAGGCGCCCTCTGCCGGGACGAGTCTCGCATCGGCAGTCTTCGTGCTCGCGCATGCATCGGCATTTTCCGTTTTGGAAATCGTCAGACCCGGCGGCAGCGTCTCTGCGTTTAGGCCCACGAAATGCGAGGCGGCGGCGGCACCGTCTCTCACCAGCATGTCCGCCGTAAGATCAAGGACGATCGTTCGTCGTCCTTCCTCCCGCTCTCGCGCGAAAGGAGCTCCCTCGATTATATTCACAAGGAGGATGATCGCCCCGACAGTTACCGCCATCGTTAGCCATATGATGCTGAAAAACTTCCAGAAAAGCCGGGGCATGGTCAGTCCACGAGAAGTTGGTAGCCCTGGCCGCGGACGGACTGGATCCAGGATTGCCCGTCCTCCCGCAGCCCGAGCTTCTGGCGAACGCTGCTGATATGGACGTCGATGCGGCGGTCGAACGGCGTGAGCGGCTTGCCGAAGGCCCGCTTCGAAATCTCCTGCTTCGACACCAACTGGCCGGCACTGCGAGCGAGAACCTCGAGCAGGCTGAATTCGGTGCCGGTCAGCTCCAAAGTCTCGCCGCGCCATTCGGCGCTTCTGCTGCCGGAATGGATCACCAGCTGCCCTGCCCTGATCGTGTCGGTCGATGCGCCCGCCCCAGTCTGACCCGCGCGGCGCAGGATGGCGCGCAGCCTTGCCGCCAGTTCCCCCGGCGAACAGGGTTTCGGCACATAGTCGTCGGCACCGAGATTGAGGCCAGATATCCTGTCGACGTCGTCGCCTCTTGCGGTCAGCATCAGGACGGGGACCTGGCTCAGCTTCCTGATCCGCTGCAGCACCTCGATGCCGTTCATCCGCGGCATCATGATGTCGAGCACGATGATATCAACCGTATTGCCGGCGGCCGCGGCAATGGCGGCGCGGCCGTCCGTATCGGTTACGACGTCATATCCTTCTTCGACCAGATACTCCTGCAGAAGCGTCGTCAGCTCGGCATCGTCATCGATGAGAAGAACCTTGTTCATTTGCATTGTCCGTCACTAGAACAGGATGATTTTAGGCCGGCTCGGCCTGAAATCTGAATCCTGTTCTAAATTAAAGAGTTAGAGCATGATGTCGTCCGAAAACCGCTCACACTTTTCGGCATCACGCTCGAATCCGGGCAAGCCATACCGCAAAAGCACGCTGACCCGGCCAAGTTTTACCTAACTTAACACTAACTTGACCGCGCTTAACGTTCGCCCCGTTACTTATCCTGCCCATGACATCAACGCGCACCACGACCGGGTTGCCTCGACATGAGCGGCACTCCTTCGTCGTGTTCGCGCGGATCCAAAGGCATGTGCCTTTGACCACAAGGAATGTTTTGTTGAGAAGATCATCCAGAATACTTGCCGCAGTTCTCCTTGTGGCAGCGTTTGGCTCGCCCGCCCGTTTTGCCATGGCGGAACCGGCCACGGCAACCGCTCTCACCGTCTCTCTGACGACGCCTGCGCAACGTGACTGGCCGGAAACCGTGCCCGCGAGCGGCTGGCTGAAGCCTTGGCAGGAGGCGGTCATCGCCTCTGAAACAAGCGGCCTGCGCATCACCGATGTCCTAGTCGATGTCGGCTCCGTGGTCACGAAGGGACAGACGCTCGTCCGGCTTTCCCAGAAAATCGTGCTCGCCGATCTTCGCAAGCAGGAGGCGGCCGTCGAGAATGCTAAGGCAAGTCTGACGAAGGCCAAGGCCAATGCCGACCGGGCACGGCAGCTGCGTCCTTCCGGCGCGCTTTCCGACGAGAAGATCGTCGAATACCTGGCCGACGAGCAGACGGCGACCGCAAGCCTTGCATCCGAAGAGGCCGCACTCGACAGCGAAAAGATCAAGCTTGCGCAGACCACGATCACGGCCGTCGACGACGGTCTCATCACGTCGCGTTCCGCCAATCTCGGCGCTGTCGTTTCCACCGGCACCGAGCTGTTCCGCATGGTCCGCCAGCAGCGTGTCGAATGGCAGGCCGAGATTTCCGCGCGCTATCTCCTGCGTATCTCTGAAGGCTTGAGCGTCAAGATCAACGGGCCGGACGGCCAGGTCATCGACGGCAAGGTGAGGCTTGTCGGGCCTTCGATCAGCACCGATACCAGCCGGGCAATCGTCTATGTCGCGCTTCCAACGGATGTCCGTCCGCGCACCGGTCTCTATGTCACCGGCAACATCGAACTGCAGACCTCTCTGGCGCTGACCGTTCCCGAGACGGCGATCGTGTTCCGGGACGGGATCAGCTACCTCTTCACTTCAGGCGACGATCAGCGGGTGCAAAGGGTCAGGGTGGAAACCGGCCGCCGCAACAATGGCGAGGTGGAAATCGTCTCCGGCATCGATCGCTCGTCAAAGGTCGTCACCTCGGGCGGCGCCTTCCTGTCGGACAATGACCTCGTGAAGATTGCGGAGAAAAACTGATGAACTTCTCAGCCTGGTCGATCCGCAACCCCGTACCGGCGATATTGCTGTTTGTGATGCTGACCGTCGGCGGCCTCTTGGCCTTCAAGCAGCTGCCGATCCAGAATTTCCCGGATATGGACCTTCCGACGATCAATGTCACCGCGACGCTCGAAGGCGCCGCACCGACGCAGCTCGAAACCGAGGTCGCCCGCAAGATCGAGGATGGCCTTGCCGCGCTCAGCTATCTCGATCACATCACCACGACGATCACGGACGGCACCGTCTCGATCAAGGTGTCCTTCAAGCTGGAAAAAGACAGCGAAACGGCCCTGAACGAAGTCCGCAATGCCGTCGACGGCGTCAAAGGCGATCTGCCGGCGCAGATGGAAACACCTGTCGTCAGCAAGGTCACGGTACAGAGCTCCGCTTTGGTCACCTATGCCGTCCGCTCGACCGCTCTCAACGAGACCGAACTTTCCTGGTTCGTCGACAATGATTTGACCAAGGCGCTGCTGTCGGTGCCCGGCGTCGGGCAAGTCAACCGCATCGGCGGGATCGATCGAGAGGTTCATGTGGATCTCGATCCCGCGACGATGGCGTCGCTGGGCGTCACCGCGGCCACCGTATCGGCGCAGCTGAAGGCAGTGCAGACCGATACCTCGGGCGGCCTCGGCGAAATCGGCGGCACCCGCCAGACCCTGCGCACGCTCGGCGCCCTGCCGTCGGTCGAGGCGCTGAAAGGGCTGAAAATCCCGCTGGCGAACGGCCAGCAGGTTCGCCTCGACGACGTCGCATCCGTCACCGACAGCTTCGCCGAACGCTCCTCGATGGCCTATCTCGACGGCAAGCCGGTGATCGCGGTCGAGATCAAGCGCTCGAACGGCTTTTCCGACAGCGGTGTTGCCGCCGCCGTCGACCAGGCAGTCAAGGCGTTCGCAGCCAAGCACTCCAACGCTCAGATCGACGAGGCTTACAGCACGATCGGACCGATCATCGGCAATTACGATGGTTCGATGCACATGCTCTACGAAGGCGCGATCCTGGCGATCATCGTCGTCTGGCTTTTCCTGCGGGACTGGCGCGCGACGATCCTGTCGGCCGTGGCGCTGCCTCTGTCTGTCATACCGACCTTCCTTGTGATGTATTTTGCCGGCTTCAGCCTGAATATCGTCACGCTGCTTGCGCTGTCGCTGGTGGTCGGCATCCTCGTCGACGATGCCATCGTCGAGATCGAAAACATCGCCCGCCACCTGCAGATGGGCAAGCGGCCGATCGACGCCGCTCTCGAAGCGGCCAACGAGATCGGGCTTGCGGTCATCGCGACTACCTTCACGCTGGTCTCGGTCTTCCTGCCGACGGCCTTCATGAGCGGCATACCGGGCCTCATCTTCCGCCAGTTCGGCATCACCGCCGCCGTCGCCGTGCTCGCTTCGCTGGTGGTCGCGCGCCTGCTGACGCCGATGATGGCCGCCTATTTCATGAAGGCCCATCCGACCGAGGAGAAGGACGGCCGGATCATGCGCGCCTATATATCAATCGTGAAGGCCGCCATGAACCGCAGGAAAACCACCGTGGCCGTCACCGCCATCGTCGTCGCGCTCTCGCTTTCGCTTTCGACCATCCCCCTGCTGAAATCGGGCTTCCTGCCGGCGTCCGACGACGCGCGAACCCAGGTCACACTGACCATGCAGCCGGGCGCCACCATCGAGCAGACGGATGCCACGGCCAGGAAGGCCGCCGATATTATCGGCAAGCTTCCCAACGTGACGCATGTCTTTTCCGCCGTCGGTTCGACCTCCTCGGGCGGCGGCCCCGATGCCAGCACCACGACCGATGTCGGATCGGCAACGATCGTGGCCGTGCTGCCGCCCATCGATGAGCGCGACCGCAAGCAATCGCAAATCGAAAACGACATCCGGCAGGCGCTCTCCGTCCTTCCCGGCGTGCGTGTGGCGGTCGGCGGCGGCGGCAATGGCACGAAACTCGAGATCACGCTCGCAAGCGACGATGCGAACGTCCTCGACAACGCCAGCACGGCGCTGGAGGAACAGCTCCGCTCGCTGCAGGGCATCGGCGCAGTGACGTCGACCGCAGCCCGGCAGGCACCCGAGATCCAGATCACACCCGACTTTGCGCGCAGCGCCGCGCTCGGGATCACATCGAGCGCCGTCGCCGAGGCGGTGCGCGTGGCGACCAACGGAGAATATTCCTCCGATCTGCCGAAGCTCAACCTGCCTCAGCGGCAGATTCCGATCGTTGTCCGCTTCTCGCCCGAGACCCGCACCAATCTGGACGACATCAAGAACATGCGGGTGGCGGGAACGCACGGCAATGTCGATCTCGGATCGATTGCCGATGTGAGGATCGGCGGCAGCCCGTCCGAGATCGACCGCATCGATCGGATGCGCAACGTCACCCTTTCGGTCGAACTCAACGGCCGCATCCTCGGCGACGTCAACCGCGAGGCGCAGGCGCTGCCGGCGCTCCAGCATCTGCCGTCGGGCGTCACCCTGGTCGAACAGGGCGAACTTCAGCGCAGTTCGGAATTGTTCCAGAGTTTTGCGCTTGCCATGGCAATCGGCGTCTTCTGCATCTACGCGGTTCTCGTTGTGCTCTTCCACGATTTCCTGCAGCCGCTCACCCTTCTGATGGCTCTGCCGCTCTCGCTCGGCGGCGCGTTGCTGCCGCTGGTGTTGACCGGGACGAGCTTCTCCATGCCTGCGGTCATCGGCCTGCTGATGCTGATGGGCGTGGTGACGAAGAACTCCATCCTGCTCATCGAATATGCGATCATGTCGCGCCAGCGTGGCATGTCGAGATTCGACGCCTTGGTGGATGCCTGCCACAAGCGCGCGCGGCCGATCGTGATGACCACCATCGCCATGGCCTCGGGCATGCTGCCGGCCGCACTCAGCCTGATGGGCGGCGATTCGAGCTTCCGCCAGCCGATGGCGATCGTGGTGATCGGCGGCGTGGTGATGTCGACGCTGCTCAGCCTCATCGTCATCCCGGTCATCTTCACCTTCGTCGACGATTTCGAACAGATCCTCAAACGGGTCCTGCGCCGGCTCGGACTGATCGAGGACATCGCCGGGGATAAACCGCATGCGTCCAACGATCACGCGGCGATCGCCTTCCAGCCCGAGCAGGCAAGACGAGGGCAAGGTCAGAGATGATCTCACCAGTCGGCAGCCGGTGACGGCAACCTCTTCGGTCGCGTTCCTCCCCCGGAACAAGACCGCGGGACGTATTCCCCCGCAGGCGGCCACAAGCCGCCTGCGCGTCCTGCTATTCGGTGGACAGCCGCTCCATTGCCTCGAAGTCGGGCAAGACGCCGCTGGCGTAGCCGATGACCTCGAGCGAAGCGATGGCGATCCGGCCGTCGCGGATCGACAGGAGCGGCCCGTCGACACCCTCTTCGTAGAGATCGGGATGGGCGGCGGCAAAGCGCGCTTTCTCCGCCTGCGGCGCCGCTTGCATGCCGGCCACATAGTGATGACCGTTGCGCTCGACATGGGAAAGGCCGAGCAGGGAAACCAGCGCCAGATCCTGCTGCACGGCAAGCCCGGCCTGGCAGGTCAGATCCTCGCCGGAGAGGAACAGCCCCGACACGCCTCCCGTTCTGATGCGGATCGCCTTCAGCAGCGAGCGGTAAATGCCCTTGCAGGTCTTCGACGAGACGCCGGTATAACCGAGCCGCCGGGCGCGGGCGAAGGCGCCGTCGCCATCGTCGCTCTCATCGATCAGGAACGGCAATTGCGCCGCCAGATCCCCGAGCGGCGTTTCCATGGTGATCTCGCGTGAGAATGGCTGCTCGACGAAGGCAATGGCCGCGCGCAGCCTGGCCAGCCGGGGCGTTGAGTCAATCCGTGCCAGCAGGAAGCCAAGCTGTTCGGCGGCGCCGAACTGTTCGTTGCCGTCGACCGTCACCCGGTAACCGGGCAGACGGTCGAGCACGGCGGCGATCCGCGCCAGCCGGTCGATATCGGCATCGACCGCGCCGGAAAGCTTGATCTTGAACCAGCGATTGCCGTAGCGCGCGATTACCGCCTCGAGGCTCTGCGGCAGGCCGTCGTCGACGGGATCGACGATCTCGCTCTCGGTGATCGGGTCGAGAAGCCCGATCGTATGCCGGGCTGCGATCGAGCCGGCGGGACGAAGGCCAGCGAGCACGGCTGACGCTGCATCCGCGTCGATATCGCCAGGCAACATCGAACCGCCGATGCCGACCAGGTTGCCACGCACCGCATCGAAGACGGAAATGCCGGCAAGGCGGCAATAGGCATCGAGTGCTGCGCGGGCGACAAGCGAAGGTCCGAAGCTGGCGGCCAAAGGATTTCCGGGCAGCCGTCGCACGGTTTCCATGTCGTTCAGGCGGGCAGCGGCAAACAATGTCGCCGGCGCGGACGCTTCAAGCGATGCGGCGGCGGCGGCGCGGATCGCGCCGCGCAATTGATCGATATTCTGCGCCGGCGTCAGGGCCGGATTTTTGTCGAACCATTTCGGCATCATCATTTCGGCGGCAGCGCCGATGGCGGTTTTCCCTGCCTCATCCTCGACACGCACTCTGAGGAAGGCCTGCGGCGCCCTTTCGAGGGTTGCCGCGCCGAAGCGGAACGGCAGGCGCAGGCTGACATCGCGCTCGAAGGCATCGATCTCGACAATTCTGATGCGCGGCGCCGTCACGGCATCTCCGATGCTTCTCTCCATGCTCATGCCATCCGCTCCAGCATGGCGCGCGATACTTCGTGATGGAGCGGTTCTTCGCGCAGCAGCCGGCCGATCTCGTCCACCATGGCCTGCCCTTGGGCGAAATGCGCCTCCTCGGTGTGGCCGGCGGCATGCGGCGAAATGGTGACATTGATGAGCCCGGGATCGCGGAACGGACTGTCCTGAGGCAGCGGTTCATTGTCGAAGACATCGAGAGCCGCCTCGATGCGGCCGGAGCGGAGCTCGGCAAGCAATGCCGCCTCATCGACCAGCTCGGCCCGCGCGGTGTTGATGAACAGCGCGCCGGGGCGAAGCAGCGCCAACTCGCGGGCGCCGATCATCCCACGCGTTTCCGGCAGGACGGGCGCATGCAGGGAAATCACATCGCTTTGCGCCAGCGCATCGTTCAGTCCTGTTCTGACGACGCCGAGTACCGCGGCCTCGCTGTCATTGAGATAGGGATCGACAACCAGCACGCGGCAGCCGAAGGGCACGAGCAGCCGCATGACTGCCCGCCCGACATATCCGGCGCCGACGATGCCAATCGTTCTGGCGCCGAGCAATCTTTGCGGCACGGCGGCGCGGACGTCGAGCCATTCGCCGCCGCCACGCAATTGATGATGCAGCCGGTGAATGCCGCGCATGGCGAGCAGCGCTTCGGCGACGACGAATTCGGCAACCGAGGCGGCAATTTTCGAGGCGGCGTGGCTGACGCGAAGGCCGTCATCGAACAGGCGCGCCGGAACGAGCGTGCGGATGCTGCCTGCGGAATGAGCGACGAGAGAAAGGCGCGGATGCCGCTGCCGCAGGGCGGGATCGAAGGGCGGCGTGCCCCATCCGGTGAGGCAAGCCGTCGCGCCTTGCAGCAGCCGGTCGACATCGGCAGCGTCGATCGTGGCGCCGGCCGGCCAGCGCACCTCGCCGAGGCCGTTCAACCGGGCGGTCGCCGCATCGTCCAGCATCATGCGGCGGGTCCTTTCGGTCAAAAGGACTGAGATGACGGGAGCCTGCTTGCTCATGGTTCTACTCTTTCGCTGCGGCGACGAGGCGCCTGAGATGGGCAAGATCGACGCGGGCCTTGTCGAGCGCCTGGTCCCGGGGAAGCCGGTATTGCGAATGCATCGAGAGCACGCCGGCAAAGCCGGTGGCGATGAGATGCGGGACGATGTCGTTCCAGGGCACCATGCCTTCGTCGAGCCCGTACCAGTCCGAATGCCATGCACGTTGGCCGCGGGCGCCGTAAGCGCCGGGAAACCAACCGCAATTCTTGACACCCATGCAGCAGAACCAAGGATCGAGAAGATCGAGGGTCAGACGCCAGTCTTCGCTGCCCTCGCGAATGAGCTGATTGGCCGGGTCGGGATAGGCGCCGATGCTCATCGGATCGCGCCCGGCCAGCAGTTGCGCTGCCAGCGCACCCGAAGCATGGAGTGTTCCGCCGTGAAGCTGGATGGTGAGCTTGATGCCGAATTTGTCGGCGAGACGCTCGAAGCCATCGAGGTCGCGCCGCGCCTCATCGACCTGAACTTTCCAGCGCCGGGACGGATCATAGCGCCAGAAGCCGAGCCGAACCTGGCCGATGCCGGCCTCGCCGCAAAAGCCGAGAAGCCTGGACACAGCATCGTTAGGCCGGGTGGCGTCGATGGTCGCCATCGGAATGCGCGGGCCGACCGCGGCAAAAAGCCTGACCGCCTTGACGATCGCTTCCGGCCTGTCGGGTGAGACGGCGTGACCCTCGCGAATAAGAAGATCGGCGCAGTCGAAGCCCAGCTCCGCCGTGATCTCCGCTGCCGTCTCCAGCGGCAGGCCTTCCAGGGTCTTGGTGAAATAAGCGATGTCCATTGTTTCATTGCTCATCGACGAGAGGCACAAAACTCGCTGTGGCGACCGAACGCGTCCCGGGCGCGCACCGCGTATTGCGCGCCCGCCGGCGGCGACATGTGCAGGAACGCCGTCGAGATCAGCGGCGCGGGGTTGACCTTTTCGAAGGTCAAGCCATCCGTGCTGGTGAGCACATCGTAGAAGATGGCGGGACTGCCGTCGCCGGCCGCCCAGAACAGCATCCGCTCTTCCCGGCCGCCAAGACCGAGGTAGCGTTCGACGACGAGGCCGGTGGGTGCGGCCGGGCGCGCGCCGGTGTCGGGGACGACGAGCACCTGCGTCAGCGACGGCAACGGCACATCGAGATCGACGCTGATCCGGCCCTCGTCGCATTCGACGATACTGATCGGATGCAGCAGGGCAGGCTCCTGGGCGCGGCGCAATTCGGCAAACTGCGCTTCATCAGGCACGGGCGGCGCGCCGACCGGCTCGAAGGGCCCGCGCGGATTGCTTTCGTCGCGCTGGGCCTCCCAGACCTCCATCGGATTGGTGAATTCCTCATCGATGCGCAGCAGGCATAGCGCGTAGCGGCCGGGAGCGAGCCCGCCGACTTCCAGGCGGACGGCGGTCCGGCCCGAGCGGTTGATGGCATCGACGCTGTGGATGAGGCTGATCGAAACACCGCCGCCCGGCAGCCGTGTCGGCAGGATCGCCAAGCCATCCTGATCGGGCGTCAGCGGCGGCTCGGCCGTCACCTTGCAGACGGTGTCACCGAGCGTCGCCAGCAGCTCCATCGATGTGAGACCAGGCTTCTTGATGATGTCGAAGGGCGGCGCGCTATCGATGTCAGTCACCAGCCTGTCCAGATCGGTCTTGTGCTCCCACTGCGCCTTGGTGAAATTGCGTGAGCCGAAATAGGCGAAGATCGTGCGCTGGCTCCAGCCGCCGATAAAGGCGTGGTCATTGCTGAGGAAGGTGAAATTCGCCGCTTTCGGAGCGATGATGCGCCGGTCGTGCTGTTCGATGATGCGGGCGATGATGCCGGCGTAATAGGCCTTGCCGTGCCAGCTGTGATGATCGCTCCAGCCAAGCTGCGGGTCGCATTCGTCGTTTATGATCGGCAGGCCCGCCAGCCGCGGATGGTGCTCCTTGAGATAATCGACGACGAGAAGCGTGCGGTCGATGATGGCATTCGTCTTCGGCGTCAGATCGTCCTTGCTGCCGTTGACGCCCTTTTCGTGGATCGAGATGTAGTCGAGGCGCGGCGGGCCGTCGCCGGTCAGGCAGCTCGTGCCGCTATCGCAATGGGCTATCAGGGCGCGAAAGATCGGCGAGAGCGTACGGGCGGTGCCGGGGCCGCCCATCGGCAGGCTGGGATCGACCGCATCGAGCCCTGCGACGCAGGCGTCGTAATAGTTGGTGTAACCCTTGATGCCATAGGTCCACCAGCCGGAATCGGCCTCGTTCGTCGTTTCAAAGTACCATGTCCGCAATTCGTCCATGCCGTAGCGCGCGCCGTAGCGATCGGCCGTTGCCGTCACCAGGTCCCGCCAGCGCCTGACCTGATCCATGTCCTCATAGTCAGTGAAGAGGCCCGAGGGATTGCCCATCAGCTCGAAGAAGGGCTTCAGCCGGTGCTCGATCATTACGTCGAGCGCCCGGTCGAGCAGCGACCAGTCGTAGCCGCCAGGACCACCGGTCGCGCGCAGCAGATTGTAGAGATAATGGACGCGCAGGAACCGGATGCCCTCGTTGGGCAGGCCGCCCATATAGGCGAGCATCTGGCGCATTTCGGGTTCGAGCAGCAGCTCGGCGGGCGAAAAGCCGGTGCCGCGCCAGAACCGGTTGAACGGGCGCACGGCTTGGCCGGCATCAACGTCTATTCGCGTACGTTCACGCATGGATCGTCTCTCCTAGGACGGAAATCTGGCGATGCCGACCGAGCCGGCGCAGGCTATTTGAACTTTTCGCGCATCGCATCGATGCCGGGGATGGTTTTGGTCAGATGCTGATGCGCCGGATCAAAGCGCTGGATCAGGCCCCGGCGATGCTTGCCGACGAGGATGGTGAAGATGTAACCGCGGTGGCCAGGCGAGGTGACGGTCGGATGGTAACCCCGATCGACCAGGACAGTATCGCCGTTGCGGGTCATCAGGATCTTGACCGGGCCGTTGTCGTCATAGGTGATCTGGCTGCCGAAGCCCGTCTCGGGCTGGAAACGATAGTGATAGAGCTCCTCATGCAACGTCTCGGCATCGCCGTCTTCCGTATCGTGCTTATGGGGAGGATAGCCCGACCAGCAGCCTTCGCCGGCATAGAGCTCGCTCACCAGCAGATTGCCGCAGCGCCCGTTCTGCCGCTGGCCGAGCAGGTGGGCGATCCGCCGCTGGCTATGCGTATCCGGCGAGCCGACATTGACCGCATCGACCTCGTCGGGGGTCACCCGGAACGGCGCATATCGCGTGTCGCAAAGGCCGCCGGCGATGGCGACTTCCGCCGGACCGCCACGGGCCGATATCCGGACATTGGCGTCGACCGGCGCGTAAACCGAATCCGCATCGCCTCCCCAGATATCGGCTCGCCGGCCCACCGCTTCGAACGTGATGTCATCCACCGCGATATCCACCTGCCCCGACAGCACGACGTAGAGGCTTTCGTGCAGGGCCAGCCGCCGCGTGTCCCGGCCGTCGGCCGGAAGCGTGACGAGGTCGAAGTAAATGAGATCGAGCGTCCTGGAGGAGGTATCCACGATGGGACGCTGCTCGGAGCGTGGAATGAATTCGGGCATCAATTGAACTCCGGAACGATACGGTCGGCAAAAGGATTGAGGGTCAGGGATTCGGCATAGTGGCAGGCCGCCGCGTGCCCATCAGCCGTGACGGTGCGCAGGGCCGGCACTTCCTGCCTGCAAAGCTCGGTGGCGTAGCGGCAGCGCGGATGAAATGCGCAGCCGGGCGGCGGATGCGCGGGGTCGGCGACCTCGCCACCCAACCGGATGCGCTTGCCGTGGCGGCGCAGCCTGGGATCGGCGATAGGCACGGCCGACAGCAGCGCCTCGGTGTAGGGATGGAGCGGGCGCGAAAAGATCTGCTCCGTCGGCGCCTTTTCGACCACCCGGCCGACATACATGACGGCGATATTGTCGGAGATGTGCCGGACGACCGAAAGGTCGTGAGCGACGAAGAGATAGGTCAGGCCGAACTGTTCCTGCAGGTCCTGCAAGAGGTTGATGGTCTGGGCCTGCACGCTGACATCCAGCGCCGAAACGGCCTCGTCGGCGATGACGAGCCGCGGATTGGACGCCAGCGCCCGGGCAATCCCGATGCGCTGGCGTTCGCCGCCGGAGAAGGCATGCGGATAACGGCGCATATATTCGGGCCGCAGGCCGACACTCTGCATCAGCTCGGCGACCCGGTGCTCCAGTTCCCGGCCCTTTGCGATGCCGTTGACACCAAGCACCTCACCGATGATGTCGATGACGGGCAGGCGCGGATTGAGCGAGGATTGCGGGTCCTGAAACACAATGCGCAGGTCGCGATGGATTTCGTCGAGGGCCGATCCTGACATGGCCGCGAGATCCACCGTGCCGCCGCTGCGGTCGCGGTAGCGGATCTCGCCGCTCGTCGGCCGATAGATGCGCAGCACGGTGCGGGCAAGGGTAGACTTGCCGCAGCCGGATTCGCCGACAATGCCGAGCGTCTCGCCGTCCTCGACGCGAAGCGAAACGCCGTCGACCGCCTTGACATGCCCGACGACCCGTCGGAACGCCCCCTTGCGGATGGGGAAGTGCATTTTGAGATCGTTGAGTTCCAGCAGCGGGCTCAGCGGCGTTTGGGAACCAGCCATCATTGTCTTCCTTCGTAAAACAGGCAGCTGGCGACGTGCCCGTCGCCGATAACAGCGGACCCAGGATCTTCTTGATCGCAGAGCCCTGCCCTCGCCTCTCTGCACCGGGGATGAAAGCTGCAGCCCTTCGGCCGCTCGAAACGCGAGGGCACCATGCCATCGATGGTGGCGAGCCGTTCGCTCGGCTGCCCGTGCATGCGCGGAACCGATTGCAGCAGGGCCTTGGTGTAGGGATGAACGGGCGCGTGGAAGATCGTGTCGACATCACCCGCTTCCACCACCCGGCCGACATACATGACGACGACCTCGTCGGCGATCTCGGCCACCACGCCGAGATCATGGGTGACGAACAGTACCGAGAGCCCGAATTCCGCCTGCAGCGAGGCGAGCAGATCGAGGATATTGGCCTGGGTGGTCACATCGAGCGCCGTGGTCGGCTCGTCGGCGATCAGCAGTTTCGGACGGCAGGCGAGCGCCAGCGCGATGCAGACGCGCTGACGCATGCCGCCGGAAAACTGGAAGGCGTAACTTTCCATGCGCTCGGCCGGCCTGGGAATGCCGACGAGAGCGAGCGTCTCGATGGCATGTTCGCGCGCTTCCTTCTTTCCCATCTTCAGATGCAGGCGGATCACCTCCACCATCTGGTTGCCGATCGTATGGACGGGCGACAGGGCTGCCATCGGCTCCTGGCTGATCAAGCCGATCTGGGCGCCGCGGATCGCCCGCATGTCGCGGCCGCGCGAATCAAGCGCCGCGAGATCGATGGCGGGTGCGGCCGGATCGGGCCGATAGCGGATCGCGCCCGAGACGATCCGCCCGCCGCGCGGCACCTGATTGAGAATCGAGCGGCCAGTGATGCTCTTGCCCGACCCGGATTCACCGACAACGCAAACCGTCTTGCCGCGCGGGATCGAAAAGGAGACGCCATCGACCGCCCGCACCGTGCCCGCGCCGCCGAAGAAATGCGTCCTGAGGTCGTCGACCTCGATCAGCGGGTCGCGGTCGGGATGCCGGCCACCGGCGGCGGCGAGATTGACGTCAGTATTCATAGGGATCTGCAGCATCGCGTAATCCATCACCAAGGAAATTGAGGGCGAGCACCGTGACAATCACCGCCAGGCCCGGAAGAAACAGCCAGGGCGCGCTCGAGACCGCGAGAATGTTCTGGGCCTCCTGGAGCAGCACGCCCCAGCTGACCACCGGCGGCCGCAGGCCAATGCCGAGGAAGGAGAGCGCGGTTTCGGCGAGAATCATCGTCGGAATGGCGAGCGTGACCGAGGCGATGATGTGGCTCATGAAGGACGGCACCATGTGCCGCCAGATGATGCGCATCCTGGAGCAGCCATCGAGATGGGCGGCGATGACGAAGTCCTCGGTCTTCAGCGACAGGAAGCGTCCGCGCACCACGCGCGCCAAATCGGTCCAGCCGATCAGCGACAGGATGATGGTGATCCAGAGATAGACGAGGATCGGATCGGCGCTGATCGGAACGGCAGCCGCAAGGCCCATCCATAGCGGGATGGTCGGGATCGAGTTGATGAGCTCGATCGAACGCTGGATCACGTCGTCCACCCAGCCGCCGTAAAGTCCCGAGATGCCGCCAAGGATGATCCCGAGGACGAGGCTGATCGCCACACCGATCAGCCCGACGGACATCGAAATACGCGTGCCATGCACCGTTCGGCTGAAGACGTCTCGGCCCAGTCGGTCCGCACCGAACAAGTAGAAGGGTTTTCCTGCCTCGACCGGGCCGATCAGGTGACGGTCGAAATCGAACAGTCCCCAGAACCGATAGGGCTCGCCTTTGACGAAGAATCCGACGGGAATGACGACGGCCGGATCGGGCACGTAAGTGCGGCTGAGCGCGATCGGATCGACCTTCATCGAATAGCCGTTGACGTAGAGCGGATGAAACTGTCCTGCCGCGTCGTAACCGGCGACTTTGAGCCGCTGGGGCGGTGCATAGGTGTAGCGGGAATCGTAGGTCTGCGATGAAACCGGGGCGATGACCTCGGCAAACAGGGCGACCAGGTAAATCAGCAGGATGACGACGCCCGCCCCAAGCGCCAGTCGGTGGCGGCGGAAGCGGCGCCAGATGAGTTTCCACTGCCCGGCGACCGCATCGGAATCGCGGACATGTTCAGGTATCAGTGCGATGGCTTGATCAGTCATTGGTTTCGTCCTTCAGCCATTGCGAATGCGTGGATCGAGCCAGGCGAGCAGCAGATCGGAGATCAGCGTGCCGATCAGCGTCAGCATGCTCATCAGCAGGATGAAGGTGCCGGCGAGATACATGTCCTGGGCAAACAGGGCGTTGAGCAGCAGCGGTCCGGTGATCGGCAGGCTGAGGACGATGGAGACCACCACCGAACCCGAGACAAGGTGCGGCAGCACCCAGCCGACCGTCGAGACGAAGGGGTTGAGCGCGACGCGCACCGGATATTTCAGCAGCAGCCGGATTTCGCTCAGGCCCCGGGCCCGCGCCATGTCGACATAGGGTTTGTTGAGTTCGTCGAGCAGATTGGCGCGCATGATGCGGATCAGCGCCGCCGTCGCACCGGTGCCGAGCACGACGACCGGGATCCACATATGCGAGATGAGATCGCCGAGCTTGGCCCAGCTCCAGGCGGCGTTGATATAGAGGGGCGAAAACAGCCCTCCGACGCTCTGGCCGAAATACTGCGCCGAGACGAACATCAGCACCAGCGCCAGCAGGAAGTTCGGGATGGCAAGCCCAAGAAAGCCGAAGAAGGTGGCGAAGTAATCGCCGACCGAATATTGCCGCACCGCCGAATAGATGCCGATCGGAAAAGCCACCGTCCAGACGAAGAGCAGCGTTGTGACCGAGACCACCATCGTCAGGCCCATGCGCGCCCAGATCAGCTCGCTGACCGGCTTGTTCCAATCGAGGGACTGGCCGAAATCGCCGCGCAGCAGGATGCCGCTGATCCATTTCCAATATTGCACCGCCCAAGGCTGATCGAGGCCATAACGTTCGCGCAGGCCGGCGATGACGCCGGGATCGATGGTTTCGTTCTGGGAGGCAAGACGCGCCGTCATCGCGGTCAGGAAATCGCCCGGCGGCAGCTGGATGATGATGAAGGTCACGACCGAGATCGCGAACATCATCGGGATCATGTAAAGCAGCCGTCTGATGATGAAGCCGGCCATATTCAAGCTCCTTCGATCGGCAATCGCGGATCGGATTGGGTGATGGGGCGGGACTGCTGTCGGAATGGCGCCCTGGGACGCCATTCCGCCGATCGGATGTCTTTACTGCTGGTAGTAGAAGGTCTCGGGCTTCGCTGGTCCCGGCGTCATGTAGAAGGACGTGCTGGGAATGACCTTCGGGACGTTGTGCATATTGGTCTTGACGATGCCGACGCGATCCGGCTCGAGATTGGTGCCGATGACGTAGAATTCGTCCCGGGTGATCGCCAGCAGTTCCTTCATGGCTTCAAGCTGCTTTTCGAGCGTCGGGGCTTCCTGCACCTGCCGGTACAGATCCATCTGCTTCTTGGCGGCCGGGCTCGGTTCCTGAGCATTCGGATCCTTGGGGTTCTGGTAATAGAGACCCCATGCCGTCGCGAAGCTCGACTCGTATTCGTGCGGGAAATACCATTTGGGATCGAGCAGGCCGAGGAAGTCGTAGCCGCCGCCGCCGACCCATCCCAGGCCGTCATTGTCGTTGTTCTGCAGGCGGGAGAAGATCAGCGAACGTTCAGCCGGGCGGGGCTGCATGTCGATTCCGACCGCCCGCCAATAGCGCTGGATCATTTCCAGCGCGTCGACCTGGATCGGGCTGCCGGTCAGCGCATCGATCGCGAAAGTGATGCGCTTGCCGTCCTGACCGAGGCGAAAACCCTCGGCGTCCTTTTTGGTCAGGCCCGCCTTGTCGAGATATTGATTGGCGAGGTCGACATTATATTCGAGATACTGCGTCGCCATCTTCTCGTCGTAGAGCGCGCTGCCTTCGCGGGGTGCCGCCTGATAGGGTTTGGCCTGCCCGGCATAGATCAGCTGGTTGAGCTCCTCGCGGTTGATGGCGTAGCTGAGGCCGATGCGGAAATCCTTGTTGGAGAAGACGGCACGCAAGGCCGGGTTCTTGTGGGTCTGGTTCAGCGTGATCAGCAGCGCGTTCGACCAGGCCGGCCGGGCAATGAATAGGCCGTAACCACCCTTCTGCTGGTTCTGCACGATGACGGTACGGGCGTCCGTCGTCTCGATGAAGCGGTTCTGCATGTCGATTTCGCCGCTGATCGCCTTCAGGATGATCGCCTGCGTATCCTGCATCACGTCGATGGTGATGCGATCGAAGTAAGGCAGCTGATTTCCCGCGGTATCCACCTTGGCATAGTAGGGATTGCGTTCGGCGACGACCTGGGTCGTGCCGTTATAGGGCGCGGTCAGCACCCAGGCATCGAGCGTCGGCCGGCCGAGATCGCGCCAGCGGCCGGGAAAGCCGATCTTGTTGTTGAAGAGCTGGACCCAATCGGTCGCGCCGGCCGCCTTCACCAGGGCGTCGATGCCGTCGGGATTGAAATCCTTGTGAAACTGTTTGAGGTAGTGCGCGGGTGCCGCCGCCAGGATATCGGAGCCGCGCACGGTCGCCATGTTCATCAGGAACAAGCCGTTCGGCGCGGCAAATTTGAAGAGGACTTTGTCGTCGGCTAACTTTTCGACCTTGACGGTCTCTCCGCCCGCGGTCAGCCAGTCGGGTGCGGCAGGCGTGATCTTGGTATTGCGCAGCACATTCTCGTTCCACCACACCAGGTCGTCGGCGGTGAAGGGCTCGCCATCCGACCAACGCGTGCCTTCCCGCAACGTGAAGGTATATTCGGTGGCATTTTCGTTGACCTCGACACTCCTGGCGATGTCGGGGATCACCTCGGTCCATTCCGGATTCCAGCGGACCAGCCTCGTATAGCCGATCGAACGCTCGATCTCGCTGTCGCCGCCGCCGAAGGTGGCGGTGCGCCAAGTGCCGCCATAGATGCCGACCGATTCAAGTGGCGTGAGCACCAGTGGCTCCTTGGGCAGCCGCTTGTCCACCGGCGGCAGCTTGCCGGCATCGACCAGCGCCTTGAGTTCGGGCGCCTCCTGAAAACCGAGCGCGGCGCCGGCCCAGCCGGCACCGATGAAGATGGCCGCGGCAACTGTGGAAACAACCTGCCGTCGTAGAATCCTGACGTGCTGCATTCTCTCCTCCCTATGCTCTAATTACGTTATCGTTAACGTAGTCTCCTCAATTCCAAACGTTAACGTTATCGTTCAATCTTGTCAAAAAGATTCGCATTGGCGTGAAGACCCCCCCGCAAAGACTTGGCTTTCGCTGAAACTATGTTAGTTATCGTTATCGTAAATTTCTGCCCCCTCAGAGACAGCCCTTGAGCGACCCCAAAGAACCAGATTCCAAAATAACCATCGCCGATGTCGCCCATGCCGCAGGCGTGTCGCCGATGACGGTCTCGCGCGTGCTCAACGGCCGGGGCGGCGCCAGCGCCGAAACCAGTCAGCGCATTCTCGCTACGGCGAACGAACTCAATTATCGTCCCAATCCTTTTGCGCGCGGATTGCGGTCCGACCGGTCGAAGACCATCGGCCTTCTTGTGCCCGACATCACCAACCCGTTCTTTCCCGAGGTCATCCGGGGCGCCGAGGATGCGGCAAGTGCGGCCGGCTATAACCTGCTGCTGTCCAACGTCGTCGAAAACAGCAAGCGGGAAGAGGAGCTCATCGAAGCGCTGCTCAGGCATCGCGTCGACGGGATCATCGTCTGCAGCGCCCGGCTGCCCGATGCCGCGCTTCATAAGGCGCTCGCACCCCACCGCGCCGTCGTGCTCATCAACCGCGAGGCTCCGAACGAGATCGCCGGAACCATTGTCACGGACTACGAGACCGGCGCGTCGCGGGCGATCGACCATCTGGTCGAACGCGGCCGCCGCAAAATCGCGATCATTGCCGGGCCGCGCAGCTCCTTCGGTGGCAAGAGCCGCCTCGTCGGCTTCCGCAAGACGCTGACAGCCCATGGGCTGAAGGCGCACGGCATCGTCTACTGCGACCCCACCGCTGCCGGCGGCCAGGCGGCGGCGCAATTGCTGGCGGAAACATCCGATATCGATGCCCTCATCTGCTACAACGACCTCAATGCGATCGGCGCTATGAAGGCCTGCCGGGCAGCCGGCATTTCGATCCCCGGACAGATCGCCCTCATCGGTTTCGACGACATTCCGGCTGCCGAACTGCTGTCTCCGGCACTCACCACGCTACGGGTGCAGAAACGGGAAATGGGAGAGGAAGCCGTGCGCCTGCTGCTCAGCCGCATCGCCACCAAAAACCGTCAGCACGGCATCGTCATCGTGCCCGAACTTATCGTCCGCGAAACGACATGATCAGACGATCAACAGGAGGAATATCCCATGGATGCCGGCAATCTGCAGTCATTGGCCCTGCCCGAAGAGAAGAAAGCCTGGTTCGTTCACGACCGGTTCGGCATGTTCGTGCATTGGGGGCTCTATGCCCTGCCGGCGCGCCATGAATGGGTCAAAAGCCGCGAAGAGCTTGGTGACGCCGACTATCAGAAGTATTTCGATCATTTCGACCCCGATCTCTACGACCCCCGCGAATGGGCGAGGCGCGCCAAGGCCGCGGGCATGAAATATGTGGTGTTGACGACCAAGCACCATGAAGGCTTCTGCCTCTGGGACACCAAGGCCACCGACTTCAAGGTGACCAACACCCCTTATGGCAAGGATCTGCTGCGCCCCTTCGTCGACGCCTTCCGCGCCGAAGGCCTGAGGATCGGTTTCTACTATTCGCTGATCGACTGGCATCATGCCGATTTCACCGTCGATCCGCGCCATCCGCAGCGCAATCATCCCGAGGCGCTGGAGATCAACAAAGGCCGAGATATGCAGCGCTATGCCGCCTTCATGCGCGAGCAGGTGCGCGAGCTGCTGACCGAGTTCGGCCGGATCGACATCCTGTGGTTCGACTTCAGCTATCCGCAGTGGAAGCTCGGGGAGCTTGTCGGAAAGGGCCATCGGGATTGGGAAAGCGAAAAACTCGTGCGCCTGGTGCGCGAGCTTGCCCCCGATATCATCATCAACAACCGGCTCGACCTCGCCGGTCTGCAGCCCGACATCGTCACGCCGGAGCAATATATGCCGCGCGCCTGGCCGAAACGCGACGGCCGGCGCGTCGTCTGGGAAGCCTGCCAGACGCTCAGCGGTTCCTGGGGCTATCATCGCGACGAGGACACCTGGAAAAGCACGGAGCAGCTGGTGCAGATGCTGGTCGGCACCGTCGCGATCGGCGGCAATCTCTTGATGAATGTCGGGCCGACGGCACGCGGCACGCTCGATGACCGGGCGATATCAGCCCTTGCCGCTTATGAGGAGTGGATGGCGCTGCACGAGCGCAGCATCGTCGGCTGCACCCAGTCCGATTTCACCGCTCCGCCCGATTGCCGCCTGACCCAGAACGGCGACCGCCTCTATATCCACCTGTTCAACTGGCCCTATAAGCATCTGCATTTCGATGCGTTGGCCGGAAAGATCGAATATGCGCAGTTCCTGCATGATGCCAGCGAGGTCACCTGGCTGCGCCCGTCCGCCAATACGCTATGGACGAACACCCAGTTCCCCGTCGCCGACGACGAGCTGACCTTCGTCCTGCCGGTGCGCCGCCCCAAGGTGGTCGTCCCTGTCATCGAGGTCAAGCTCAAGGCGGGGAGTGCTGCCAATCCTGCGATGCCGCGCGTCTTCTGAAGCGCGCAAAGGACGCTGCGGCAATTTGAACTGCGGGATAATTCCACGCTTGAAGGTCTCCCACGCCGTCAAGACGTGGGAGACCCTTCGATCTTCAGCTCCAGGCGTGAAGCGGAGGCTTCTCCCCGTTCAGGAAATACTTGCCGAGAATGGCGTATTTCCAGCGTACGGGATCATGGAGCGTATGGGTGCGGGCATTGCGCCAATGGCGGTCGAGATTGTGTTCGGCGAGCGTCGAGCGGGTTCCGGCAAGCTCGAACAGTTTGTTCGTCGCCGCGATTGCGATTTCGGTCGAGAGGATCTTGGCCTCTGCCGTGACGATCTGCGCTTCGGCGACAGTCTCCGCATTAGGATCGAGCACCGCCCGATCGATCGAACGACCGGCCTTCTCCAGCAGCGCCTGCGCCGCATGCAGACGCAGCGCCAGGTCGCCGACAGCCTGGATCGTATAGGGGTCTTCCCAGGCATGATCGAGGCCGCTATCGACCCACGCCCGGCTCTTGGTGCGCACGAATGCGACGGTCTCGTCGATGGCGGCCTGCGCGATACCGGTGTCGACGGCGACCTGGATGATCTGGAAGATTGCGCCATCGGCGGTCGGCACTTCATAACCCTTGTATCCCGGCACGAGATGGGTCTTCGGCACCTTGACGTTGTCGAGCAGCACGGTGCCCGACAGCGTCGTGCGCTGGCCGAAGGAAGACCAGTCGTCGATGACAGTCAGGCCCGGCGCATCGCGCTCGGCGATCGCATACCATGCCCGCCCCTGGTCATCGAGCGCGACGATCGGCACCAGATGCGCGAGCAGCGCGCCGGAGGAATAGAACTTGCGCCCGTTGACGACGACATGGTCGCCGGCATCGGTAAAGCGCGTCTCGAAATCGACCGCCCGTTTCGAACCGAATTCCGAAAAGGCATTGCCGAAACGGGTGCCCTTCAGCACTTCGGTGAAAAGAAGCTTCTGCTGCTCAAGATCCGATACGGTCCGGATCGCGGCAACGACGCCCAGATGGTTCTGGGCGATCTGGCCGATCGAGGAGTCAGCCGCGGATATGATCTCGATCACCTGGGCGAGCGTCGCATAGGAAACCTCGGGGCCGCCGAAGGCCTTCGGCACGTTGATCGACCACAGTCCGCTTTGCGAGAAATCATCCAGCTCGGCCACCGGCCAGATCCGTTCGCGGTCACGCTTGGCCGAGCCCTGGACGAATTCGGCGGCAAGCCGCCTGGCGACGGCGATCGCCTCGCCATCGTCCTTGATGACATGGGCACGCTCGGCCGGACGCGGCACCGCCGGCACGGCCTTGGCGGCATTTTCAGTGTTGACCTGTGAGAGCGTCATGATGGTTTCTCCTGGTTGATGATGGGGCCGCTCAGGCCGGTGGGAGGCTTGCTGTCGAAGACACGGAGGTGGGTGCTGCTTTCTGGCCGAGATAAAATGCCCTGACGTCGTCGCGCCGACGCAGTTCGGCAGCATCCCCCGAAAGCGCGGTCACGCCGTTTTCGAGAACGGTCGCCCGATCGGCATAGCGCAGGGCGACAGCGGAATTCTGTTCGGCGACGAGAATGGAAAGCCCGCTTTCAACGTTCAGCCGCCGCAGCGTCCGGAAAATGTCCTGGACGATAATCGGCGCCAGTCCCATCGACGGCTCGTCGAGCACCAACAGGGTCGGACGCGACATCAGCGCGCGGCCGATCGCCACCATCTGCTGCTCGCCGCCGGACGCAAGACCGGACAATGCGCGGCGCTTGTCTTTCAGCCGGGGAAAAATTGCGTAGATCTGCTCCAGGTCCTGAGCGATCTCGGCGCGTGAACCGCTTCGTCCCAGGCCGCCGGAAATGAGATTTTCCTCGATGGTCAAATTGCGGAAGCAATGCCGGCCCTCGAGGACCTGAACGAGACCGGCGCGCACCAATTCGGCCGGTTTTGCCTTGGTGACGTCGCGGCCCTGATAGAGGATGCCGCCGGCGGTGATCTCGCCGCGCTCGGCCGGCAGCAGGTTCGAAATCGCCTTGAGGGTCGTCGTCTTGCCGGCGCCGTTGGCACCCAGCAGCGCCAGGATTTCGCCGCGGCGCACAGTGAAGCTGACGCCGTGGAGCGCGGTGATCGCACCATTATAGGTCGCTTTGACCCCGTCCACGCGCAGCAGAACGTCTTTTCCAGCCATGGTCCACCCGATCTCAGTGTGGTTTCGCGGAAGAGCCGGGCAATCGGCAGGGCCTCGGGCCCGCCAATGCCCGGCCATCGGCTCAGTTCGTCGCGGTCTGCGCATCGTCAGCCGTGCGCAGCTTGATGCCCTTTTCCTTGGCATAGGCTTCCGAGGACTTTTCGATAATCGGCCTGAGCAGTGCCCAGTCCGGCGCGATCCAATCGGACACGACGTTCCATTTCTTGCCGTCCCACTGCTGGAAGGTCACGTAGCCATTGCCTTCGTGATTGTCCCAGGTGACATTGATCGAATGAAACAGATCCTTGGCGCCGAGTGCTTCAACGCGGGCGGGATCAAGCTGCAGATGTTCGAAGCCCCAGCGGACCTCGTCGCCCGTCAATGTGCGGTGGCCGAACTTTTCCTGTGCGATGCGGATGGCTTCGACGTTCAGGATGCCGTTGACGATGCCGAGATTGTGGTAGACCGAGCCGATGCGCTTCTTGTCTTCGAGATTGCCCTTGCCGTTGTCATAGAGCGTCTTCACAATCTCCTGGACAACAGGATATTCCGCGCCGGAGGCTTGCGTGGTGATCGCGGTATAGCCCTTGGCTGCATCGCCCGCCGGGATGACATCCTCCTCGGAGTTCGACCAGACGTTGCCGATGATGTGATCGACCGGGAACCCCGTCTTGGCCGCCGTCTTGAGAGCAACCGGGTTCATGACGCCCCAGCCGCGCAGCACGACATAATCCGGCTTGGCACGACGGATCGTCAGCCATTGCGCCTGCTGCTCGTTGCCGGGATGCGGCACTTCGATCTGCTGCAGTTCGAAGCCATATTGCTTCGACAGCAGTTCGTAAATCGGGATGGTCTCCTTGCCGTAGGGCGAGCCGTGATAAAGCACGACGATCTTCTTGCCCTTCAGCTTGTCGGGTCCGCCCAGCTTGGAGGCGATGTAGTTCACGATGCCCGAGGTCTCGCTGTAGGGATTGAGCAGCAGCGGAAAGACATAGGGGAAGACGCGGCCATCGGTGGAGTCGGTGCGCCCGTGGTTGATGGTGATCAGCGGCACCTTGTCCTGGGTGATGCGGTCGATCATGGCATAGGCGATGCCAACGGAAAGCGGGTTCCAGGCGGCGATATTCGGATTGCTCTTCAGGCGCTCATAGGCCTCGACGCCACGCTCGACCTCGTATTGCGTTTCCGCTTCCGACCAGGTGAGCTTGACGCCGTTCACGCCGCCGTCGCGCGTGTTGATCAGGTTGAGATAATCGATGAAGCCGCCGAAGAATCCGGTGCCGCCGGCCGCATAGGGCCCGACGCGGTAGCTCTGCAGCGGAAAATATTGTTCGTCCGCGTGGGCGACCGGTATGGCGGCCGAGACGGCCAGGCCTGCCGCAATGGCGGCGGCCTTCAATTTCGCAAGCATGGTCATGTCTGGATACACTCCGGGTATTGTCCGGTGCTGAGACCGAATCTGGTTGAATGAGCGATGCGTTTTGGTGTTCGGAGCTTGCGCCCCGGCTTGGTCAGGCTCGTCTGCCGACGGCAGAGCCGAGCCGCCTTCGGATCTTGTCCCAGAGCGAGGAGAGCCCGTCCGGTTCGAGGATCAGAAACAAAATGATCAGGGCGCCGAGCACGATGCGCTGGCTCATGTCGAGTACGCCGGAATCGAAGAGATCGCCGAGCAGGAACGAGCCCAATCGCGACAGCAGGAGCGGGAAGACGACGATCAGTGCAGCGCCGAGAAAGGCGCCCCGCGTCGAGGCAAGCCCGCCGATGATGATGATGAAAAGGATCTGGAAGGACCGGTCGAGATTGAAACCGGCCGGCTCGACGGTTCTGAGATAGGCGAAAGCCCATAGAGCCCCCGCCACTGCAATGATGAAGGAGGAGATTGCAAAGGCGAGCAGCTTGGTTCTCAGCACGGGCACCCCGATGATGCGCGCCGCCGTCTCGTTGTCCCGCACGGCGATGAAGTTGCGGCCGGTTTGCGAGGTCGTCAGCCGGTGAGCGAGGAAGGTCAGCACGACGACGACGGTTAGCGCAAAGAGGTAGCGGCCGATCGGGCCGGCAAACTCGATGCCGGCAAGGGTCAAAGGCGGCGCATCGATAACCCCGGAGGCGGAGTCGTTCGAAAACCAGCTGAATTTGGTAAGCGTCCACTGCACGAAGAACTGCGCGGCAAGCGTCGACACTGCGAGATAGAAGCCTTTCAATCTAAGGCTCGGCAGGCCGAAGACGATACCGATGACGGCCGCAGAAAGACCGGCCAGCAGAATGCTGACGATAAGCGGCAGACCGTCGACGCGCAGATTGAAATTGTAAGCGGCAAAGGCCCCCACGGCCATGAAGGCAGAACTTCCAAGCGAGACCTGGCCGGCATAGCCGGTGAGCAGGTTCAGGCCGACGCCGGCCAGACTGAGCGCCAGGAACGGCAGGAGGATCGCTTCGAACAAATAGGTCGAGCCGATGAAGGGAACGACGAGATAGGCAACCGCGACGATGGCGACGGGTGCCAGCCAGGGACTGGAGAACCGACCGGGATGGAGATCCGTGACGATGACGGCCATGTCAGACCCTTTCCACGAGCTTTTGCCCGAATAGGCCGGACGGGCGGATGAGCAGGAAGCCGAGCGCTACGACATAGGCGATCCAGCTTTCGATGCCGCCGCCGAAATATTCGCCGATATAGACCTCCGCGAGCTTTTCGGTCGCGCCGATCAGCAGGCCGCCGACAATCGCCCCCGGAATGGAATCGAAACCGCCGAGGACGAGAACCGGAAGCGCTTTCAGGACGACCAGCGACAGCGAGAACTGGACGCCGAGCCGCGCGCCCCACAACAGGCCGGCCACGAGCGCCACGGCACCGGCGGCCGCCCAGACGGTTGACCATATCCAGGGCAATTTCAGCCCCACTGCCAGTGCGGCAAACTGATCGTCCGCGACGGCACGGAAGGCGAGGCCGATGCGGGTGTAGCGAAAAAAGACCGAGAGTACGGCCACCATGACAGCAGCGACTGCGGCCGCAAACAGATCGAACTGGCTGATGAACACGCCGCCGACATCGAAAGGAACGTCCTCGATGCCGAGCTCCAGGCCATGGACCTGCGTACCCCAGATAAGCTGAGCCGCGCCCTCGATGATATAGGAGAGCCCGAGCGTCGCCATGAAGAGCGTGATCGGCGGCCTATTGGTCAGCGGCCGCAAAACGGTGCGCTCGATGGCGATGCCGATCAGCACCATGACCGCGAATGTGATGACGAGCGCCAAGGCAAAGGGAACGCCGCGCTCGACGAGGCTGACGAAGGTCAGCGCGGCAAACAGCAACATTGCTCCTTGCGCGAAGTTGAGGACGCCTGATGTCTTGTAGATCAGCACGAAACCGATCGCGACAAGTGAGTACATCACGCCGGACAGCAAGCCGCCAACCAGTACCTCGACCAGGAAAAGCCAGTCGAAATCCGCCATCAGATGCTCTCCCCTTCCTCGTTTTCCGCAACGACACCGAGATAGGCCTCAATGACGCGTTCGTCGGAACGGATCTCGTCCGGGGTCCCGTCAGCGATCTTGCGACCGTAATCGAGGACGGCGATGCGGTCGGAAAGCTGCATGACCACGCCGATATCGTGCTCGATGAGGATGATGGTTGTCCGGTATCGATCGCGGACCGCGCGAATGAATTCCGCCATCTCGGCCTTTTCCGCCGCCGTCATGCCGGCCATGGGTTCGTCCAGGAGCAAGACCTTCGGCTCGACCGCCAGGGCACGGGCAAGCTCGACGCGCTTTTGCAGGCCATAGGGCAGCGTGCCCGCCAGACGATGCCCCACTTGGTCGAGATGCAGAAATTCAAGCACACGGCCGGCGCGTTCGCGCGCCTCGGCTTCTTCGCGTCGAGCCCGTCCAAGACCGAGGATCTGCCCGGCAAAAGTCGAGCGCGCTCTATAGGCTCGACCGGCGATGACATTGTCGATGACGCTCAAGCTCTTGAACAAGGCCAGGTTCTGGAAGGTGCGGGCGACACCGAGCGAGGCCAGCCGTTCCGTCGGCACGTGCCGGTAAGTGTTGGAGCCGATGCCGACATGGCCGCGGTCGGAGCGGTAGACGCCGCTGATGATATTGATCAGCGAGCTCTTGCCGGCGCCATTCGGCCCGATGACGGCGCGGATTTCTCCCGCGGCGATGGAAAGATCCACATCGACAAGCGCCGCGACCCCGCCGAATGACAGGCTGATCCCGTGCAATGCGAGAGCACGAGTCTCTTCGCCTGGTTGCGGCATGCCCGCCTTGCCTGACGGCAGGGGTAGTGGGCGGGCAATCGGGGCGCCGGAGCCCTGCGGCGCGCCGGTATCCAGCACGTCAAGGGAATAGGTCGCGGCGGGCATTGGGTGTCCTCCATGCGGATTGAATGCGGCGCACAACTCTCTGTGGCGTGGGCCGATCGGCCCACGCCCTGGTGGCGCGTCGCTTGCAAGAGATTTTCAGGACGGTTGGCGGCCTTATTCGGCAGCCACCGCCTGCGCCTTGGCGGCCTCTTCGAGTTCCCGCACGAGCGGAATCACATGCTTGCCGAAATATTCGACCTCTTCCTGGAAATGCAGGAAGCCGAGCAGGATCAGGTCCGCACCCGCCTGCTTTAGCGCGACGACCCGTTCCGCCACCTGCTGCGGCGTCCCGATGAGGTTCGAGCGGAAGCCGTCATTATATTGAACAAGATCCTCGAAGGAGGACTTCGCCCAGTTGCCCTCACCTTCCGGCGAGGCCTTGCCGGCATTCTTCACCTCATGCCCGAAAGCGTTCACGGCCTCAGGATTGGCCTTCTCGATGATTTCGGCGAGGACCGCCTTGGCTTCCTCTTCCGTCTCGCGGACGATCGCGAAGGCGTTCACCCCGACCCGCACGGAATGGTCGTTCGTCCTGGCCTTCGACTTGATATCGTCGACCTGTTTGCGGATTTCAGCCGGCGTATTGCCGTTGGTGAAATACCAGTCGGACACGCGTGCCGCCATGTCGCGCGCCGCACGCGAAGAGCCGCCCTGGAAAATTTCCGGCTGCGGATCGATCGGCTTCGGCTTCAGCGAATAATTGTTGAAGCGATAGAAGTCGCCGCGGAAGGTGAAGTTGTCTTCGGTCCAGATGCCGCGAAGCGCGCGGATGAACTCTTCCGAGCGACGATAGCGCTCATCATGGTCGAGCCAATGCTCGCCAATGGCGGTGAACTCACCGCGGAACCAACCGCTGACAATATTGACGGCAACACGTCCATTGGTCAGGTGATTGATGGTGGCAATCTGCTTGGCGGCAAGCGCCGGGTTCCAGGGACCGGGCAGGATCGCCGCGATCACCTTCAACGTCGTCGTCGATTCCAGAAGGGCGTGGCTGAATGAAACGGACTCGTGCTGAAATTCCGCGCCGTAGCCTGCGGTGAACCGAATCTGGCTGAGAGCATAATCGAAACCGCTCGCCTCGGCGATCTGCGCAAGCTTTCTGTTATATTCGATCGTCCAGCTTGTGCGCTGTTCGATATCCGAAATGACCAGGCCGCCCGAAACATTCGGCACCCAATAGGCGAATTTGACCGGGTCGTGCGAAGCATTGGAAAAAGTCATGTGAAGCTCCCTCTTGAATTTCGTTCTATGCGCCGAGCCGCCAGCTCGCTGCCCCTGCGGCTTCGGCCGCCGGTATCTTTTGATAGTGCCGCTGGAGCGCGACGATCTTCATGATGCAGACGGCTCAAAAGCAATCCGCTTTAATCTATATATTTAATAGATTAATAGTAGGCGAGATGTTCTAATCTTCGGAGGAAAATGGATAGAATCGCCGTTTTGATTGGCAGGTTTTCGGAAGAATTTTCTCAAACGTCAGTGGGCAAGTTATGAAATCGGCATCGTATGACGCCGTGCCGGCCTTGCCATCAGCCCCGGTCGGTCTCCTTAGGCTCGATCAGACTGCCGCGGCTGACAAGCGACGGTATCTGGAGAATATGCTCGGCCGCGGTGCGGCCTTCAATTCTGGAGATGAGGGCTCGGGTCGCGACCTGGCCAAGCTCCCTGCCCGACTGATCGATGCTGGCGAGATTGACGAGGCCGAGGGCTGCAGTCGACGAGTTGTCATATCCGACGACGGCGAGGTCCTCGGGCACCCGCACGCCCATTTCCATCGCCAGGCTCAGAAGCGTGATGGCGTCGAGGTCGCTCCAGCAGAACACGGCGCGCGGCCTGTCCTTTCTCGCGAGGAATTTTCGCATCGCGGCCTCCCGCTTCGGCGAGGCGATCGGAATTTTGCCGATCGGTGCGGAGGCGCCGAACCCGCCGCGCTGCATCGCCCGGCGGAAGCCGATCTCGCGCTGGCGGACGACGGACACCGCATGCCCCTCGCGCTCGCCGAGACTGAGCATTTCGATGTCGCGATAGCCGCAGGCAAGCAGCGCTTCCACCGCGATCTCCGCTCCGCGCTGATCGTCGGCATTGACGGTATCGAAGGCCGTGGCGCCGGCATCGTGGTAGCCGACCGCGACGATCGGGATCTGGGCCGCGAACTTGGCGAGGATTTCCGAGGGCAGGCGCGGCGCCACGAGAACGAGCCCATCCATCTTGTAGTCGATCATCGACTCGATCAGCGACGTCTCCAGCTGCACGCGCGCATCGCTGACGCCGATCATCGCCTGATAATGCGACGGCGCCAGCACACCGTTGACGCCGGCGATCACCTCGGGAAGGAAGGGATTGCGGATGTCGATCAGCAGCACGCCGATTGTGAAACTGCGGCCGCGCAGGCCCCTTGCTGCCCGCGAGGGGCGATAGCCGAGCGCCTCGATGGCATCCGTCACCTTGGCGCGCAACGCCTCGCTGACGCCGTAGGCGTTTCGCATCACCTTGGAAACCGCCGCGACCGAGACGCCTGCATGCGTTGCCACCGTCCGGATCGTCACGCGATCGTTTCGCTGCGGCTTCTGTTTGTCTTCGACTGACATGGGTTCTCTGGCTTGCGGCTGCGGGCCGCCAACAATCGCCCGCGGAATCACCATGGCAGACTGGCGATGAAATTTCTATTGCGCTTCCGAAGAAAATGTAGAACGTTATATGGAGAACGTTCTACAATTCATCGGGAGGATGTGATGAACTTTCAGCCGGTAGCCATCCGCGGCAATCTCGTTTCGCGCGCCTGGTCGGGGGAGATGATCGCGCCGCTGTCGGATGGCGGCCAGGGAACGCCGGCAAGCTTCGTCTCCCAGACCTTCGAACATGATGGCGCCGGGCGTCCGGTCGAACTGTTCGTCTCCGCCCTCGGCCTCTACCGCTGTTTCATCAACGGCGCCCGCGTCGGCGACGACCTGTTGACGCCGGGCTGGACGAATTACGACGATCGCATCGCCTACCAGCGGTATGATGTTTCGAACCTCGTTAAGCCTGGCGTCAACCGCATCGAGATCTGGCTTGCCGACGGATGGTACCGGTCGCCCCTGATGTGGGGCGCCAAGCCGATCCCCAACTGCTGGGGCGACAGGATCGGCGTCATCGCCGATATGGTCGGGCCAAGCGGCCCCCTGCTTTCCACCGACACGACATGGCGCAGCGGTCTGCTGCCGATCCTGCAGTCGGGGATCTATTTCGGCGAGGTCTACGATGCCCGCGCGGAAAACCGCGTCGAGACGCACGGCACCGAGAGATTGCCGTTCGACAGGGCGCTGCTCGTAGCGCATGAAACCGCGGCGGTGCGGGAATTGCAGCCGCTGGCTCCCACCGAAAGCTGGATCGACGATGACGGCAGGACAGTCTACGATTTCGGCCAGAATGCCGGCGGCTATGTCAGATATACGGTCCGGGGAGCGGCCGGCGCCGAAGTGCGGGTAGAGCATTCGGAGGTGCTCGGCCCCGACCGCCATTTCGACAATCGCAATTATCGCACCGCCGCGGCGCACACGCTCTACACGCTGCGCGGAGACGGCGAGGAAACCTACGCGCCACATTTCACCTTTCACGGTTTTCGCTACGCTCGGGTAACGATCAGGGGCGAGGCGGAGATTCTTGCGATCGCCTCCATCCCGATCTCGTCGGTGCCGGAACCGGCCGGCTGTTTCACCTCGGGCAACCCGCTCGTCAACCGCCTCGTCCAGAATACCATCTGGTCGCAGCGCGCCAATTTCGTCGAAGTGCCCACAGATTGCCCACAGCGCGACGAACGCCTGGGTTGGACCGGCGATGCCCAGGTCTTTGCCGCAACCGCCTGCTGGCTGAGCGACAGCCAGTCCTTCCTCAGGAAATATCTGCGCGATGTGATGGCCGATCAGCGCGAGGACGGCGCCGTCTCGCATTTTTCGCCGGACCCGACGCGCCTGCACCCCGCCAATTTCCCGGGTTATGCGGGCTCGACCGGCTGGGGCGATGCGATCGTCGTGATCCCCTGGGTGCTTTATACCCATTACGGCGACCGGGCGGTTCTGGCGGAATGCCTGGCCTCAATGGTGCGCTGGGTCGATTTCGTCTGGTCCATTTCGGATGGTCCGATCGTGCGTCCGCCGTCGCATTGGGGCGCACGCGGCTTTACCTTCGGCGACTGGCTGCAGCCGGTCGGCGACAACCGCAAGCCGCGCCCGACGATCGCCGACGACTGCGCGGCCACACTCTATCACTTCATCTCCACCGACCTTCTGGCAAGGATCGCCGCCGTGCTCGGCGAGCAAAAACTCGAAGCTGAGATGAAGCGGCGCGCCGGCGAGATCCGGCGGGCTTTCGCCGACGAGTTCATCACGCCGGCGGGGCGGCTCGCACACAACGACCAGACATCCTATGCGCTGGCCTTCCTGCACGACCTGATGCCGACGGAACATCACGAGGCTGCCCGGCGGCATTTCCGGCAAGTGGTCATCGACGCCGACTACAGGATCGGCACCGGCTTCATCGGCACCCCTGCTCTTTTGCCGGCGCTGACGAAGCTCGGGATGGACGATCTCGCCGAAAAGGTCTTCCTGCAGGAGGACGTGCCGGGCTGGCTCTACCAAGTCTCGAAGGGGGCAACGACGATCTGGGAGCGCTGGGACTCTATGGCGCCTGACGGCACGATCTACGAACCCGACATGAACAGCTACAATCACTACGCCTATGGCGCCGTCTGCCAGTGGCTGTTCGAATGCGTCGCCGGAATTTCGCCGAGCCCGAGCGCACCCGGCTTTGCCGAAGTGATCGTCGATCCGGCGCCAATTCCGTCCCTTTCGCCGGTTGCGGCCCATCATGACGTCAGCCACGGGCGCATCGAGGCCGGCTGGCATTGCACCGGCAGCGCGGTCACCTATGTGCTGACGCTTCCGGAAGGCTGTATTGGCCGCTTCCGGCCCGGAAAACGGCACCAGAACGCGTCTATCAACGGAGAACCTGTCGTCGAGGAGGTCGTTTTGCCCTCGGGAACGCACCGGCTGGTCTTTTCACTACCCGATAATTGAGGAGCATACACGTCACACCGTTCAGAGGAGGAACGTCATGACACATCGGATAAAGCGCATTCTCACCGCCGCATCCACGCTTTTGGCCTTGGCCGCGGCCGGCCCGTCGCATGCGGAAACCACGCTGTCTTTCCTGATCGACAACAACCCGGACACGGTCGCTGCAGCCGAGGCTCTGGTTGCCGCCTATCAGACCAAGGCGCCTGATGTGACAATCGAAATCGAACAGCGGCCGGGCGGCGGGGAAGGCGACAACATCATCAAAACGCGCCTGGCGACCGGGGAAATGTCCGATGTGTTCCTCTATAATTCCGGTTCGCTCTTGCAGGCGCTGAAGCCCGCGCAGACACTGGTCGATCTCACCGGACTGCCGTCGCAAGCGAAGGTGGATAAGAGCTTCAAGGCGGTCGTCAGCGCCGACGGCAAGCTCTACGGCGTTCCCTTCGGCACGGCGATGGCCGGCGGCATCCTCTACAACAGGAAGATCTACCAGGATCTCGGCCTCTCCGTTCCGAAGACATGGGCGGATTTCATGGCGAACAACGCCAAGGTCAAGGCGTCAGGCAAGATCGCGGTCGCGCAGACCTATCGCGACACCTGGACCTCGCAGCTGTTCGTTCTGGCCGATTATTACAATCTGCACGCCGCCGTGCCGAACTTCGCCGCCGATTATACCGCCAACAAGGCGAAATATGCCGAAACGCCGGCGGCGATGAAGGGCTTCGAACGGCTGAAGGACGTTCACGACGCCGGCCTGATGAACGAAGACTTCGGCGCGGCAAGCTACGACGACGGCTTGAGAATGGTGTCAACCGGCGAGGCCGCGCATTATCCGATGCTGAGCTTCGCGGTCAGTGCGCTCAAACAGAATTACCCCGAAAACCTTGGCGATGTCGGCTTTTTCGCCCAGCCGAGCGACGATGCGGCAACGAACGGGCTGACGGTCTGGATGCCGCCGGGCCTGTATATTCCCTTGGCCAGCCAGCATGCCGAGGAAGCGCGGAAATTCGTCGATTTCGCCGGAAGCGTCGAAGGCTGCAAGATCATGGTGGAAACCAACGCCGTTCAGGGCCCCTCCCTGGTCGACGGCTGCGATCTGCCGGCCGATGTCCCGCCTGCAATCAAGGACATGCTTCCCTATTTCGAGGCCGAGGGAAAGACGACTCCCGCCTTGGAATTCGTGTCGCCGGTCAAGGGACCGGCGCTCGAGCAGATCACCGTCGAGGTCGGCTCCGGCATCCGCCAGCCCGCCGAGGCAGCGAAGCTCTATGACGACGATGTGCGCAAGCAGGCCAAGCAGCTCGGCCTGCCCAACTGGTAGCGGTCTTTCGGCAACCTCGCTCGCGAAGGGGCGAGGTTGCACCGATCGAAGAGATTGATATGACCGAGACACGCCCCCGCTCGCGCAAATCGCCTTATCCACTGTGGTTTTTCATTCCCGCCGCAATCATCTACGGCGTGTTGTTTCTCGTCCCCACGGTATCGTCTCTCTGGTTCAGCCTGACACGCTGGGATCTTTCGACGGCCGAATTCATCGGGTTCGAAAATTTTCAGCAGTTCTTTTCCGAGCCCTTCCTGGTCAAGGGGCTCGTCAACACGCTGATCTACGCCGTGACCACGTCGGGCCTGAAGACGGTCTGCGGTCTGCTGCTCGCCGTGCTGCTGACCAGCAATATTTTCGCCCGCGGCTTCCTGCGCACGCTAGTCTTCTTTCCCGTGCTGGTCTCGACGATCGGCATCGGCATCACCTTCACGGTGATGATGCATCCGACCAGGGGCATCATCAATGTCACGCTCGAGGCGCTCGGCATTCCGGGGCCGGGATGGCTCACCAATCCGGCGCTGGCGCTTTTCTCAGTCGCCCTGGTCGATGTCTGGAAAGGGGTCGGCCTCGCCACCCTGATCTTCATCGCCGGCCTCGCCGCGATCAGCCCCGATTATTACGAGGCGGCGAGAATCGACGGCGCGACGCGGCTTCAGCAATTTTTCCGGATCACCCTGCCGCTCGTGCGTCCCGCCACCATCGTCGTGGTGACATTGTCGCTGATCGGTGGGCTTCGGTCGTTTGATCTGATATGGGCGATGACCCGCGGCGGCCCCGGCTTCTCCTCGGATGTAATCGCCTCGGTCATCTACAAGCAGTACCAGGCCGGTTTTTATGGGCTGTCGACCGCCGGAAACGTCATCCTTTTTGCCCTGATCGCCGTGATCATCCTGCCCATCAGTTTGTGGTTCAACCGGCGCGAGGTCGAGGAATGAGAAGCGTTCGCCCTTACGTGACCGGCGCGATCGCCCTTGCCGTCGCGGCCGTGATCTTCGTAATGCCCTTTGTTTTCGTCGCTCTTCAGGCGGTCAAATCGAAATCCGAAGCCTCCCGCCTCGATTTCGAATTGCCCGGGCAATGGCTGTTCTGGGACAATCTGGTCGCCGTCTTCCAGGCCCGCGACTACCAGCTCGTGCTCGCCTATTTCAACTCCACCCTGATCACCGTCGTCTCCGTCACCATCCTGCTCCTGCTGTCGGCGATGGTGGGCTATGTGATGCAGCGCCGCAGAACCGTCTGGAACAAAGTGGCTTCGGTTGCGCTTTTCATGGGTCTGATGATGCCGCCGGCGGTCGTGCCGACCATCGGCCTCCTGCAGGAAATCGGCCTCTTCAAGACCATGACCGGAATGATCCTGATCCAGGTCGCCTATAATCTCTCCTTTTCGATCTTGCTCTACCGGTCGTTCATCTCGACCATCCCACGCGACCTCGACGAGGCGGCGCTGATCGATGGCGCCAAACCCCGGCAGATCTTCTTCAGGGTCATCCTGCCGCTTTTGAAACCGGTGACGGTGACCAATATCGTCGTGCAGTCGATCGCGATCTTCAACGATTTCACCAACCCGCTTTATTATCTTCCCGGCAAGGAGAACGTCACGGTGCAGCTGACGCTCTATAATTTCCAGAGCATGTATACGAGCCAGTACAATCTGCTCTTCATGAATATCCTGCTCGTCACGATCCCGCCGCTGATTGTCTTCATCTTCTTCAACCGGCAGATCGTCGCGGGCATGACATCAGGCGCGGTCAAAGGGTAGCAAATGGCTGAACTGACGCTGAAACAGGTCCGCAAGAGCTTCGGCGCCCTTGAGGTCATCAAGGGCATCGATCTGGAAGTTGCCTCCGGCGAGTTCGTCGTTTTCGTCGGCCCGTCGGGCTGTGGGAAATCGACGCTGCTGCGCATCATCGCCGGGCTGGAGGAGACGACATCGGGAACGCTGACGATCGGCGGCAAGGACGTCACCCATGCCGAACCCTCCGAGCGCGGCATCGCCATGGTGTTCCAGAGCTATGCGCTATACCCGCATATGACGGTTGCCGAAAATATCGGCTTCGGACTGTCGCTCGCCCGCCGTCCGAAGGCGGAAATAACGGCCAGGGTCAACGCGGCCGCCGAAACGCTCCAGCTCACCCATCTGTTGCAGAGAAAACCGAAAGCGCTCTCCGGCGGCCAGAGGCAGCGCGTCGCCATCGGCCGCGCGATCGTCCGCGATCCCAAGGTCTTCCTGTTCGACGAGCCGCTTTCCAATCTCGACGCGTCGCTCAGAGCCCAGATGCGCCTGGAGATCGCCGATCTCCACGCCCGGCTGAAATCGACGATGATCTATGTCACGCACGATCAGGTCGAGGCGATGACGATGGCCGACAAGATCGTCGTCCTGAACGGCGGAGCGGTCGAGCAGATCGGCAGCCCGATGGAACTCTACCGCAATCCCGCCACACCCTTCGTCGCCGGCTTCATCGGCAGTCCGAAGATGAACCTCTACGGCGGCGAAATCGCACGGCTGATGAACTGCACGACCTATGGCATCCGTCCTGAACATATCAGGCTTTCCGAAGACGCCGGACAGTGGCAGGGCACGATCCGGCACGTGGAACGGCTCGGCGCCGATGCGATCCTCTATCTCGATATCGCGGATCTCGGCGAGATGGTCGTGCGCACCGAGGGCGAGACACTGTTTGCGCCTGGGATGACGGTCCGGGCAAGTCCGGTTGAAGGCGCGGAACACAGGTTCTGAAAAGGCGAAGAACGCCAGCGGATCGACCCGCATCGGCGCGTTCGTGGCGTTTAGCACCGTACCCACCCCGCTACTCGTATCTTGAAAATCTGCAATCAATGATTAATATGCAATCATTGATGAACGGAGGCCGGCATGGCAAGCATGACCATCCGCAACCTTGACGATGGGTTGAAGCAGCGCTTGCGCATGCGCGCGGCGACACATGGCCGCTCCATGGAGGATGAAGCGCGGGATATTTTGCGCACGGCGCTTGCAACCAACGAACCAGTCGCTCCCAATCTCGCAGATGCCATCCGCACGCGCCTGCTCTCAGTCGGCGGCATCGAACTCGACATCCCGCCTCGAGAGCCAATTCGTGAGCCGCCGGATTTCGCCGCGTGATCGTTCTCGATACCAATGTCATTTCGGAGCTGCTGACCCCCGCCCCGAATGCGGCCGTCATAGATTGGCTCGCAAGGCAGCATCCTTCTTCCGTCTTCACGACTGCGGTCACGGAGGCGGAAATCCTCTATGGACTGCGCCTCCTTCCCGAGGGACGTCGCCGACGCGATCTGGAGGCGGCGATTTTGCCGATCTTCAGCGATGATTTCGGCGGACGCGTCCTGCCATTTGATCGCGACGCTTCAAACGTCTATGCGACGATCGCTACCGACCGCCGCAAGGCGGGCCGGCCAATCAGTCAATTCGATGCCCAGATCGCCGCCATCGCCATCTCGCGGGGCGCTTCGCTCGCAACACGCAATGTCTCCGATTTCACGGAAATCAATCTTCAGATCATCAACCCATGGAACGACGGATAGAGCGCGGAGCCACCAGCAACTCCACACGGCAATCTCCCATCAGCCCGATCTGTCTTCGAAATATGTCACAATGACGATCATGGCCAATGCCGATCGCATCGCCCATCGTCTTGCTGCAGCGGAAGCAGCCTCGGCGCCCTGGAGTCCGTTGCCTCTTCAAGCCCTCAATTGCGGCAATGCCTCGCCCGTCAAAGAGAGAAGCGACTCGTAATCGGCTTCGGAAAGCACCGCGAAATCAACGAGGCCCAGCGTGGCCCGTGTCGCCACCAGCGATGGATCCTTTACAGCGGCGGCAAGCGCACCTCGCAGGAGAAGGACTCTCTCGTCCGAGGCATCGCCTGAAGTAATGAATGGCAGGCCGGGGCCTTTCACCGTTTCGGCGATGATGCGGACCCCTTCAAGGTGGCCGGGATCGAAGCGGCGAACGTTCTCATAGGTGACGCAATCGATCGCCGCGCTATCTGCCCTGCCCTCGGCAACAGCAGCAATGCTGCCGCCGTGGCTACCAGTTTCGATGATCCGTCCGAAGAAGCGGCCCTCGCGGGCAAGCGGAGCAACGGCAGCACGAAAGAGATTGCTGCCGGAATTGCTGTCAGGGCTGTTGATCGCGGCCGTGGTGCCGCGCAAATCTTCCAGCGAGCGAAGAGGAGACTCCGTGCGGACAATGATGAAGCTGCGCATCAGCGGACCATCGCAGCCGGGATAATCGTAGACCGGCGTCGCTACCAGACGAACTTTGCCGCGAAGGCGCCTGGCAAAGGGATAACCGCAGGTCTGCGAGAGCAGCAGATCCGGCCTCAGCCAGGCTTCGTCGTAGGCTACCGTCCGATCGAGCGTCTTGGGCAAGTCCGTCAGACCGGCCTGCGAAAGATAGCGCCGGAGGAACGACCAGAGCTCGGCCGTCGCATCCGCGAGCGGCTTCGATGTGACATACATGGCGATGCTGGCGAGAGGCATTCCGGTCTTTCGTTGCGGCGAAGCGCAAGCATCGACCAAGTCAGGCAATGCCGCCCAGGCATACATATTTGAGTTCTGTATACTCGTCCAACCCGTGCCTGGAGCCTTCGCGGCCGAGACCCGACATCTTGACGCCGCCGAACGGCGCCTCGGCGGTGGAGACCAGACCGGTATTGACCCCGACCATTCCATATTCGAGCGCTTCGGCCACGCGGAAGACCCGCGACAGATCGCGCGCGTAAAAATACGAGGCAAGCCCGAATTCGGTGTCGTTTGCCTGTGCGATGACGTCCTCTTCGTCGCGGAAACGAAAGAGCGGCGCAAGAGGCCCGAAGGTTTCCTCACGGGCGACCTGCATGCCGGCCGCGACATCGCGCAGAATGGTCGGTTCGAAGAAAAGCCCGCCGAGTGCGTGGCGTTTGCCGCCTGAAACGATCGCCGCACCCCTTGCGACGGCGTCGTCGATATGGGCTTCGACCTTGGCGACGGCGTTGTCGTCGATGAGCGGGCCAAGCACGACATCCCTGTCGAGGCCGTTGCCGACCTTCAGGGCCGCAACGGCGGTTGCGAGCTTGGCGGCAAAGGCCTCGTAGACGCCGTCCTGGACATAGAGCCGGTTGGCACAGACGCAGGTCTGGCCATTGTTGCGGAATTTGGCGATGATCGCGCCTTCGACGGCCGCGTCGAGATCGGCATCGTCGAAGACGATGAAGGGTGCATTGCCGCCAAGCTCGAGCCCGAGCTTCTTGATCGTCGGCGCGCATTGCCGGTAAAGCAGCTCGCCCGTCCGGGTGGAACCGGTGAAAGTCAGGACCCGGATATCACGGCTTGCCGTCAGCGTCCCGCCGATTGCGGCAGCGTCACCGGTGACGATGTTGAGTAGCCCGGGCGGCAGGCCGGCGCGCTCGGCGAGAACGGCGATGGCGATTGCCGAGAACGGCGTCTGCGGCGCCGGCTTCAGAACGACGGCGCAGCCGGCGGCAAGTGCGGGGCCGACCTTGCGGGTGATCATCGCGTTTGGAAAGTTCCAGGGCGTGATCGCGGCCACCACTCCTGCCGGCTGGCGCAGGACGAGGATGCGCTTGTCCGGTTGGTGTCCCGGTATGGTCTCGCCGTTGATGCGCCTTGCCTCTTCGGCAAACCATTCGATGAAGCTCGCGCCATAGGTGATCTCCCCCTTGGCTTCAGCGAGCGGTTTTCCCTGTTCCAGCGTCAAGATCATCGCCAGATCGTCGCGGTTCTCGATCATCAGGCGGTGCCATGCCTTGAGAACGGCGGCGCGCTCGCCGGCGGTCTTCTTCGCCCAAAGCTTCTGGGCAGTGACGGCGGCGGCGATGGCCTCCTCCGTTTCGGCGGAACCGAGATCGGGGACCGCACCGAGCGGCTCGCCCGTCGCCGGATTGCGCACCGTCGTCGCGAGGCGGCCTCCCGCCTCGATCCAGCGGCCGGCGACCGGACATGACTGACGGAACAGCGAGGGATCACTGAGCTTCATAGGACGACCTTCAACAGAACACGTGAGCCGCACCCGGATCGAAATCCAGATGCACCGTGTCTCCACGGCTGAGCCCGGTGATCGCCTCATGACCGAACGGCAGGCGAACCGCCAGCGCTTCGCCCTTCGCGGTTTCTGTGGAGACGTGGATATTGTTGCCGAGGAAAGTAATGTCGCTGACGGTGGCGGCGAGACCCGCGCCGGCTTGGGCGCGTGACAGCCGAATGCGCTCCGGCCTCAGCATCAGGGCTGCTTTTGTGCCTGAGGCGCCTTTCCCATGCACCGGAATGCTGTTGAAGACGGTTCCGCCGCCGAGCGAAATGGTGGCCTGTCCGTCTGATGACGACAGCAGGTCGCAGGAAATGAAGTCGCTGTCGCCGATGAATTCGGCAACGAAGCGGGTCTTCGGGTTGGCGTAGAGTTCGGGGCCCGTGCCAATCTGGTCGATGACGCCCTTGGAAAAGACGGCGATGCGGTCGGAGAGCCGCAGCGCCTCTTCCTGGTCGTGCGTGACGTAAAGGATCGTCACTTCGGTCTGCTGATGGATGCGGCGGATCTCATGCTGGATTTCCTCGCGCAGCTTCTTGTCGAGCGCCGACAGCGGTTCGTCCATCAGAAGCACCGGCGGATCATAGGCAAGGGCTCTGGCCAGCGCCACACGCTGCTGCTGGCCGCCGGACATTTGCGCCGGCTTGCGATCCTCGAAGCCTTCGAGCCGGACAAGGCGCAGCATTTCCTTCACCTTGCTGTCGATCTCGGCCTTCGATTTGCGCCGGACCTTCAGCGGAAAGGCGATGTTTTCGCCCACCGTCAGATGCGGAAACAGGGTATAGCGCTGGAACACCATGCCAATATTGCGCTTGTGCGACGGCGTGGCGAGCAAGGTCTTGCCCTCCAGCGTAATGTCGCCTTTCGTCGGATTGTCAAATCCGGCCAGAATGTAGAGCGTCGTGCTCTTGCCGGATCCGGATGGCCCGAGAAAGGTCAGGAACTCCCCGCGCCGAACGTCGAGAGTGACATCGTGCACGGCGACGACTGCGCCGTATTCCTTGCGTATGCCGCGGATCTGAAGGAATGGTTCGTTCATTGTTTCAGTACCTTACGCACGACGGCAACCAGGGCCATCAAGATGATCGTCAAAAGGATGAGAAGGGTCGACGCCGCTGCGACAATAGGCGTCAGGTCTTGCCGCAGCGTCGCCCATACTTTCACGGGCAGCGTCTGCAAGGTCGGGCTGGACATGAAGATCGCCACCACCACCTCGTCCCAGGATGTGAGGAACGAGAAGACGGCCGCCGAAAACAGCCCATGGCTGATTGCCGGAAGGGTGACCCTGATCTTTGCCTCAAGGGGCGAGGCGCCGCAGAGCACCGCCGCATCCTCGATCGACTTGTCGAAACCTTCAAGCGCACTCGATATCGACAGGATCGAGAAGGGCAGCGCCAGCACCAGGTGCGAAATGACAAAACCCGTCAAGGTTCCCCCAAGGCCAATCCTGAGAAAGAAGGCGTAGAGGGCAACGGCGAGAACCACGACCGGAAGGATCATCGGCGTCAGAAACAGCGCTTTCAGCGCATCGCGGAACATGAATGAACCACGCACCAGTCCGAAGGATGTCACGAGCCCGAGCAGTACCGACAGAACCGTGACGATGACGGCGATCTTGAAGCTCGTCAAAGCCGATTCCAGCCAGCGAGGGTCGGCAAAGAGCTGGCTGTACCATTGAAACGTCCAGCCCGGCGGCGGAAAGATCAGCCATTGCGAGGAGCCGAAGGACAGCGCCGCGATGAAGACGATCGGCAGCAGCAGGAAGGCTGCGGTCAGAAGCGTTATGCCGAGAAGGAGGTATTTCCACCAGCCGAGACGGTCGAAATTGAGCAACATATCAACGCCCTCCCGGGTTCTGGTTGCCGAAGAAACGCAGCTGCACGGCATAAAGCGAGAGCGTCACCACCAGGAGCACCAGCGCCGCCGCGCCGCCCATGCCCCAGTTGACCAGCGACTGCACGAATTGCGCGATCAGCTCTGCAAGCATCATGTTGGCGGTGCCGCCGAGAAGCGAGGGCGTGACGAAATAACCGAGCGACATGACGAAGACCATCAGGGCGCCGGCCGCCATGCCGGGCATCGCCAGCGGCAGCAGGACCCGCGTCAGGCATTGCCAACGGTTGGCACCGCAAAGGGCGGCCGCCTGCAGGGTCGATGGGTCGATCTTCTTAATCACGCCATAGAGCGGCAGGATGATAAAAGGCAGCATGATATAGGTCATGCCGATCGTGACACCGGTCAGATTGTTGACGAGCGCCAGCGGCTGGCCGATCAGGCCCATTCCCATCAGCATCTTGTTGATGAGCCCCGTCCTCTGCAGGAGCACCATCCAGGCATAGGTGCGGGCCAAGAGGTTGGTCCACATCGACAGCAGCAGGATCGCAAAGATCACCGAAGTCAGCCGTCCGGGCATGATTGCCAGCGCCCAGGCGACGGGAAAACCGATCGCGAGCGAAATCACCGTGACGAGACCCGAGACGATGAAGGTGTTGGCGAAAATCTTCAGATAGGTCGAAGACCCGATCAGTTGCGCATAGTTTCCCAAACCCGGCACGGGTTCCAGCACGCTGCGCAACAGCAGTATCGCCACCGGCACGACGAAAAAGATACCGACGAAGGCGAAAGCCGGAACGACCCCGCTGAAACCTGTTGGCCTGCGTATCTTCGGCAAGGGCGCAATTACGCCGGAGGCATCGCTAAACGTCGACATGACAGTCCTTCCCACCCGTCAATTTCCGCGAGGCGCATAGGTGCAACCGATTGGCACTGGCGCTGCGGGGGCACGGCGACCTTCGCCGTGCCCGTTGATCTCAAGCTTCAGCTTATTTCGCCTGCCAAGCGTACCACTTCTCGCCGATGGCATCGCGATTATCAGCCCAGTAGTTCATATCGGCATTGACCTGGCTTGCGGTCTGCTGGTCCGGCAGGGTCTTGGCCGTTTCCGGGTCCATCAGCTTGGCCGAGTCGACATTGATCGGCGCATATCCGGTGGCCTTTGCCAGGGCGGCCTGCGGTTCGGCCGAGGTCGCCAGTGCAATGAACTTCATCGCAGCTTCGACATTCGGCGAGCCCTTTGGCACGACGAGCGCATCGGCAGCGGTGATGTTCTGTTCCCAGGAGGTTTCAACCTTGATGCCGGTCGCAGCAAGCGCCGTCATGCGGCCGTTCCAGACGCTGCCGAAGGGCGCTTCAGCTGAGGCCAGCAGTTGCTGCGACTGGGCGCCGCCCGACCACCAGATGATATCCGACTTGATCGTATCGAGCTTCTTGAAGGCGCGGTCGAGATCGAGCGGATAAAGCTTGTCGGCCGGCACGCCGTCGGCAAGAAGCGCCGCTTCGATCACGCCGGGAGCCGACCACTTGTAGAATGTGCGCTTGCCGGGGAACTTCGCCGTGTCGAACAGGTCGGCCCATGTCTTCGGGCAGGCTTTGACGGCATCGGCATTGCAGCCGATGACGAAGGAATAATAGAAGCTGCCGACCGAATAGTCGGTGACAAAGCGCGGATCGAGCTTGGATTTGTCGATGACGGAGAAGTCGAGCTTTTCGAGCTGGCCGCTCTTGCCGGCCTGGGCGGCATAGTCGCCCTCGACGTCGACGACGTCCCAGGTGACTTCGCCGGCTTCGACCATGGCCTTCAGCTTGCCGTAGTCGGTCGGGCCGTCCTGCACGACGGTAATGCCGGTCTTCTCGGTGAACGGGCTTGCCCATGCCGCCTTCTGGGCATCCTGGGTCGTTCCGCCCCAGCTCGAGAAGACCATGTTGTCGGCGTGCGCCGGCGCGGAGACCGCGACGAATGCGGCAACCGCCGCGAAAGCAAATGTCGTTTTCATGTTCCCTTATCCCTGTTCTGGTTTGTCCTGCGGGTTATGCCTTATGTCGTCAGTGCGCCTCGCTCCCGGGAGAGAAACTTGCTGGCTTCATAATCTTGTTTTCCGCCACCTCGATGAGATCGCGAATCTTGGGCAGGAAGGCCTGCCACCGGGGATCGGCCATCAGCCGCTGGCGTCTCGCCTCCCTGTCATCCAGGCTCGTAAAGGCCCAGATGTGGACGATCTCGTTGATCGTGCCGATCTCCGAGAAGAAATAGCCGACCAGCGTGCCGAGATGGCTTTTCTGGATCTCGATGCCCTCTTCTTCGACGACCTTGAGATATTGCGGGATCGTGCCGTTCTTCAGCCGATAGGTGCGGATTTCGTAAAACATCGGCGTCACCTCATCACGAAAGGATCGGGGATCGGATCGTCGGAGGTCCGGAGCCAGATCGTCTTGGTGCGGGTGTAGTCGAGCGCCGCGGCCATGCCGCCTTCCCTGCCGTGGCCCGACAGGCCGAAGCCGCCGAAAGGCGCGATCGGCGAGACGGCGCGGTAGGTGTTGACCCAGACGATGCCGGCACGGATGCCCTTCATCAGCCGGTGCGCCCGGGTGAGGTTCTGGGTGAAGATGCCGGAGGCCAGGCCATAGCGGGTGTCGTTGGCAAGCCGCAGCGCCTCAGCCTCGGTCTCGAAGGAGACGACGGAGAGGACTGGCCCGAAGAACTCCTCGGTGAGCGAGGGCGAAGCGACATCGTCGCAATCGAGGATCGTCGGCGGGAAATAATAACCTTCGCCATCGATCTTGCGCCCGCCGGTGACGAGCCGGGCGCCGCTTTCGATCGACTTCTCGACGAGAGCGCCGATATTGTCCTGCTGGCGCTTGGTAGCAAGCGGGCCGACTTCGGTCGCCATGTCCAGCGGCGCGCCGATGCGGATCGCTTCCGCCTTCTCGCGCAGCAGCGCGACGAACCTATCCTTGACGTTGCGCTCGACGATCAGGCGCGAGCCGGCAACGCAGCTCTGCCCCGTCGCCGCGAAAATGCCCGCGACCTGGGCGTTGGCGGCACTTTCGAGGTCGGCGTCGGCAAAGACAATGAAGGGCGACTTGCCGCCGAGTTCAAGCGAGGTTGAGGCGAGGTTTTCGGCCGAGTTGCGCACGACGTGCCGGGCGGTTTCCGGGCCGCCGGTGAAGGCGACATGGGCGACCTTCGGGTGACGGCCAAGCGCCGCACCGCAGGAGGGGCCGAAACCGGTGATGATGTTGACGACGCCGGCGGGAAAGCCTGCCTCATGCACTAGGCGGGCAAATTCGAGCAGCGGCGCCGGACCGTCTTCCGAGGCCTTGACCACCATCGTGCAGCCGGCCGCGAGCGCCGGGCCGATCTTCACCGCCGACAGGAAGAGCTGGCTGTTCCACGGCACGACCATCGCAACGACGCCGATCGGCTCGCGGCGAAGCCAGACGTCCATGTCGGGCTTGTCGATCGGCAGGTAGGAGCCTTCGATCTTGTCCGATATGCCGGCATAGTAACGATAATATTCGGCGACATAGGCGATCTGCGCGGAGGTCTCGCGGATGATCTTGCCGGTGTCGCGCGTCTCCAGTTCCGCCAGAATCGGCGCGTTGGCGGCAACGAGATCGGCGAGCTTGTAAAGCAGCTTGCCGCGTTGGGTGGCCGTTATCTTCGCCCAGGGGCCTTCATAAAGCGCCCGTTCGGCAGCGTTCACTGCCCGATCGACATCCGCTTCGCGGGCTTCGGGCATCTCAGCCCAGACCGCGCCGGTCGCCGGATCGATGCTCGGATAAGAAGCCTCGCCATCCGAGAATTCACCGTCGATATAGTGCTGGAAACGACGCATGGCTTTACTCCTGAAATGCCGGCATGACCTCGGTGATGAAGCGCTCAAGCGACGCCTTCTTGCGCTCGAAACTCATGCCGGTGTCGATCCAGAAAGAATATTCGTCATAGCCGAGCGCTTCATAGGCCTTGAGCCGGTCGATCACGGTCTGCACGTCACCAACGACATTGTTGGTGCGCATGACCTCGTCCGAGAGCATCGCGTTTGCGCGGATCTGCTCGTCCGGGATCCGCTCGATCAGGCCTTGGGTAACCGGCTTCTCATTCTTGAACCAGGCGAAGAAGTAGTTGTAGTAGACGCTGAGTTCATAGGCCGCCTGGGCGACGTCCTCTTCCGACGAGCCGACGTAGGTGTGGCGCAGCAGCATGATCTTCGGCCGCTCGATACCAGGGTTCTTGGCGCAGGCATCATTGAAGCGGTCCATCAGCGACTGGACCTCGTCATCGCCCTGCCAGAGCGGCGTCACCTGAACATTGCAGCCGTTGGCGACGGCAAATTCGTGCGAGTTCGGATCGCGCGCGGCGACCCAGATCGGCGGGTTCGGCTGCTGCAGCGGCTTCGGCGCAGAAGTGGTGGCAGGAAACTTGAAGAACTCGCCGTCATGGGCATAGTCGCCGTTCCAGATGCCCTTGACCGCCGGGATGAGCTCGCGCATGCGCTGGCCGGCGCCCCAGGCGTCGAGGCCGGGCAGCAGACGCTCGTATTCGAAGGAATAGGCGCCGCGGGCAATGCCGATGTCGAGCCTTCCGTCGCAGATGATGTCGGTCATCGCCGCTTCGCCGGCAAGCTTGATCGGATGCCAGAAGGGGGCGATCACCGTCCCCGTCCCGAGCCTTGCCCGCGATGTGCGGCGCGCGAGATCGGCAATGGTCACGAAGGGGTTGGGGGCAATGGTGAAATCCATGCCATGGTGTTCGCCCGTCCAGATCGCATGCATGCCGCCTTTGTCGGCGATCTCGCAGAGCGCGACGAATTCCTCATAGAGGCTCTTATGGCTCTGGTTGGCGTCGAGCCGTTCCATATGGACGAAGAGGGAGAACTTCATGCTTTTGCGCCCTTGGCTGGAATGGGATGAATGGTGCCGCCGGTCTCGTCACCGAAATAGACGCCGAAATTGCCGATCGAGCTTTCCATCGCGAAGCGGTTGACGATATCGGCGGTCGAGCTGGTCTTGAATTTTGCCGCAGCCAGGGCGCCAGGTTTTACGAACCTGCCGCCGGCGGGCTCACCGTCTCCGGCAACGGCGTGATAGACAATGTGCTGCTTCCCATCGCTCTTGCCCTCATAGACCGAATAGAGAAAGCCGATGCTGACCTTCAGCCCGGTGAGCGTCTCCAGATATTCCTGCAGCGCCTCGGTCGGGTTGCCGTCATGAGCGTCGACGCTCGGCAGGGAGAGCACATCGTCGCCGAGCAGAAGAACTTCTCCGCGGCGCTCGACGACGGCTGCGAGTTCGATATTGCCTTCACTTGCCGCGGAAACCGCCTTGCTTGCGAGCGTCGGCGTGAAATAGCCGCCGCGCGCATAGCCGAGACCGTTGCGGCCGCTATTGTCGAAGGATTCGATACGCCCCATCAGGATGACATGGTCGCCGGCCTCGACGACCTCTTCCATGGCGCATTCGAACCAGGCTGCGACATTCGAGAAGATCGGGCAGCCAGCCGATCCCTTGGCCCATTCGACCGCCGCAAATCTGTCTTCGACCGGCCGCGCAAACGTGTTCGACACGTCCTTCTGCGTTTCCGACAGCACGTTGATCGCGAAATGCGGCGTACCGGTCATGGTGGCGAAATTGCGCGACGTCTTGGCAAGGCAGACGAGGAGCAAGGGCGGATTGAGCGAGACCGATGTGAAGGAGTTCGCGGTGAAGCCGATCGGATTTCCTTCCCCATCGCAGGCGGTGACGACGGTCACGCCTGTGGGAAAAGCGCCGAATGCATCTCGCAATGCCCTTGGGTCGACAGTCTGGATTGTCATCGTTCATCCTCCCCGAACGACAGCCACTCGGCGAGCAGCGAATTGACGATATCAGGCGCGGTCAGGTTCACCATATGACGATGACCGTCCACGATCCGGGCCCAGCCCTTCGGCGCAAGCGCCGCCATCTGCTGCGCCATCAGAGGTGTCGAATTCGGATCATCGGACCCCGTCAGGAACAGGGCCGGCCCAGCCACGTCTTTCCAGCGATCGGCATAGGTCTCGTCGCCGCCGGCGAAGGCGGCGTAAGCGACAGCATAACCCTCCGGATCGACGAGGTTGAGCCATTTGCGCGTCAATTCCCGCGCAACAACGCTGTCTGCGTCATCGCCGAACCAGCGCGCCAAGGGACCTTCCTTGTCCACACCCGTCACCGGAATGGCCGCGGCCCGTGCGAGCACGGCAGCCTTTGCTTGGGGATCGCGCCTGTAGACGCCGTTAAGGTACGCGACACGGCTGATCCGATCGCCGAACGTCGCCGCCGCTCCTCCGGATACCAGCGCACCCATGGAGTGGCCGGCAACATTCACCCTATCGATTGCCATCTCGTCGAGAAAACGCCCGAACCAGGCGACAAACTCATTGAGGCGGCTGCCCGCCGGCAGTTTTGCGCTCTCGCCATGTCCCGGCATGTCGACGGCGATGACACGATGGCCGGCCGACAGAAAGGTGATTTGCGGCGCCCAGGCTTCGAGCCGCATGCCGACGCCATGAATGAGAACCAGCGGCTTACCGCTGCCGGCCTCGTGATAGGCCGTTCCGCTTGCCGTCTTCTTTCGGGGCAAGTCACCGGCGGCGCTCTTTGCTGCAGCGGCGCCTGAGATCGATCCGGCTGTCAGCATCTCGGAGCCCCTTTCAAACGCCCGCAGGATTGGCGACGTCCTGCCCAAGATCTTTCAGATCCTGGTAGCGGTCGCCGATGCGGTGATGAGGACGCCCCCCCACCGACGCGCCAAGAGCCACGACAATCTCGTCGGCGGCCGGCGCATCGGGGATCGAGGTCTGGATGGTCAGGTAATGCGAGCGGCGGCCTTCGTCGTTCTTGTCCATCAGCGGGATCATGATCGGCGCATTGGCAGGACCGCGCGTATTGCAGAAGGCGAGATAGGATTTAGCGCCGACGGCATGGCGATAAAAATTGCCGAAGCGCAGCGTGTGGATGAGCGCCGACGCATGCTCGATCTCGCCATCCAGGCCGACGACGGCAGCCTTGCCATAGCCTTCGACGGCATCGCCGGAACCGACCGCATCGATGATCATCTTGGTCAGCAATTCACCGAGAACCGGAGCGCCCGCATGGATTTCAGGCTTGAGGTCTTCGACGAAGCCGCGGCCCGCCCAGGGATTCTTCACGACCGCGAAAGCGGTAAACAGCTTCAGCGGCACCGCTGCGGCCTTGCCGCCTTCGATCAGCGTCGTTTCGATCTGCAGTCCCGTCTTGCGAATTTGAATGGCCATGGAACACCTCGTCTCTCTATTTGGTATTATGGTATACCATAATATATTAGTGTCAAGTTGGTTTCTGCGAGGACTTAGATTGGTCGACCCTTGAAATCTCCGATTTCCGCCCGTCCCCGAAACGCTCGGAAGCGTTACTTTTATTCTGCTGTCAGGACCCTTGCAGCGGATCGGCAGGCCAAATCCCAGTTCATATGATACCGCCTGATATATTATTGAATATGGCATACCATCACATCGAGCAAAGACGGGTGTCAAGCTCGGAGTGTAGACGTTTCGGGGGAACGTGATTGCGTATGCGCAGAGGCATCGACAAATGTCGATGCGACACCGCCTTGCCGGCGGTGTGGTCGTTTAATGCATACGACGAGTTTTAAGGAATTATTCCGCAGGCTTCTGAGCGGACAACACCGCCTCGGCAATGGCACTCGCCGCCGCGACATGATCCATCGCCGCGCGCTGGGCGCCCTCGCCGTCGCCGCGGCGGATGGAATCGACGATCTTCGACATCTGCAGCGGCCCTTCGATACCGCGCCGTTCCGTCTTGATCGTCATCGAGCGCAGATGGTTGATGCGCACAGTGAGGAGGTTGACGACGCCCCAGGCGACATGCCTGTCGACCTTGGTGAACAGCGTTTGGTAAAAGGAAGAGGTATTGGCCAGCACGCCGGCCATATCGCTATCGCGGTAGCTGTTGCGGATTGCGGTCAGGGATTCCTCGAGCGCGGCGACGATCTCGGGGCTGCCGCGCTCCGCGCAGAGCCGTGCCGCCATGCCTTCGAGCGCACCGCGGATCTCATAGATCTGTTTGGCTTCCTCGATATCCAGCTGGGCGACGATCGGTCCCTTGTTCGGCAGATTGGCGACCAGCCCTTCCGATTCCAGATGTCTCAGAACCTCGCGCACCACCGTCCGGCTGACGCCGAGCTGGGCGCAGAGGTCGCGCTCGACAAGCCGGTCTCCGGGACGGAAATATCCGTTGACGATGGCCTCGCGGACCTTGTCGAGCGCCAGCTCCCGCAAGGTTTTCGCAGGACGCTCGACCCTGATTGCTGCGTCCTTCGGAGCACCGCTCATACCGTACCTCAGTGTTGGATTGACTTCGCGGGCTCAAGTTCGCCGCGGCAGCCGAATTCAGAGAATCGTATTATGGCCTACCAAATACTGTAGCGGTCGGCGGCCGGCAATTCAACAGCACCGCGCCGATCCCGAGATTGTCAGTCTATGCGCCGGAATTGGGCCTTGCCCGGACGATCTCTTCGGCCACGGCCTTCGCCTGCAGCCGGATGTCGGGGACGGCGGTGATCTCCCAGAATTGACCCGCCGTCAAGGCGCCGACGGCAAACAGCCGGGCCGGCGAAATTCGAGATGGCGCCGTCACCTCGGAAGCCGCATCCACCTGGATGCCAAGACCGAGAGGGTCGGGGACGATCAACTGAAACCGGCTCATTTCCTTCAGAAGCGGCGAATGGCTGATCCCGGCGCGCTCCATGCCCGTGCAGTTGACCAGCCAGTCCGCCTTGATCTCGGCGATCTCACGCTTGGCTCTGACCCTGTATCCGGCAACGAGCCTGCCTTCCCTGGCCTCGAGCGATTTCAGGAAGCCGGCGTGAAAGCGAACGGTTCCGTCCGCGACCAGTTTCTCGAAGCCGGCGAACACCTCGGGCGCGACCCGGTGGCGGTGGATGTTCCACCAGGGAAGCGCATGCCTGAGGAAACGCGCCCGCTCCTCGTTCGAAAGCCTTTGCCAGAGAGCCTGCGTGACCGGCCTCAGGCCGTCCATCACGCCCCGCCAGTCGGCGACCGACCTGCTCTTTGCCCGCAAGCTCTTCAAGATACCGCTGATCGTGCCGGGAAGTGCGTGAACGTCGATCGGCAGAGGCGCCGGCGGCGTCTTCGCATGGCCGAGCGGCGCCAGGCCGCGCCGCGAAAGCACGTCGATCATGCCTCTATGGCCGTGGGCGCGAAGTGCCAGAACCTGATCGATCATCGTCAGGCCGGAGCCGAGGATAGAGACCGTATCGGACGGCGCGACACGCCGCAGCCAGGAAAGCCGCCACGGGTTCTCGACGATCCGCGATCGCAGCGAAGACGGGACGCCAGCGACCGGAAGGTCGGCATTTCCGACGCCAAGGCATAGCACCACATTCTTCCCGGCGATCTCGTCGCCATTGCCGAGGTGGAAGGCGAGCCTGCTCGTGTAGCGCTCCACACATCCGGCCGCCTTGGCCTTGATGAAATCGACCCGGCAGCGGCCATCCCGCTTGCGCAGCAGCCGCGCAAGCGTATCCCTGACATAGAGGCCGTAATCGCTGCGCGAGGCGAAATCGCCCGCCTGCAGCTGGCGTCCATGAGTTTTCAGCCAATCGACGAAATCGTCGGGATGATGGGGCAGCAGGCTCATGCGGCCAGCCGGCACATTGAGGCGATGGAGATAGAGCTCCGTCCGATATGCGGTCCCGCGCCCGAAACCGGGATCGTCGCCGACGACGGCGATCGTCGCCGTAGCGGGAAGCTGTTCGATGAGATTGCAGGTCACAGCGATCGCTGAAAAACCGGAACCGACCACGATCACATCGTATATCAACACATTCTCCCCGAAGCTCCGTAACGCCGGTTCTTGTCGCTCACCCGACTGGGGATCACTCAAGCGGCAGAATCACGAAAACAATTATCTCTATAGTCTATAAATATAGTTTGTTATTCCTCCCGCCAGCCCCTTCTCGACGATTACCCTTTGAAGGTGAGATCAAGGGGCCGGGTGGCCCTGGAAACAAAGGGGCTCAAGATGAATTTCAAAAAACTGATTGCCGCGATTGCCTTGGGCGTCGGCACGCTTGCAACAGCGATCGTCGCCGAGGCGGCGGACAAGAAGGTCGTCGTCGGCTATCAAACCGATGCCTTGCCGTCTTCCGTGGCGATCGCCAACGGCGAATTCGCCAAGGAGACGGGATACGACATCGACTTCCGCAGATTCAATTCCGGCGCCGAAATCTTTGCGGCCATTGCCTCGGGCGACGTTCAGGTCGGCTACGTCGGCTCCAGCCCGTTTGCGGCTGCGGTCTCGCGCGGGCTCGAGGTCAAGGCCTTCTACCTTGCCTCCATCTCCGGCATCGACGAGGCCCTCGTCGTCCGCAACGGCTCGGGCATCGAAAGCCTGAACGATCTGAAGGGCAGGAAGCTTGCCGCCGCACCCGTTTCCACCGACCATTATCAGCTCCTGGCGCTGATCAAATCGCTTGGCCTGACCGAGAAGGACGTTCAGGTGTTCGCAATCCCGCAGCCGGAGATCGTGGCGAGCTATAACCGCGGCGATATCGACGGCGGCTTCGTCTGGGATCCGGCGCTGACCGAACTCAAGAAGAACGGAAAGGTTCTGGTGACTTCCAAGGACGTGGCGGACAAGGGTGCGCCGACATTCTCCGCCTGGGTCGCCACCTCGACGTTTGCCACCGAGAACCCGGAATTCCTGAAGGGCTTCGCCTCGGTCATCAACAAATACTACGCCTCCTTCGCGTCGGATAAGGCCGCCTGGGGGCCCGACAGCGACAACGCCAAGTCGCTCGCCAAGCTTCTCGGCGGAACGGCCGAGCAACAGGCCTCGGCGCTGAAGAACCTGACGCTGCTCACCCCCGAGGTCCAGGCATCGGAGGCCTGGCTCGGCGGTGGCGAAAAGGCGGGTGCCGGCAAGATCCTCAAGGACACGGCATCGTTCCTGAAAGAACAGGGCAAGGTGTCCGACGTGCTGCCAAATTACGGCGCCTTCGTCACAGCAGACGCGCTTACCAGCGTCAGCAACTGATCCTCCCCGACGCCGGCGCGACACTTGCGCGCCGGCGTCGAACCTTGCGAGCGGACCATGCTTAAAGTCGATCACGCCAGCGTTTTCTTTGCAGCCCGGGACGGGCGGACCGTCCATGCGCTCGATCGCGTTTCCTTCGATATCCCCGAACGGGGTTTCGTGGTCGCGCTCGGCGCCTCGGGATGCGGCAAATCAACCCTTCTCAACGCGATCGCCGGTTTCCTTCCACTGTCGGATGGCCGGATCACGCTCGATGGCCGCGCGGTCGAACGCCCAGGCGCCGATCGCGGCGTCGTCTTTCAGAAAGATGCGCTGCTGCCCTGGAAATCGGTAGCCGACAATGTCGCGCTCGGCCTGAAATTTGCCGGCGTCAACCGCAAGGAGCGACAGGTGCGCGCGTTCGAGCTGCTCCGGCTCGTCGGCCTCGACGAATTCGCCAGTGCCTTTCCCTACGAGCTGTCGGGCGGCATGCGCCAGCGGGTCGGCATCGCCCGCGCGCTCGCGACCAATCCCGACATCCTGCTGATGGACGAGCCGTTCGGGGCGCTCGACAGCCTGACGCGCGAGCAGATGCAGGAACTGCTGGTTTCCGTCTGGAACAAGACGGCAAAGAAGATTTTCTTCATTACCCACTCGATCGAGGAGGCCCTGTTTCTCGGTACGCAGGTCCTCGTCATGTCGCCTCGCCCGGGGCGCGTCGTCGCCCGCTTCGATCTCGATTTCATCAGACGCTTCGCCGAGACCGGCGATGCACGATCGATCAAGGCGTCGCCGCAATTTGCCGAGCTGCGCGAGGAGATCCGCGCCATTCTCCACAGCAGCGAAGATTTGAGGAGTGCGGCATGAGTGATATCGTCCAGTCTCCGTCGATTGCGGCGCATAGAGCGGACCGGCAGGTCAAGCTGGTGAAGATGGCAAGTTTCGGCGCCGGCGAGAAATCCACGGTGGCGATCAGTGTTGCCACCGCCTTGGCGATCCTGTTGCTGTGGTGGCTCGTCTCTGCGCTCGGCCTCGTGCCGCATCTTTTCCTGCCGCGTCCGGACGAGGTGCTGACGCAGATCGGCCTCGTCTATCGCGACGGTTACGCCGGCGCATCGCTTTCCGAGCATATCCTTGCGAGCCTGTTCCGCATCGTCGTCGCAGCGCTGATCGCCATCTCCGCCGGCATTCCGCTCGGGCTGCTCATGGGCCTGAACCGCTGGGCCAAAGGGGTGTTCGATGCGCCGATCGAATTCTACTGGCCGCTCCCGCCCCTCTCCTACCTGCCGCTGATGATCATCTGGCTCGGTATCGGCGAAACTTCGAAAATCACGCTCCTGGTGCTGGCGATGTTCGCGCCGATCTGCCTCTCGGCCCAGGCAGGCGTCCGTTCGCTGCCGATCGAGCGCGTCAATGCCGCCCGTTCGCTCGGTGCGAGCCGGCTGCAGCTGTTCATCGATATCGTCCTGCCCTCCGCCCTGCCCGAGATCCTCACCGGCATCCGCATTGCACTCGGCGTCGGCTGGGGCACGCTGGTCGCCGCCGAATTGATCGCCTCGACGCGCGGGATCGGCTTCATGATCATGTCGGCATCGCAGTTCCTGGCAACCGACGTCGTCTTCGTCGGCATCGGCATCATCGCGGTCTGCGCCTTCACCTTCTCGGCCGCCATCCGTTTCCTGGAGACCTACCTTGTGCCGTGGAAAGGCAAGCTCTGAGGGAATGCAGGTAATTCAAAACGTCAAAGCGCCGCGGGTCTGAAAAGACGCGCGGCGCTTAACGTCTTTGCGTAACCTCGTTCAGACCATGGATCGATTGGAGTTCGGCGGCGAGAGCTCCTGAAGGCGCCATAAATTGCGATCGTGGATGCCGCGTTCTTCCAGATGCTTCACCGTCAGATAGAGATATTCGGCGCGGGAGCCCATATGTCCGCAGGCCCTGGCAAGCACGCGCGCCACCGTCTCCAAAGGCAATCTGCGGGAAACGCGCTCCCCCTTCGGGCCGGCCCAAAAGACCAGGGCGCGCACCAAGCCATGTGCGGTTTCAACCGGAATCCAGCGAACCGTCGCCGCATCGTCGATCGTGCCGACCTCACGGCGGATCAATCGCCGAATCTGACCGAGGCGATCGTCATCGGCAAGCTTATAGAGGATGCCGTTGCAGCGTCCGCCACGATCAAGCGCCATCATGAGGCCGGGCTGCGCCCGGCTTCCCCGCCAGCGGGTCATCTTCAGGCAGAAGGACCGATGCCAACCCCTTGCTGCGCCGCGCTGCCACTCGACGGCATCGAAGTCCGGCTTCCATATCAATGAGCCATAGGCGAAAACCCAGAGCGGCGCGCCGTCGGATTCCTGGAGCAGCCGCCTGGCGAACATCTCCGTCTCCATCTCGGTCAGCGGTGTCCGGTGCGGCTCGGGGCCGGGATCGAGTTCAACGCGAAGGCTGAGCGACACGAGTTCGTCCGTGAGAGCCATGCTGGTTGTGCCGAGCATCCGCACCTCGCTTCGCCGCATCTCGGCCTGCTTATACTCGATGATATCGGTCACGTTTCAATGCACCGTAAATCTGGCCGCGTCGGCCCGGCGCCGCTGCAGGCTGCGGATCAGCATCGCGGCCTCCCTGACGATCGCCGCAAATGTCGTATCGTCGGCCTCGGCGATCCTGCCCGTCATGTCGCGGATGATTGTCGTCAAATGGATGATCGAATGGCGATGTTGCACTTCGTCCGGCCCAATTTCGGCATCTGCCATGGCAAGCAGCGTCTCTACCAAACGCTCCATGGTTTGCCGGCGCCGGCTCCTCGGGTCGGCATTCGGATCTTCGCTGAGCCGCAGGAGATCGTCGATGATATCGGACATTCGGCTTCCATTCACATCGCGAAAGCCGGCCGCGCGAAAACGTTGCGCCTTCGATCGCCGGCGCGCATCTTCAAGGCGTCCAGCAGCCGGTAGCCGGTTCGCCAGCGGCCAAAACCGCTGGCGATATTGATGTGGCCGGCAAGGCCGATATTCCTGGTCTCGGCCTTCCACAGGCGACCAAACAAGGTCAGCCGATCGACCGTCATATAGGCGTCGTTCATGCTGCCGACGACGATGCTCGGAAATGGCAGAGGCGCCGTCGGCATGCCACCGAAAGAGATATGCCCGGGATGCAGAATGTCCGTGGCCGGCAGATCGCAGGGAGCAACGAGCAATGCTCCCTTCACCCGACGGGCAACACTTCGCCCGGCCAGCCGGGCGGCGAGCAGGCATCCGAGACTATGGGCAACCAGATAGGCCTCACCGGCCTCTTCGAGCGCGCTTTCCAGGCGCGGCAGCCAGCTGTCGAGGTCGGGATGGCTCCAATCGTCCTGAGCAACATAACGGCTGCCCGGTTGATCCTGCAGCCAGTGCTGCTGCCAATGCCCCTCTCCCGAGCCGAACAATCCGGGAAGAATGAGGACGTCGCTCATTGGATCAGCCCGATCACCAGCGCGAACAGGAAGGTGAAGGAACCGACGACCGTGCAGATCCCGGCCGCATGCCTGAACTGCGACATGACGCTTGCCGTCGCTCTTTTCGTTTCGTGCCGGCGGAAGCCGGTCTCAATGACGATCGCCATCCCGCATCCTCCTCAATACCAAAGTCCGGGCATCGCGCCCCAATAATGGAGTTCGTATTCGCGCGCCGACCGGTCCCGCTCTTCGTCGCGGAGAAGCCGTCCGTTTACAGGCTGCCGCCTAGCCGGACTTTTCGGATCGAGAAAACGGCCGATCGCGCGTTTCAGCCGGAAATAGAAATCAAGCTTCATGCGAACCTCCTGTCAGGAAGCGATGGTTAGGAAATCAGGCAATGACGTCGGGCATTGGCAAGGAGATCGCGAAGCGATGCGGTCGGGCCGTAAAGCATCAGCAAGCGGTTCTCTTCCCGTTTGGCGAGGCGATATCGTCGCGCGAATTCGAAGACGCTCCACAATTGTTCGCCCGGCCCCGAGCCTTCCGTACCGTCTGCCGTTGTGTCCTGAGATAGAACCATGGCGATGTTCCTATTCGGCCGCCGCTATTGCCGGGCCTGCTCCGGGAAAGAAGGCCGCCAATTCGCCGACCACTTCGCTGATGCGGTTCGAAAGCTGATCGGATGAGACCGCGTAGTCCGTGAAATCGCGATCGGAGGCATAAACGGCCGTCGGCAATGTATGGGCCATGAAAAAGCCGAACAGCGGCCGAAGCTGATGCTCGACCATCAGCGCATGCCGATCGCCGCCGCCCGTCGCTGTAATGATGATGGGTTTCGCTCGCAGTTCCTGCGGGTCGATCAGATCGATGAGGTGCTTGAAATGACCGGGATAGGATCCCTTGTAGGTCGGCGAGCCGACGACCAGCACGTCGGCGCCCACGATCTCGTCGACGACACGCCGGGCCTGATCGTCGAGGTCCTTGCGCCACAAGGCGCTGCCCAGCGACGGACCGACATCGTGCAAATCATAGGTCTTGCTCGCAAAGCCGTATCGGATGCTTGCGCGTTCGGCGACGTGGCGGACCAGCGCCAATGTCTTCGATGGACGGTTGAAGCTGCCAGCTATGCCGACGAGTTTGAAACCTGACATGGTTTTTCCTCTCTGTAGTTGCTTCAAATATTGTCTATAAAATTACTGGATTAAAGGAATGTGTGTCTCTCCTTCCGCACTCGGTTGAAAAAAACATTCATCTCAGCGTCCGCGCGCATAGGCTGCGGCGATCGTCAATCGCCCAGTTGCGGGCTTGGCCTCTGGATGGCAGACGTCTTTGGGCGTGTGAAATCCGGCGACAAATGGCTTTGCCATAAGCCCGAGTATTTTTGGTATAAGATTTCCGGTTCGGCCGGACGATTGGATGACGCGCCCTGCCTTTTCCGCCGGAGAAAATATAGCTTTCTTATAGATTTTAGCGGGAGCTTTTCATGCCAATGCAGACGGCTGATGTCATCGACCTTCAGGCTTACCGGCAAGCGCGTAGCAAGCATGCGCCTGACGCGGCGAAGGTTGCCGCGCCGGTATCGTTTGCGATGCAGCCGGTTCTGATGTGGGTGCCCTATTGGGGCTTCGTCCCGGTCATGGCAATGGGCATTGCGGGACATGGCGTCTGATCAAGCGCTTCGTTCCGACGTCGAAGCGAAGGATGCCGCTGACGAGATTACGGTTCAGACGGGACAGAACTTGCGGCGTATCCGGACCCGCCGCGGCTATTCCCTGGACAGGCTGGCAAAGATCGCCGGCGTCAGCCGGGCGATGCTCGGCCAGATCGAAACGGGCAAGAGCAGCCCGACGTTAAGCATCCTGTCGAAGATCGCGCTTGCTCTCGGCATTCCCTGCGCCGCATTGATCGCCGAACGCGGCGAAACTCCGATCATTGCCGTGCCGAGGGCACGATCGAAAATCCTCGCGTCTTCCGAGGGGCGCTTCCAGACACGCGCACTCTTTCCCTTCGAGGGCGAGAGGAAGGTGGAATTCTACGAGCTCCGGATCGCTCCGCACCATACCGAAAACGCCGACGCCCATCAGCATGGAACGGTCGAAAATCTGGTCGTTGCTCAAGGCACCGTCGAAATTATCGCCGGCAAACAGCCGCTGCATATCCTGGGTGAAGGCGATGCCATCGTCTTCGATGCGGACGTTCCCCACGTCTATCGAAACATGACAGGCACGGAAGCGATCCTCTACCTCGTGACGACATATCTTGAGGACATCAGGGTCTGATGCAAGAAAGCCTCCGTCTCCGGAGGCTTTGTCGTCTCTTTCGGGATGTGAAAGGCTCAGGCGGCCATCGTGCAGCACATCATCATGCCGCCGCACATCATCATCATCGGCATGCCGCCCGACATCATCGACATCATGCGCTTGCAGCATTCCGTGAACATGTCCTTGTCCATGCCTTCCATCGGCTTCATTTCGCAGACCATGCCGTCAGCGGTCATGCTGCACTTCATCGAGCCCATCATCATCATCATCGGCATAGAGGCCATCATCGGCATCATCGCGCCGTTCATCATGGGCATGCCGCCCATCATCGGCATCATTCCACCACCCATCATCGGGTTCATCATGGCGGGCATGTTGTTCATCATCGGCATCATGTTCATGGCGGGGTTCATCGTCTTTCTCCGATCAATGCTGCGCGTTTCGCATTTTGATGAAACGGGAGATAAAAGACCCAATTGAAGCAAACAATGTAAAAAAATCTTCCCTTATCTTTTCCTCCAATAGAATGGAACGGTTTCGATGGGAATGCGCAAAACCGTCAGGATAACGGAATTTCCTCCGCTATAGCAGGTCGGACGCCGCTGGCTCCGAGCCGGTGACCTGCAGGCGCGGCTGTCGCCGCCGTCACGAATGACGGGGATGCGTAGGGTCGTCGTGCGGCTTAAGGAAAAACCGGCGTGCGACATCCCAATAACCGTCATAGACGAGCTCGCCGTTCGAACGGACCAGCATCTCGCGATTGTGGCGATAGACGGTGGACAGACGATACCAGGAGATGCCGGGACGGCGATGGTGGAGAACATGCAGATTGTTGTAGAGAAACAGCAGGCCGAAGAGATGGCTGTTTTCGACGATGGCGGTGCGCTCCTCATGGCTTTCCGCATATCGGTGCTCGGCATAGGATCTAAGCCGCGTCATCGCCGCACCGATATAGACGAAGGCGAAGAGATAGAGCCATAGCGGCATGCCTGAGATTACCGTCACCCAGAAAAGGACGAGGGCGACACCGATGCTGTGGACCGCCCATACCCGCCGTCTTCCCGGTTCGTTCGCCCGCACCAGCCGCCATTCCTGCCCGAGGAAACTCAAGAGCTTCACGGCAGGGCCGATCGTCAACCGGCCGAAAAGCGTCGTGTTCCACCGCGCCAGCAGCCTGCCGGCAGGGCCGAGCCGCTCCCAGGCGGCCCGGGTGACGTAGGAGGATTCCGGATGCTCGATCGGGTCGGTCAGATATTCGTCTCGATGGTGCTCCAGATGGCTTTCCCTGTAGATCGGGTAAGGCAGCCACAGCGACAGGGGCACCGATCCGATCAAGTCGTTCACCCACCGTCTTCCTGTCGGATGGCCGTGAATGACCTCATGCTGAAGCGACCCGTGCCAGGCAATCAGCCAGCCTCCGACGATCACGACCACGATCGTCGGCAATGATTGCCACCACCAGGTCAGCGCCAGAAACCCGCCATGGATGACGATCGCGAGAATAACGGTCGGCCATTCCGTCGGATACGGCGGAATAGCCGCGTCGTCAGATGTCCTGTCGAGCATGCGTGCGATTTCCCCTTCAATCACAGCAATCTAGCGAACGGCATCAAAGGCAAGAAATAATGTCTATCTATCTAGAGTTACTTGGAAAAATCCGTCTCAATCGAGGTGCCACTCGGCTTAAGGCCTGTCGCCGCCAAGATGGCGCTCCAGGAAAGGCAGATTGTCCTGTCCCCAGTAAATCTCGCCGTCATGGACATAGGTGGGGAAGCCGAAGACGCCGCTGTCGCGCGCATGCGTGCGGTCTGCCGACCATTTGTTCTGGACATCTTCATCGGCTTGCCGCCGGAGAAGCGCTGCGCCATCGAAACCGGCTGATGTCACGATCGCCTCGCGTATATCGGGCTTGCCGATATCCCTCGCCTCGGCCCAGAAGGCGTGCTGCAGGGTTCGGGCGACACCGATCCAGTCCTGTCCGTCGAGATAGGCGGCAATGACGAAGAGGGAGGCCGGCGCCGGATCGCTGAGCTCCGGGCGATGTTCGAGCCGCAATTCCTTGCCCCGCACGCGCGCCCAGCGTTTGAGGTCCCGCGTCCAGTAAGCACGCCGGATTTCGGGCCGGTTGCGCGAGAAGATCCCGCCATTTTCCTCGACCACCGTCGTCAGATAAGGCGTGACGACGACGTCGTTCTTCGCCGCCAGTTCGATGAAGGCGTCGAAACCGATGTAGGACCAGGGCGATCCAATCGAAAAGAAGTATTCTACCGTTCTCGTCACTGGTGATTGTTCCTCGTGAATGATTGTTCTGATGTCGAATGAGGGCTTGACCGGCGCGGCCTGCCTCAGGAAACGCTCCGAATTTCGGGCTGCGCTTTCCATCCGAGCTGCGGCGCGATCCTTGTCACGAAGTCGTGAAGGATCTGACGGTATTCCTCGTGCTCGAACTCGTAAGGAAGCTCCAGCCGCAGCTCGCCGACCTCAGGCAGGATCGGATCGGAAAAAAGCTGTTCCAAGATCTCCTCCGACGTGCCGACGATATCGCGGGCAAACAGGGTCCGCCGCTCGCCCTGGGGCGAAAGCGTCCGCTGATGGCGGCCATCGGCATAATCGCGATAGCGGCGGCGTGTCGCCGCATCGGCGCTGTCGAAAGGCACGATGACGCGGCCGAGCGCGACGCGGCGCTGAGGTCCGGCGGCACGGTAGGTTTCGATCAACCTGGATTGGGCGACGAAGAAGTCGTCGGTCCCCTCCCCCGTTATCACGTTGCCGGTCAGGAGATTGAAGCCGTTGCGCCCGGCCCACTCGGCCGAGCGCTGAGACCCGCCGCCATACCAGATCCGATCGATCAGGCCTTTGGCATAAGGTTGCAGCCGCGGCCGCTGCGGGCCGAAGGGCGTCTTGATCAAGGTCTCATCGTCGCCGAGATAGGCGCCGCGCAGATTGTCGGCGAAGCGCAGTACGCGGTCATGCGAGAAATCGTAGCGCGTCCAGTCGCCGTCGAAGGCGAGCGGGGCAATCAACTCGGCATGCAGCGGCCGGCCGGCGCTGACGCCGATATTCAGCCGCCCGCGTGAGAGGACATCGACCGTGGCGAGGTCTTCGGCCAGCCGGTAGGGGTTTTCATAGCCGATCGGAATGACCGCCGTTCCGAGCTGGATCCGGCTGGTCCGTTGCGTCGCCGCCGCCAGAAAGGCGCTCGCGGAAGAAATCCCGGGCTCCAGGTGTCGCTGGCGGACCCAGGCGCTGTCGAAACCCAGCTCTTCGCCATATTGCAGCTGCTGGAGCGTCTGCTCCAATCCTGACAGGGGATCGTCGTCGCGATAATTGCCGGGGGTGAGGAAACCGATATGGCTGATGGACATAATGCCGCTGCTCATGTCACGCCTTCCGCAGATCAGTATTTCGGCAGGCCGGGCGGATTGGTCTCGGATGCGGGCAAGGCCTCCTCGGAAAGATGCCAGTGGTCTAGGATTTTGCCGTAGGTACCGTTCTTGATCAGGCCGTTGGTGGCGACGGTCAGCGCATCGGCAAGCCCTCCTCCCTTGCGGGTGGCGATCGCAACGTCGGAACGATCAGGCCAGCCGGCGCTGAGCGTGCCGACGCGCTTGATGTTCTTGTCGCGCGCAGCGATGAAGACCAGCTGCGCATGCGGCTGGACGATGACATCGGCCCTGCCCGACTGCAGCGCGAGGAGGCTTGCCGCCTCGTCGTCGTAATATTGCAGCTCGATCGGCTTCAGGCCCGCGGCGACATCCTCGTCGCTCCACTTCACCAGGATGCGCTCCTGATTGGTTCCGGCCCCGACGATGATCCTCAAACCCGCCGCATCCTTCGGCTGTTTGATCGAGGTGACCGGGCTGTCGGACTTCACGAAGAAACCGTGCAGGCCCTGGCGATAGGTGGAGAAATCGAACTTCTCCTTGCGCTGCTCGGTGACCCCGACATTGGAGATGACGGCATCATACTTGCCCGAGGCCAGGCCAAGCGGCCAGTCGATCCAGGCGACGGGCACGATCTCCAGCGTCAGGCCGAGACTGTCGGCGATGGCATAGGCATAATCGGGATCCGCCCCGACCACGGTCTTGGCATCGGTGGCATAGGTGGAAAGCGGCGGCCCGCCCGGACTGACGGCGATGGTGAACTTGCCTGGCGTGACGAACTTGAATCCCTTGGGGATCGCCGCGATCGCCGCATCGTTTTTGGCGGCATGCAGCCTGCCCGGCTGCTGCGGGCTCAGGTCGAAATCGTCGGCCGCACGGGTCGCGCCGAAGGAAAGGCCGGACGCCATGGCGGCGATCAGCAGGGTCCGCAATGCCGGAAAGGCAATCATCGTCTTCAATCTCCGAAATGTCAGGCAGGAATGGCCGGCAGCATACTGCCGGCCGGATGGGATCAGGAGCCGCTCTTCGGCAGGCCGGGCGGGTTGGTCTGCGCCTTGTCGATCGCCTCCGGACCGAGATTCCACGCATCGAGGATCTTCTTGTAGGCGCCGCTGGCGATCAGGTCGTTGACGACGTCGGTCAGCGGAGCCGCCAGACCGCTGCCTTTGCGGGTGGTGACCGCAATCTCGGCGGTGATCGGCCAGCCGCCGCTGACAGTGCCGACGAGCTTGGTCTTGCCGTTTATCCCTGCCGAATAGGCCTGCGTCGCATTGACACTGAAGACGGCGTCGGCTCTGCCGGACTGCACGGCGAGATCCTTGACCGCGTCGTCGTCATAATATTGCACCTCGATCGGCTTCAAGCCGGCGGCGACATTCTCGCGGTCCCATTCCAGCAGGATCTTCTCCTGGTTGGTTCCGGCATCGGTGATGACCTTCAGGCCGGCAATATCCTTCGGCTGCTTGAGCGCTGCGATCGGGCTGTCAGCCTTGACGTAGAAACCAAGTTCATCCTTGCGATAGGTCGAGAAATCGAATTTCTCCTTGCGCTCTTCCGTGACGGTCACGTTCGAGATCACCGCGTCGAATTTGCCGGAGGTCAGCCCCAGCGGCCAATCGGCCCAGGCAACGGAGACGAGGTTGAGCTTCAGGCCGAGGCTGTCGGCAATGGCCTGCGCCAAATCGACGTCGTAACCAATGACCGTCTTGGAATCGGAGGCATAGTCATGCAGCGGCAGATTGCCGCTCGAGCTGATGCCGACGGTGAAGACGCCGTTTTCGACGAACTTGAAGTCCTTGATTTCAGCGATGCGTTTCTCGTTCTTTTCCACCCGCAGCCGGTTCGGCTGTTCGGGGCTGAGATCGAATTTCTGCTGCGCCTGAGCGGAACCGAAACCGATCGCGCCGATGGTGACGGCTCCCGCTATGAGAAGCCTTACTCTATCTGCAAATGCCATGCCCCTTCTCCATTTCATCTTCGGGTTGTGGTTATTGTCGTTCGACCGGAGCAGCCCGTCGCGGCCCGGCATTTCACCAGCGCCGATCGGCGCTAGAGAACCTTGGCAAGGAATTCGCGGGTTCGGGGATGCTCGGCCTGTGTGAAAATCCGGGCCGGCGGACCAACCTCCAGAATACGGCCGCTTTCCATGAAGACGACCGTGTCGGCGACTTCGCGGGCAAAGCCGACCTCATGGGTGACGATGACGAGCGTCGTGCCGGTGCGGGCGAGGTCCTTGATGAGGTCCAGCACTTCGCCAACAAGCTCCGGATCAAGTGCAGAGGTCGGCTCGTCGAAGAGCAGCACCTTGGGACGGAGCGCTAAGGCCCGGGCGATCGCCACACGCTGCTGCTGGCCGCCGGAGAGCTGGCGCGGATAGGCATTGATCTTGTCGCTGAGGCCGATACGGGCCAACAGCTCCTGCGCCAGTTGCACGGCTTCCTCGCGGCCGAGCCCACGAACCTGGATCGGCGCCTCGATGAGATTTTCGAGCACGGTCAGATGCGGGAACAGATTGAAGCTCTGGAAGACCATGCCGATATCGGCGCGGCGCTTGAGGATCTCTTTTTCCTTGAGTTCGTAGAGTGTGTCGCCCTTGCTGCTGTAGCCGACGAAATCGCCGTCGACGGAGATGAAACCCTCATCGACACGCTCCAGATGGTTGATGGCGCGCAGAAGCGTCGATTTGCCGGAGCCGGACGGACCAAGGATGGCGGTCACACTGCCCGAGGGCAGGCTGAGCTCGACCTTGTCGAGCACCTTCAGCGAGCCGAAACTCTTCGAAATCGTTTGCACGCGCACCGCCCCGCCCGCAGTCCGCAGCGAGGCCGCATCCCGGAAGCCGACCGTGCGCACGGGCTCGACCGTCGTATCGAAGGCAGGAAGCGGGCGACGGAAACGCTCGAAGAATGCCTGAAAGGGCAGCGGCGTCGGATTGCGCACGGCGCCCTTGGAGAAATAGCGCTCGATATAATGCTGGGCGACCGACAGCACCGTCATGATGATCAGGTACCAAACGGTGGCGACCATCAGCAGCGGAATGACTTCGAGATTGCGGCGGTAGATCACCTGCACCGTGTAGAACAGTTCCGGCAGCGCCAGCACATAGACCATGGATGTGCTTTTCGCCAATCCGATGAGTTCGTTGAAACCAGTCGGCAGGATCGAGCGCATCGCCTGCGGCAGCACGATGCGGAAAGCCTGGCGCCGGCGCGGCAGGCCGAGGGCGGCGGCGGCCTCCAGCTGGCCATGATCCACCGAAAGGATACCGCCGCGGACGATCTCGGCGAAGAAGGCCGACTGGTTGAGTGTCAGGCCGAGGAAGGCCGCGGCAAACGGCGTCAGCAACTGCACCGTGGGATAATCGATGAAGACCGTGTTGGTGAAGGGGATGCCGATCCTGATCGTTTCGTAGAGATAGCCGAGATTGTTCAGGATCAGCAGCAGCACGATCATCGGGATCGAGCGCAACAGCCAGATATAACCCCAGGAAAGACCTGACAGCAGCGGCGACTTGGAGACCCGGGCAAGCGCCAGGGCCGTCCCGAGAATGGACCCGGAAACGGCGGCAAGCGCGGTCAGCAGCAACGTCCTGCCGAGGCCGACGAGCACCGGCTCGGCAAAGAACCATTCGGCAAAGACGTTCCAACCCCAGCGCGGATTGGTGAAGGTCGAATAGAGCACGGCGACGATGACGACGGCGGCGAAGATCGTGCCGGCCAGACGACCGGGATGGCGTGCCGGCACGATGCGGTAACGGGAGTGATCCGGCTTCGATTCCACCGTCCTGCTGCCGGGCGCGATGCCGGCGAAATCCGTCGTCAGTGCCATTCTTGCTTCCCTTTTATGATTGTCGGTCTTTGCCGTTTTCAGTGATTTGCGCCGGCCACGCGCAGGCGCGGTTCGGCCTCTTCGAGAGCCGATTGCGCGAGATGGGTGATGTCCTTCTCGAAGGGCAGGCTCTTGTAGATTTCGGGATCGGCTGATGTGTCGAAGAGAGCCGTATAGCCGTCATTCAGATAGAGGCCGACGGCCTCAGGCTGGCGGAAACCGGTCGTCAGGTAAATGCGGGTATAACCCTGACGACCGGCCTGCGCCTCCAGCTCCACCAGCACCTTGCGGGCAAGACCCTGACGCCGCAGGTCGGAGCGCGTCCAGATGCGTTTGAATTCGGCGGTGCGCTCGTCGTAATGTTTGAAGGCGCCGCCGCCGATGGTTTCGCCATTGCGGAGCAGCAGCAGAAAATTGCCGTGAGGCGGCGCAAAGGCTTCGGGAGGATAGCGGTTGAGCTCTGCCGCAGCACCTTCGGCATTGAAATAGGTGCCGTAGCGGCTGTCATATTCATGGATCAACTCATCGATCAGCGGCTTGGCGCGGGGGTCGAGGGGGCTCGTATAGAGAAACGTGTCGCTCATATCGTTCGTCACCCATTGTCATCCGTGAGGAAGGTTTCGGTGAGCCGCACCCAGTAGCGGGCGGCCTGTGCAATGATCGCGTCGTTGAAATCGTAGTGGGCGCTGTGCAGAGGCGCGCTGTCGCCATTGCCGACGAAGAGGTAGCTGCCGGGATTGGCCTGCAGCATGAAGGCAAAATCCTCGCTCGCGGTGCGCGGGCGGAAATCCTTTTCGATCGCCGCAAGACCAAGCGCGTCATAAGCGACATCCCGGGCAAATGCCGTTTCCTTGGCGTGGTTGACCAGCGCCGGAAAACCGAGCCGGTAATTCACCTCCGCCACCGCGCCGAAGCTTTCGGCCTGGGCGCGGGCAAGGGCTGGAATGCGCTCCTGCAGCAGCTGACGAACCGTCTCGCTGAAGGCCCGCATGGTCAGCTTCATCTCCACACTCTCGGGGATGACATTCGAGGCGGAGCCGGCATGGATCGAGCCGACAGTGGCGACCGCCATGTCTTGCGGATCGACATTGCGGGAGACGACGCTCTGCAGGGCGGTGATGAAGGATGCGGACGCCAGCACCGGATCGACGGCGCGGTGCGGCTCGGCGCCGTGGCCGCCCTTGCCGACAATCTTGACGACCGCCTGATCGACCGAGGCCATGGCCGGGCCGGCGACGAAACCGAACTGGCCCGCCGGCACACCCGGCCAGTTGTGCAGGCCGAAGACCGCATCGACGGGAAACCGTTCGAACAGGCCTTCCGAGATCATCTTGCGGGCGCCCGCACCGATTTCCTCGGCGGGCTGAAAGATCAGCCTCAACGTGCCGCTGAAATTGCCGCTCTCTGCGAGATAGCGCGCAGCCGCCAGCAGGATCGAAGTATGGCCGTCATGACCACAGGCGTGCATGACGCCCGGATTGCTGCTCGCATAGGCAAGACCGGTCGCTTCCTCGATCGGCAGCCCATCCATATCGGCGCGAATACCGATCCGTTTCTTGCCTTCGCCGCGTCTCAAGGTGGCGACGATGCCGGTGCCGGCAATGCCCGTCGTCACCTCGTAGCCCCAGGAGGACAGGCGGGAGGCCACGAGCTTGCTGGTCCTGAGCTCCTGGAAGGCAAGCTCGGGATATTGGTGCAGATCGTGGCGAAGTGCGATGATCTCGTCGAGATAGGCGGCGATGCCCTTCTCGACCGGATCGTTGCTGCGCGGGTTCCGAGCGATAGTGTCCATGGCGGTTCGCCGACGCCTCAGGCGCCGACAGCCCTTCCCTGCTCGAGCTGATCGACGCCGGCCGCATAGCGGCTTTCCCGGAAGGGCAGGCCCAGATGATTGCGCAACGTCTCGCCCTTCAGGACCGGATCGAAATAACCGCGCTCGGTCAGGACCGGCAGGACGTATTCGGCGAAGTCGTCGAAGCCTTCGGCGATGACGGGAAAACCGAGGATGAAGCCGTCGGCGGCGCCATGGTCCACCCAGCGGATGATCTCGTCGGCGATATGTTCCGCCGTACCGATGAAGGCCGTGCGGGGTGTGGCGACGTCGAGCGCGGTTTCGCGCAGCGTCAGCCCTTTTTCGCGTGCCGTGCGCTTGATGCGGTCGGTGGTCGCCCGGAAGCTGTTCTTGCCGATATCACCAAGATCCGGGAAGGCCTCGTCGAGCGGATAGATGCTGAAATCGTGATGATCGAAGAAGCGGCCGAGATAGGCGAGCGCTTCCTCGATGGTCACGAGATTGCGGATCGCCTGGTACTTGGCTTCCGCTTCTTCGGCCGTCTTGCCGACGATCGGGCCGATGCCGGGATAGATGCCGACTTCGGCTGCCGGGCGCCCATGGGCGATGACGCTGTCCTTCAGCTGCCGATAGAAGGCCTGGGCCTCCTCGAACGGCCCGCCATTGGTGAAGACGGCATCGGCATGTTTGCCGGCGAGCCTGATGCCGGAGTCCGAGGCGCCGGCCTGGAAGATCACCGGTTGCCCCTGCTTCGAACGGCCAATGTTGAGCGGTCCCTCGATGCGGAAGAAGCGGCCCTTGTGGTCAAGGCGGTGCATCCTGGTCTTGTCGGCATAGACGCCGGTTTCGCGATCGCGCACGAAGGCGTTGTCATCCCAGGAATCCCAGAGGCCCTTTATCGCATCGATATAGTCCTCGGCGATCTCGTAGCGCAGCTCGTGTTCGGGATGTTGGCGACTGTAGTTGCGCCCGGAGCCTTCGAGCGGCGAGGTCACCGCATTCCACCCTGCCCTGCCGCCACTGATAAGATCTACCGAAGCAAACTGACGGGCGATGGTGAAGGGATCGCTGTAGGAGGTCGAGACCGTACCGACGAGGCCGATTTTCGAGGTCGAGGCCGCCAGCGCCGAAAGAATGGCGATCGGCTCGAAGCGGTTGAGGAAATGCGGGATCGACTGCTCGTTGATATAGAGCCCGTCGGCCACGAAGGCGAAGGCGATGCCGGCGGCCTCCGCCTTGCGCGCCGTCTTGACGAAGAAGTCGAAATTGACGCTGGCATCCGCCGGTCCGCTTGGATGCTTCCAGGCATTCATGTGACCGCCGGGACCCTGCAGCATGATGCCAAACGTGACGTGTTTCTGAGGCATGGGATTGATCTCCTTGAAAACGGTCAGGCGACGAGGGAAAGCCGCTCTTCGGCGAGCAACTCGATGGAGGCCAGGCGCTCGGCGACCGACAGCGCCGGCGTGTCGAGCACGAATTCTTTGACGCCGTAGCGGCGGTGAAGCTCGTCCAATTCCTTGCGGATCTGCTTTGCCGTGCCGTGCAGTACGCTCGGCACCTTCTCCTCGATGCGGTAATCGGTGACGCCGGCCTGGCGGGCAAATTCGGCCGCCTGCTCCTCGCTGCCGACATTGACGGTCTGGCCGTTCGGCAGGAACAGCTTGACGATGCGCAGATTGCCGATCCTCTCGCGGGCATAGTCCTCGCTTTCGGCGGCAAAGGCTGCGAGCGCCAGGATCGGCCGCTTGCCGCCGGACGCCCGCTCATAAGCCTCGAAGGTCCTGCGCAGATTGTCGGGATCGCCGTTCAGGTGACCGGCAAAGACCAGTTCCCAGCCCTTCTCGGCCGCCAGTTCGGCGCTTTCGACGCTGGCGCCGAGCAGGAAACGATCGGGCGCCGTCGGCGGGAAAGGGGTTGCCTGCGCACCGTCATAGTTCGGATTGGCAGCAAGATAGGTGTTGAGATCGGAAAGCTGGCTTGCAAAATCCGGCTTTCTCGCCGGATCGACGGCAAGCTGCAGGGCTCGCGTCGATAACGGAAAACCGCCCGGTGCCTTGCCGACACCGAGATCGACACGGCCGGGCGCTAGCGATGCCAGCAAATTGAACGTCTCGGCAACCTTATAGGCGCTGTAATGCTGCAGCATGACGCCGCCGGAGCCGATGCGGATCTTCGAGGTTCTGGCGAGGAGATAGGCGATCAGCACCTCCGGCGCGGAGCTTGCCAGATTGGACATGTTATGATGCTCGGCCACCCAGAAGCGGTGATAACCGAGTTCCTCGGCGCGCGCGGCAATCTTGACCGTTGCCCGCAACGCATCCGCGGCGGTGAAACCCTGTTCGATCGGGCTTTTGTCGAGAAGGCTGAGGAGATAGGTCATGACATCACGATCCGATCGCTGGTTGCAAAGTATAATCTATAAAATCAGTAGACAAACTTCATTATAAGAAATGGCTTTCTCTTTCGCGGAGGTTGCGTGAAAAAAAGCGGTGGTGCCAGAAATGGAAAATCGGAGGCTCGGGTCGGGCCGCCGCCGTTGGAAATATTCCGAAAGAGCTCACCGCTATCGGCCTCACCGAATATCGCGAACGGCACCATAAGCCCTGGCGCATGATCTATCGCATCATCGGCAGCGACGACGTCGTCTACTGTGCCGTAGACGGGCGCCGTGACATGCAGACCTTCCTGGAGCGAAGGCTGATCCGCTGACTTCAGCGGTTGCACAACCCTCGAACCTTATCCAGCTTTTCGGCCGGCCGGCGCATTTGCCCGCAAGAGCGCCATCAGCATCGGGCCGATCGCGAATTCTCCCCTTTCGCTTCGCCGCGTCAGGTCGCGGAGGTAACCACCGGCCGAATTGATATGGCCGCCGCGCTCCAGGATGCATGCCATCACTGTCGCGGCATTTTCCGGCCCCATCGCATTTGCGGCCTCCTCGTAGGCTGACGGACTGACGCCCAGCATCGACCGCACAGTTACGGCTGCACTCATCAAGTCACGCCAGTTGCGGATTTCACCATTCGGCCCGTAGGCGAGGATTTCGGGGCAGGCCTGCAGAACCAAGCCCAGCGGGAAGGATTTCAACCCGCCGCCATCCTCTCGACCGCCGGGCCGTCGACCCCGCTGTTCTGGCTGACTATCCGAACGGATCGCCTCACTCCTTCCCTCTCCCAGCGTCCCGGTCCCTCGCCCGTTGTCTTGCTCGGGCATCGCGCCCTGCTTCGTTTCGAAGCTTGGTTCAAGTTCAGAAATGGATTCGGGGTTTGAATTCTGTATGTGACGCTCGATATAAGCGGCATTGCCGCGCTCTTTTGTCGATTTAACTCGAATTTCCAGCCGGTTAAGAACGTCCGCCCTGAGCATCGTCAATTCGTCCAGCAATTGTTCGAGCTGTGCCGTCGTCGGCGACCGTGGCAGGCCTTCGATCATATCCCGAAACTCTTGGTGCAGGCCCTGCCAATCCGCTTGAACATCTTCTTCGATAGCCGCTTCGATCAGCTTGGCGATATCGCGGCGGCAAAGCGTGATGCGTTCGCGCAGACGCTGGACGTGCAGCCGCTCGGCCATCACTTCGGCGGCTAGCTGCTCGATCTCTTCGGCACGGGCAAGCAGCGGCGCCAGCGAGAAGCCGAAGGCCTCGTTGACCTCCCCTGCCCTGTCCCTGCGGACATAACGTTTGCCGTTCGGACTATCCTTGCGCAGCAGAAGTCCCGCCTCGACGAGTGCTGCAAGATGGCGCCGCACCGTCTGTTCGGCCATGCCATGCGTTCTCAGCGAAAGCTGGATATTCGAGGGGAATACGATCAGTCCGTTTTCCTGTGCCAGCTCGTTCTTGGGATAAAAGCTTAAGAGCGCATTAAGCACCGCAAGCGCCCGATCGCTGATGCCGAGCAGCGGCTTTGCTTCGCACAGCGCACGAAACAATTTCCATTTGTCGACCGACTGATCAGGCTTGATTTCGCCTGCCATCACCTGGCTGGCGAGCATGCCAAGCGTCATCGGCCGCCGCCCGAAGGGCGTCGTTACACTTCCGGTTTCCATCTCTTCCACCTCGACAAGGCAAAAGAAGTCTGCTCGCCAGAACGGCGCCAAAAACTCTTGACAGCGATTCTCGGAAGTGCGATTCTCGGAGGTGTTCAAGACTACGAGGAAAGCTTCCGCGACGGTGACGTTCGGGGGCTTTTTTCTTTTGCGCGTTATCTCCTATCCGAATTGTCAGCTGACAATCGGTCCAATTGGTTCATTTTCCCTCATTTTCCTCTTCAAACTCGGCGGCGAGACCAACCAACCGCCGGGCCAGGAATTCCGAAAACGCCGCCGATTTGACGGTGATGCGAAAGGTCTTTCCGGAGTGGGTCACCGAAGCAAGCGTCCCCCCGCTTTGGGTGCGAAGTGTCTGCTCGGCCCGCTGCGGCGCGCTCTTTTCCTCAAGCGCCTTCCAGATGAGATCGAAGCGACTATTGCTCTCCAGGGCCTGAAAAGCTGTGGCAGCAATTGCGGCCTGCGCCTTCTTCTGCCCGCCTGCATCTCTGAATTTCTCGGCGAAGGCCAGCCAGCGCGGCCGTCCGACCTTGGGCGCCGGTCCGATGGCGAGAATGATCTCGGGGTCGATCGTTTGCGCCACCTGCAGCAGCCTCGACGTTTCCGGCTTATCCGTCGCCAGCGCCTGGGCAATCATGTCGCGGCTGAAGCCGTGTTCATCCATGCGTCGTGCAAACAGCGCCCGCTCAATGAAGCTCAGGTCGACACGCGGGCCGTTCTCCTGACCCTGCGCGAGGATCAATTCCTCATCCGTAAGCTTGCGCACGACTGCCTTGATGGGAACGCCGATCTCCGCAGCCGCACGCAAACGCCTGTGGCCGTAGGCGGCCTGATAATGCCCGGCCTTGACGGGATCCGGCCGCACCAGGATCGGAACCTGCTGCCCGCTTTCCTGGATCGACTGCTTCAACCGCTCGAACTCGGGATCCTGATCAACGGGAATGCGGTCGCGGATAAAGGACATTTCGACGGCGGCCGGATCTAACTCCAGCACCTTGTCGCCGGAGGCAAGCGATTCACGCAGCGCCTTGGCCGCCGCCGCTTCCTCCCCCAGCCGTCCCAGCGACAGGTTCATCGCCTTGACCGCGCCCGATGGACGATGCGGCGGCGGCGCGCTCGGCGCATCCGGCCGTGCCGGCTCGACCGCGCCCACCATGCTCTTCAGGATATCGCGACCTTTTGGGCTCATGTCCTGCTCCATGCACTGCGAATGAGTTGCTCGACCTCGGCATTGACGTTGTCGACCGATTCGACGCCGCGGTCATAGGTTTGGCGATGCATTGTCTCGCGTCCCGCCTCGTAGATCGTCTGCTTGGACAGGCCCGCATCTGAAACCGCCGTCGACTTGACCATCATCGAGGTCAGCACCCGTTCACCGAACAGGCTGCGCAGGAAAGCGACGATCTGCGCCTGCGGGCCATCATTGGCCTCATAGCGGGTAACGAGATAGCGCATCCAGTCGTAATCGAGATTGCCGCCGGCCTCCTTGACCACGGACAGAAGGTCGGAGGTCATCGTCAGGAACTGGTTCATCGACGCGACGTCGAGCATCTGGGGATGAACGGTGATCAGCACGGCAGTGGCGGCGCAGAGAGCAGACAGCGTCAGGAAGCCGAGGGTAGGGGGGCAATCGATGATGACGACGTCGTAGCTCTCTTCCAGCGAATGCAGCGCATTGCCGACCCGCATGAAGAACATGTCCTTGTCGTCGCGGTTGGTGTCGGCCAGCGCCTTTGGAGTATCGTGTTCGAACTCGTGCAGTTCGAGATTGCCGGGGATGAGATCGAGGCCGGGGAAATAGGTCTGGCGCACGATGTCGGCGACGTCGCGGCGCGTCTCGTCATATTTGATGGCGCCGTAAAGCGTCTCGTTTTCCCCGACGTCGAATTCGGGTTGATAACCGAGCATCGCCGACATCGACGCCTGCGGATCGAGGTCCACGGCCAGCACGCGATAACCGCGTAGCGCCAGGAACTGCGCCAGATGGATGGATGTCGTCGTCTTGCCGGAGCCGCCCTTGAAGTTGGTGACGGCGATCACCTGGAGATGGTCGCCCGGCCGGCGCATCGGCAGATAGGAGGGTTTGGTGCGCCCGAGATGCTGGCGCATCGCATGGATTTCCTCGAGCGAGAACACCCGCCGGCCAGACGCCGTCTTTTCTGGATTGATGCTTTCCACCTGGGCGGCGAGGTGGCGAACATAGCTGTCGGTGACACCGAGCAGCTTGGCGGTCTCGGTGCTGCTGAAGCGCCGCAGCGATTTGCGGGCATCGGGCGAAAACAACCGCTCGAACAGCACCTGGAGCTGGCTGCTGAGCATCGTCGAGTCCTGCGCAATCGTCTCGTCGATCGAGACTTGACTCGCTCTCTTGGCTTTCTCAACAATCGCGGCCTTGGTCGGCATTCACGCAAATCCTGATAAATCGGGTAATTTTGCGCAAATGATCGTGAGTCTGGCAATGACGTCAAGCGATTTCTTGGTTAGCGAATGGATAACAAACCGGTTTCGCCGAAAAAATCATGTGTAATTCCGGAATCTTAGCGCTGTTGTCAGCTGACAACGGCGGTCGTCTCCAGCTTTGCCGACGCTAGACTTCACACATTGGATGCGACTCAGCATGGGCGCCGACTCGGCGAAGTGTTTCTGATCGCAGACCGGATGGAGCAATCCACCTGTCATTTATAGACGGACGAATGGTACAGGTTTTCGGCTTCCGGCCCGCGGACGGGGCCATTGCCTGAGGACTTGCCGTTTGCGTCCTGGGTTTCAGGATCGCGACGTGACGGGGCAAGGCCGAGCATTTGTTCGAGACGACCGGCATTGAGCGGAGCGCTTATTCCCTTGAAGTTCATAATCCATCTTTCGTCTACGCATGGTGTACGCCGCAGAGATAAGCGCAATTTGAACCCGCCGAGAACAACCCGCCGGGCGTTATCACCATCTTTTCCGACGCGAAGGAGAAAAGGGGAGGGCCTCCAACTTTCTGCCGCCGCCCCGCATGCGGCATCCGAAGGCGACGCTGAAGGTCCCGGATCATGTTCAGCGCCATATGCCGACAGTTGAGCGCGAGGCGACGCCGGGCCGTGATCACATCACAGATCGTATCGGTACAGGCTAGGCGAATCAGGTCTCGGTGGGTATCCTCGGCTGCGTTCGCACGATTGCGATGTCGCAGAGCTGCCGCCAGCCCGACCCGATTCTCATTTCCATCTGGAAAAGCCAACCGTTCCTAACGGAACTTATGGGTTGATTTGCTTCCGCCTGCGGAAATCCTTGTTGTTTACCTGTTATTTACCATAACGCGCCGCAACGCCGGCCGAGCCTATGATTGGCGGCGTAGCAGGAGGTGGCGCCGAGCCTTATCGCGCCTTCGTTGTCTCACGATTGGTAAAATGCGCATTGCCCAAACCCGTACCGATCGTCAGCACCGCCCACCGCGACACGTCGGTCATGAAAGGGATCTGCGACAATCCCTGCACGACGGCATCGTTGTGCATCATCACAAATGTGCTGTCGTCGCCAATTTCAGGAATGGCCTTCATCAGCGCGGCGGGAAGGTTGAAGCTGTCGCTCTCCCAGTTTCCCCCCGGCAAGTTCTGCCCGCCGCGTTCTATGGAACCATCGGCTTTGATGATGCCGGGGCAGGCGATGCCGATGATCGGCGCGGGCTTGAGATTGGCCTTCTCGGCTTTCCCGATCAGATCCTGCAATATCGCGGCCAGCCTCTCGACGGTTGCGGTACGACTTGGCTCGTCGTCGGCATGACGCCAGATCGCTGATTCCCAGACGCTTGCATCCGCGAAGTTCGGCACGTCGTCCTTGCCGAATTTGACGACGCCGGCGCGAACGTTGGTGCCGCCGATATCGACGGCCAGGATCGCCTCGTGGCCTTTAAACATCCAGCGCGGCATCAAATGGACCGAGCCGATCAGTCCGGCCTCATCAGGGTGGTGAACGATCGGCACGACCTCGACGTCGATGCCGGTGGCCTTGAGAATAACCATGGTCCTGGCGATCGTCAGCTCGCCAAAGCGGCTATGCCGGAAGCCGCCGCCGACGACGATGCGTTCCGTCTTCACCCAGCGCTTGTCCTTCAGAAACTTTCCAATCACATCCGCGAAGTCCTGAGCGAAGTCCTCCACCGCCCCCATGACCAATGCCGCTGCCTCCATATCGTCGCCTTTCAGAAAGGCGTCGATCTTTTTCTTGGAAAGCTTCGCCGTCGCGGTCTTGCCGATTGGGTCGTCTCCGACTTTGCGGATGCGCTTTCTCCAATCGTCGAGCTTCGTTTGAAAAGTCTTCTTGTTGGCGTTGTCGCCAACGAAGCCATCCTTGTCACGCAGTTCGTTGTTGTAGTCGTCGACGGTCACCAGGGGCAGGTTTAACGCGCCATGTGCCAACGGGGCATTGACCTCATCACGGGGCTCGGAACTGCTTTTGGCCATCAAACTACCTTCTGTGGCGCGAGGGGTCGAACGGGCGGCGAGATACAACGCGGACTGGCCCCGGATGTTCCGGCGCCTGAAAGGTCACCTTGCCCTCGTCGGCCGGTGACCTAGCTTCAATGATTGCAGAGTTTGGAGAATGCCGTGCAGGACGACGCCGCTACCCAGGAAATGCTTTCACTGGTCTTGGAAGAGCCGGAGCGCTGGGCGATGTTTCTTGACATCGACGGGACGCTGCTCAATCTCGCGCCGACGCCGGATGCGATCGAAGTCCCGAAGGCTCTTCCCGGACAGCTTCACCGCCTGTCGAACAAGCTCGGCGGCGCCTTGGCGCTGGTCACCGGGCGATCGCTTGCCTATGCGGACGCACTGTTCAAACCCTTTGCATTTCCGACGGCAGGCCTTCACGGCGCGGAAATCAGAAGCGCTGCCGGAATGCACACGCTTGAGGCCAGTCCAGAATTTCAGGCGCTGAAGCACGCCTTGACCGAGGAAGCCGAGCACTATCCGGGCGTGCTGATCGAGGATAAGGGCGCGGCCGTTGCCGCCCATTACCGGCTCGCGCCCGAATATGAAAAGGTGCTCGAAGAGCGCATGCATCACTATGCCAAGGTTGCCGGGCCGAACTGGGCGCTGCAGCTCGGCAAGATGGTCTTCGAGCTGCGGCCGGCACGCTCAAGCAAGGGCGATGCGCTGGAGCGGTTTTTTCAATCCGATCCTTTCAAGGACCGCTGCCCGATCACCATCGGCGATGATCTGACCGACGAGTCGATGTTTGCGATCGCCAACGCGCGCGGCGGCGTTTCGGTGCGTGTCGGGGCGATCGGCGCCCCGAGCTGTGCCACGAGCCGGCTATCCTCGGCTGCGTTGGTCCGGAACGTCATTGCCGCTCTGGCCGCCTGAGATCGGTTCCTGGATGATGCCGGATGCGGATTGCGGGTGTCTTTTGCATCGCCTGCGCAGCGTCAATCATCAAAAAAGTATCAGTTTTGACCGGGAATCGTGGTGGCGGGCGTGAAACGAGCCCACTACACTCCCCTTCAACAATAAAAGCCAAAAAGGGAATTTGGCGTGCGGGATTAGAACCCGTCCTCGGAGGAGGAAACAATGGAACCGGACTTGGAAGTCATTCAGATCAGGCCGGGCGAATCCTTCGCAGCGAAGGCGCATGGCTATCCCTATCATACGGTTCGCTGGCATTTTCATCCGGAATACGAACTGCATCTCGTCGTGGCGACGACCGGGCGCTATTTCGTCGGCGATTTCATCGGCGAATTCGAGCCGGGCAATCTCGTGCTTGCCGGCCCCAATCTTCCCCACAACTGGATCAGCGATGTTCCGAAGGGATCGAGCATTCCGCTGCGATGCCAGCTCATCCAGTTCAGCGAGAATTTCATCAGCGACACGATGAAAGTGCTGGCCGAACTCGGCCCCTTCGAGCCGGTACTCGAAGCCTCCCGCCGCGGTGTGCTCTTCGGCACGGAGACCAGCCGGGAGGTCGCGCCGCTGATGGACGAGGTGCAGCGGGCACAGGGTGTGCGGCGCATCGAGCTCTTCATGATGATTGTCGGCCTGCTCAGCCGGGCGCAGGATGCCCAGCTTCTCGCCAGCCCGAGCTATTTGCCTGATCCGTCGGGCTACATGTCGGCCGGCATCAACAAGGCGCTCGCCTATATTAGGGAGAACCTAACGAAATCCTTCGACGAAGCCGATCTCGCCCGGATTGCCGAACAGTCCACCGGCGCCTTTTCGCGCGCCTTCCGCCGCCATACCGGCATGTCGCTCGTGCAATATGTGAAACGCCTGCGTATCAATCTCGCCTGTCAGATCCTGATGAGCGACGACCACGCATCGATCACCGACATCTGCTTCGAAGTCGGCTTCAACAATCTGTCCAATTTCAACCGGCAATTTCTCGCGGAAAAGGGCATGACGCCGTCGCGATTCCGGCGACTGTTGGGCGACAATATCAACGTGGCGAAGGCGGCTTAAGCAAACCGGACGAGCACCGTTGTCGGCAATATGACGAAGGTCCGCCGAAGACGACGATAGGGAGGACGAGGAGGAGGAGCCAAAAACGGACATCGATTTGGACGCGAGCGCGCAACGGGCGGTTCGCGAGAGGAGACGCTTGTCCTCAGAAAACTGCAAACCGCCGGGACAGGCGTGGCTGTTCGCCAACCGCACGGCCGCAGCAGACCACTGCAATGACGAAGCTACACAATTTTTCCAATGGGAGGAGATGGAAATGACGAAATTCTCGACAAAAGCGGCAGGCGCGGCACTTGTCCTGTCCTTGCTCGGCGGTACTTCCGCCTTTGCGCAAACCGCCGTTGCGGATGCGACGGTCGCATTCCTCATGCCCGACCAGGGCTCGACACGCTATGAAGAGCACGATCATCCGGGCTTCGTCGCGGAAATGAAGAAGCTTTGCGCCTCGTGCAAAGTGCTCTATCAGAATGCCGACGCCGATATCGCCAAACAGCAGCAGCAGTTCAACTCCGCCATCACCCAGGGCGCCAAGGTCATCGTGCTCGACCCGGTGGATTCGGCAGCCGCCGCTTCCCTCGTCCAGCTGGCCCAGAGCCAGGGCGTCAAGGTCATCGCCTATGACCGGCCGATCCCGAAGGGCAAGGCCGATTTCTACGTCTCCTTCGACAATAAGGCGATCGGCAAGGCAATCGCGGAATCGCTCGTCCAGCATCTGAAGGCGAAGAATGTGCCGACCGATGGCGGCGGCATTCTACAGATCAACGGTTCGCCGACAGACGCGGCCGCCGGGCTGATCAAGGACGGCATTCACGAGGGTCTCGCCAGCGGCGGCTACAAGACGCTTGCCGAATTCGACACGCCGAACTGGCAGCCGGCTAATGCCCAGCAATGGGCGGCCGGCCAGATCACCCGTTTCAGTAAACAGATCGTCGGCGTCGTCGCCGCCAATGACGGCACCGGCGGTGGCGCCATCGCCGCCTTCAAGGCAGCCGGTGTCGATCCCGTGCCGCCGGTGACCGGCAATGATGCGACAATCGCCGCGCTGCAGCTGATCATATCGGGGGATCAATACAACACGATCTCCAAGCCGAGCGAAATCGTCGCCGCGGCCGCGGCCGACGTCGCCGTGAAGCTCCTGGCAGGAGAGACGATCAAGGCGGAAATGACGCTTTACGACACGCCGGCGCAGCTCTTCGTGCCAGCCGTCGTTACCGCCGAAAACCTTAAGGCCGAGATCATCGACAAGAAGATCAACACCGCCGAGGAGCTGTGCACCGGCCGTTATGCCGACGGCTGCAAGAAGCTCGGCATCACCAAGTAATCGAGCCAAGGGAGAGCGCGGCCGGATCGCCGGTCGCGCTTCCGGTTTCGCTTCGGAAAGGCTAGGCGATGTCTGACACCTCTCACATTCTTGACGGCGCCCGCCAGCCCGTCCTCAGCCTGCGCGGAATATCGAAGAACTTTGGGGCCGTGTCGGCGCTCACCGATATCGAACTCGACGTGCATGCAGGCGAGGTCGTGGCGCTCGTCGGCGATAACGGCGCCGGCAAATCGACGCTGGTCAAGATCCTGGCCGGCGTGCATCAGCCGAGCTCGGGAACGATCCTGTTCGAAGGCAAACAGGCAGACCTGTCGAGCCCGAGTGCCGCACTCGATCTTGGCATCGCAACCGTGTTTCAGGATCTGGCGCTTTGCGAAAATCTCGACGTCGTCGCCAATATCTTTCTCGGCAAGGAGCTCAACCCTTTCCAGCTCGACGAGGTCGCCATGGAGATTCGCGCCTGGAAGCTGCTGAACGAGCTTTCGGCCCGAATCCCAAGCGTGCGTGAGCCCGTTGCCTCGCTTTCCGGCGGCCAGCGCCAAACCGTGGCAATCGCCCGGTCGCTGCTGCTCGAGCCGAAGCTGATCATGCTCGACGAACCCACAGCCGCGCTGGGTGTCGCCCAGACGGCGGAAGTGCTGGACCTGATCGAGCGTGTGCGCGAACGCGGCCTCGCCGTTATCATGATCAGTCACAATATGGAGGATGTGCGTGCCGTCGCCGACCGCATTGTCGTCCTTCGGCTTGGACGCAACAACGGCACCTTCATGCCCGATGCCTCCAATGAAGAGCTGGTCAGCGCAATCACCGGCGCGTCCAACAATTCCGTCTCCCGCCGCGCCACGCGCCGCAAGGCGCAAAGCCGAGAGAATGAGGAGGGCAGGGCATGATGAAGACCTTGCAGAATGAACCGGCGGCACCCGCACTTCTCGACCGGCGTGACGAAAGAGTGCGCCATGACGACAGCCTTGCCGGCTCGATCCGCGCCTTTTGGGATCGCATCCGCTCCGGCGACCTCGGCTCGCTGCCTGTTATTGTCGGCCTGGCGATCATCTGGACGGTGTTCCAGGCGCTCAATCCGGTGTTTCTCTCCAGCGCCAATCTCGTCAACATGCTGTTCGACTGCTCGACGGTCGGCGTCATCTCGCTCGGCATCGTCTGCATCCTGATGGTGGGCGAGATTGATCTTTCCGTCGGCTCGGTCAGCGGTTTCGCCTCGGCGCTGGTCGGCGTCTTCTGGGTCAATCAGGGCTGGCCGGTGGTGCTCGCAGTCCTCGCCGCGATGATCGTCGGCGCCCTGATCGGCTCGCTCTACGCCTTCCTGTTCAACCGCTTCGGCATGCCGAGCTTCGTCTCCACGCTGTCGGGCCTGCTCGCGGTTCTCGGCCTGCAGCTCTATATTCTGGGAGCGACCGGCTCGATCAATCTCCCCTATGGCTCCTGGCTGGTGAATTTCGGGCAGATCATGGTCATGCCGGATCCGGTCGCCTATCTGCTGGTGGCGCTGGCCGGCATCGCCTTCTTCTTCGCAAGCTACCGCACATCGGCGCGCCGGCGGGCAGCCGGCCTGTCGTCGAAATCGACCGGCGGACTGTTACTGCGCGCCGTCGTCATCACGGTCGCCCTGGAAGCGGTTGCTTTCTATCTTAACCAGTCGCGCGGCATCCCCTGGATGTTCGGCCTCTTCGTCGGCCTCGTCGCCGCCATGAACTACGCGCTGACGCGCACCAAATGGGGACGCTCCATGCAAGCCGTCGGCGGCAACAGAGAGGCCGCACGGCGCTCGGGCATCAATGTGTCGCGCATCTATGCGAGCGCCTTCGTCGCCTGTGCCCTGCTTGCGGCGACCGGCGGCGTGCTTTCGGCTGCGCGGCTGGCGACTGCAAGCCAGCAGGCCGGCACCGGCGACGTCAATCTCAATGCCATCGCCGCGGCAGTCATCGGCGGCACGAGCCTCTTCGGCGGGCGCGGCAGCGCCTATTCGGCCCTTCTCGGCATCATCGTCATCCAGTCGATCGCCAGCGGGCTGACGCTCCTCGATCTGTCGTCATCGCTTCGATACATGATCACCGGCGCCGTCCTTGCCGTCGCCGTCATCGTCGACTCGCTGGCACGCCGATCGCGGATCTCGCACGGCCGGGCCTGAATCACTCAAGATAACAGAGGAAGAAAATGGGACAGGATCTGTCTGGAAAGGTCGCGGCCGTCACCGGAGCGGCATCGGGTATCGGCCTGGAATGCGCCAAGGCCTTGCTGGCCGCCGGCGCCCGGGTGGTGCTGGTCGACCGAAACGAGGAAGCATTGAAGCAGATCTGCTCGACACTCGGCGCCAATGCCATTGCGCTGGTCATCGATCTCACCGATCCGGAAAGCGTCGCGGGGATGATGCCGCAGATTCTGGCGAAGGCAGGCCAGCTGGATATTTTCCACGCCAATGCCGGCTCCTATATCGGCGGCGAAGTGCTGGGCGGCGATCCCGACGCCTGGGACCGCATGCTCAACCTGAACATCAATGCCGCATTCCGTTCGGTGCATGCCGTGCTGCCGCATATGGTCGAGCGCAAGACCGGGGATATCATCCTGACGAGTTCCGTCGCCGGGCTGGTTCCGGTCGTCTGGGAGCCGATCTATACCGCCTCGAAGCATGCGGTCCAGGCCTTCGTCCACACGCTGCGGCGGCAGGTGGCCAAACATGGCTTGCGGGTCGGGGCGGTCGCGCCGGGCCCCGTCGTGACCGCTCTTTTGAGCGATTGGCCACAGGAAAAGCTGGACGAGGCGCTCGCCGCCGGCGGCCTGATGGAGCCGAAGGAAGTGGCCGAGGCGGTGCTCTTCATGCTGACGCGCCCGCGCAACATCACCATCCGCGATCTCGTGATCCTACCGCAGAGCACCGACATCTGATCAGTCGCTTGCCGCCTCTCAAAACCAGGAAGGAACCGCCATGATCTTCGATAGATTTCGCCTGGACGGGCAGGTGGCGCTGGTGACCGGCGGCACGCGCGGCATCGGGCTTGCGATCGCCGAGGCACTCGGCGAGGCGGGCGCCAAAGTTGTCATCTCGGGAAGGACCCGCCATGCGGCGGCGGAAGACCGGCTCGCTAAGGCCGGCGTCGATTGCGATTTCATCGCCGCCGACCTGACGAAAGACGATGCCGCCGACGCGCTCGTCACCGAGGTCCTCTCACGGACAGGCCGGATCGACATCCTCGTCAACAATGCCGGCATCGCCATTCATGGCGACAGCGGCGAATTCTCCGATGCCATCTGGCGCGAGATCATGACCGTCAATGTCGACGCCGTCTTCCGCGCCTGCCGCGCGGCACTCGCTCCCATGCGCCGCCAGGGCGGCGGCGCCATTCTCAATATCGGCTCGATTTCGGGCATCGTCTCCAACATTCCGCAGAACCAGGTCGCCTACAACACCTCCAAGGCGGCGGTTCATATGATGACCAAGAGCCTGGCAAGCGAAGTCGCCGCCGAGAATATCCGCGTCAACGCCATCGCGCCCGGCTATATCGAGACCGATCTGTCGCGCGGCGGCATCGACAATCCCGATTGGTTCCCGATCTGGCGCAGCATGACCCCGATGGGACGCGTCGGGCAGCCGGAGGAGGTGGCGGGCGCTGCCTTGTTTCTCTGCTCGGCGGCGGCAAGCTACGTGACCGGCGAAGTGCTTGTCATCGATGGCGGCTATACCACGCGGTGACGAACGGACCCTGAGCGGGGAGGGCGTCCCCGCTGCACATGCTCACGCGAGACAATCGAGCATCCACTGGACGCCAAAACGATCGGTGAGCTTGCCGTAATAGCTCCCCCATGGCTGGACAGCCAGCGGCGTCGTGATCCTGCCGCCGTCGCCAAGCCGGGCGAAAAGCCTTTCGGTCCTGTCGCGATCATCCATGATCAGCATATGGGCGGAGCCTCGCATCGGCTCGGCATCGTGATTGTCGGAGGCGAAGAACATGATGCCTGGTCCTTCGAAACGCGCATGCATCACCTTGCCCCACATGGCTTCGCTGGCAACGGGCATTCCATCTGCGCCATGGCGCTTCAATAGCGTGACCCGGCCAAGCCCGCATTCGGCATAAAAGGCGAGCGCCTCCTCGCAGCCTTGGGAAAAGAACAGATAGTTGGCAAGCTGCATGGGCTGGCTCCGTCCGGACTGCGGCGCATTGCTGTGTCAGGTCTGAGGTTTCACAGATGTGCCGCAATCGTTACAACGCGGCGGCCGCGCCCTGGATGGCGCCGACGAAGTCGGCATTGCTGTAACTGTCGCCGGCAATTCCCCAGGCACCCTCGGGGGCATAGACGATGTTCGACCATATATGCTCTCGCTTGAGCCGGCCTTCGGCGGCTTGCTCGACGACATCGGCCGCTTTTTCGATGAAGGCCTGCTTCGCTTGCGCGCTCGCCAGCGCGACCTCCGGCAATTTAAGTTCGACGAACGCCGCAGCGATAGGCTTTCCCGCCGCCAACACGTGCTCGCGCGGCAGCACGTTGATGGTGCCGATGACATTGGCGGTCATGAAGGCATTGCCGGTCAAACCGGTGACATCAAGCAAGGCGTCCGTCAATCCGGCAAAGGCTCGCGCCTGCGCCTCCGGCGAGAGCAAGCCTTCTGGCACGGTAAGTGTGATAGGCATCGGATATCTCCCTCTTTGAATCGTGACCGCTTCTGATATACCGATCACTCTTTATGGATACACACCGGTCGCTCTCTTAGCAAGCAATAAAGAGAGATCGCTCTCTAAATGAGGTTTTCATGCGTTACAGCGCCGAACACAAACTGGAGACCCGGGCCCGCGTCATCACAGCCGCGGGCCAGGTGTTCCGCAAGGACGGTTATGGCGGCGCCGGAATCGACGCGCTGACGAAGGCTGCCGGCGTGACGAACGGCGCCTTCTACGGACATTTCAAATCGAAGGCCGAAGCCTTTCGTACAGCCGTGCTGGAGGGGCTCGAAGAGCTGCGGCAGGGAATCGCCGCGCTGAAGACCAATCAGCCGAAAGACTGGCTGCCGACGTTCGTCAGCTACTATCTCGGCTATAAAAGAACCTGTGATTTAGGCGAGAGCTGTGCTCTGCCGAGCCTTTCGCCCGACGTGATGCGCGCGGATGATGAAACGCGAAGCGCCTACACGGCTGAGATCAAACGCCTCGTCGAAGAAGTCGCCGCCGGCCTGCCGGAGCACAGGATCGAGGGCCGATCCGAAACAAGCCGGGAAGATCAGGCGATCCTGCTTCTCGCCATGCTGAGCGGCGGTGTCACCCTTGCGCGCGCTGTGTCCGACCCGGCGCTGTCCGAACGCATTGCAGATATCATCGCGCAGGCGGCGTTGACGGCAATAACACCGCACAACTGATCCGCTTGCAAGCAAGCGGTCGGCACCAGGTCCAGACGGTCAACTGGGAAAACCTTCGGACACAACGGAATCTCTTCCCAATCATATGAGAATTACACCGGTATGGTGATTTCGAACTCGGCTCCTGCGCCGCTCGTCTGCAGCAGGCGGATCGTACCGCCATGGGCGCTCAGCATGGCGCGAACGATGCCGAGACCCATGCCGGTGCCGCCTTGTTCGCGGCGGGTTGAAAAGAACGGCTGAAAGATACGTTGGCGATTTGCCTCGGAAATACCGCCGCCGTCGTCACGGACGAGAATAACGGTTGTGCGGGCATCGGCTGACACGCTGAGCTCCAATAGCGTGGCGCCATGCTGAAGGGCATTCTCGGCGAGGTTGGCAAAGATGATGCCGGCTGCTTCCCGGGGAAGAGCAACCGATATATCCGGCCCACCTTTGCCTGAGATATCAAGGGCCGGAAATTGCCCGCGCAGCGAGGACAGAATGTCGGTGATGCTGCTTCTGCCATCGGCGACAGGGATTTCCGCCTGCGCAAGTTCCCTCAGCCGCTGCAGCAATGCATCGAGCCGGGCTGCATCGGCGACGATATTGTCGAGAAAGTGCAACCGCTGCGCCTTTGTCATCGCCTTTTCGGCATCGTCGTCGCGCAAAAGCTCTGCAGCGCCGCGGATGGCCGTCAGCGGCGATTTCAGTTCGTGGGAGACATGGGCGGCAAAGGAGCGAACATATTCGGTGCGATCGACCAGTTTTCCGGCGAGATCGAGGAAGCTTTGCGACAGGACGGCGATCTCGCGCGTTCCATGGCTTTCAAGCTGCCGGATTGCCCTCTTGCCGCCGCGGGCGATCTCGTCCGTGCGGGCGATCAAGGCGTCGATCGGGCCGGTGATGGTGCGCGTCAGCACGTAGGCAATGCCGAGCGTCAGTACGGCGACGAAGGCAAGCGCCCCGATTTCCGCCGGCGCCATCCGGTTCGAACTCACCTCGACGGCGCGAAACCAGACGAGGATCAGGATCGGCAGCGCCATGACGGCGAGAAGCACGACATAGACGATCAGCGCCAGAGTCGGGCGCCATTTCGTCCTGACTTTCGGTGCCGGCATCAGGCCTTCCTTCCGATTTCACCGCCGAGTTTGAAGCCGATACCGTGAACGGTCGCGATGATCCCTCGGCCGCCGGCGGCCAGGAATTTGGCTCTGATGTTGCGGATATGGCTGTCGATCGTCCGGTCGGCGACATAGGTCCCGGCGCCATAGGCCGCCTCCATCAGTCGTTCGCGGCTGAAGACCATGTCGGGGCGCGACAATAATGCGTCCAGGATGGCGAATTCGAGCACCGTCGTCGTGATGGCGCTCTCGCCGAACGTGACCGTCCTGCCGTGGCGATCCAGGCTGAGCTCGCCCTCGACAAAGGTGGCGCGGCGCCTGTCAGGCACCGCGTCATTGCCGCTGCGCTTCAGGATCGCCTTGACTCTGGCAACGAGTTCGCGCGGGCTGAATGGTTTGGTGACGTAGTCGTCCCCACCGATTTCGAGCCCCAAGACCCTGTCGATCTCCTCGTCGCGCGCCGAAAGAAACAGGATCGGCAAAGCCGAAGTTTTGCGGATCTGGCGGCAGACCTCCAGACCATCCATATCGGGCATGCCGATATCGAGAGTGATGAGATCGATGTTGCCGCGGCGGAAGGCCATCATCGCCTCGGTGCCATTGCTGGCTGCCATCGGCATCATGCCGGCGCGCTCGAGGGCAAAGCAGATCACATCGCGGATATGAGGTTCGTCATCGACGACGAGAATGCGTGGTGCCATCACCGATCCTGCGTTGTTTGCCGTTTCTGTTGTTATCGTTCTCGTTCTATCTTGCAATGGCTGCAGGAGACAGAAGATAGGTCTCAAGCCGCGCAGATCGGAAGGTCCAGCTCCGCCAGTCGCGCCGGCGCATCTCAAAATTCCTAGCGAGGTAATCCCGAACGGTTACCGCTTCACTCCTTTGGCCGATCAGGTGGTCCGGCAATTTAAGGAGGTAGAGATCGAGCGCCGGAATGACGGACGGGCCGAGCGACGAGAGGTAAGAAAGGTCGAGCGGCGGGCCTTCCTGGCTGATCTCCTGGCTGTGGGCGACATTGAAGCGGGCGATGAAAGCCGGGAAATCGATGAAGGAGCTGATGTAGAAAACCATAAGGAGGGAGGCGAGATTCGTCGCGACCAGCCACGCGTTGGACCGGTTGAGCAGAATGCGCAGCAGGATCAAGACAAGGCCGATGGCGACGATACCCATCCAGAGACCGGCGGCAACGCGCAGTTCGGTCAGCGAATAAACCTCGACATAGAGAGCAAGCCGCAGCATCGACGACAGACATAGCAGGACGTTCTGAGCGATCCAGGCGTGAACGAGACCGCGGATCAGCGGGCTGCGATCGCCGGGGCCGCCGCGCCGCATCGCGACGAGAACAAAAGCTGCGGCAAGAAGCGCTGTGGCAATCAGCGGATAGGCCCCGCGATGGGCATACTCGGCATGGCTCATGTGCTCTGGCAGATCTGCGCCGCCCCAGAGATAGACGAGATCGAGAAGCGTCTGCACGGCAAAGAGCGCATTGAACAGGACGAGCGACCGCAACAGCGAAGCATGGCCGAACGGCGCATTTTTGACGGGCACGATCATGAACGCCCTGGCGGCCTGCGACCTCTTGGTCCAACGCTTCAGGCGCGGCCGCAGCATCGCCCAGACCACAACGGCAATCATCATCCAGAAGCCGATCCGCCAAAGATCGAGGAACTGAAGCAGAGCGGCAAAATTAATGCTGCGCAGCGCGATTTCGATAAGCGGGTTCGCCACGGCAAAGAGAGATACGAAGACCGCTGCAAGGATGAGCGGCATGATCCAGAGGCCGATGCCCTGTCGCACCGCGGTGAAAGAGACACGTTTTCCCGGTGTCGCAAGAGACTTCCTGATATCTTCGGCAAGCCGCAGGGGAATAACGAGAGCGAAACGGAAGAATACAAGAGGCAGGGCGGGCAGGCGGCGGGGCAGCAGCCCGGCGCTGATGAGCGCCACCGACATCAGCGCCCCGATGCAAAGAGAAACGCCCGTCAGCGAAGGCGATTCCATCAGGGGTGCCGACGCCAGAACCGAAAAGCTGAGCAGGAAAGCGGCGGCCGAAAACCGAGTTCTCCTCCTGGCCGAAAGCAGAATGCCGGCGCAGACGGCAAGCGCAAAAAGGAAAAGGTTTATCCCGAACTCCTGGCCAAAGATCAGAAAATCCGCAAGTGCCACGAGCGCAAGCAACGCGACGGTCCGGCCGCTGCCGCGTCTGATCGGCATCGGTTCTGTCAAAGTATCGGCTGTATCCATTGCTGCTCCTCTCGCAATTGCTGCGTTTCGATCACGATGAGCCTGCGTCCCAACCTCGCCGCGGCGGGGGCGTCTTCAGGCCCCTCCGCAAGCCACCACCCGTCATTGCGAAGGCGTTCCGGCAAAACGGAGGGTGCGGGACGGTGCTGGATGTCGTTTTTGCTCATGGCGGCAACATGCCGCGCCGGATTGCAGATTTTGTGCAGAAGGTGAGGAGCTATTCAGGAATCGTCCGCGGCTCGAAAGATACGGAAGAGGCTTGCGAAAGGCGCGCAGGCAGGCGCCACCCGATCAAGGGATATCTGGCGCAGCCTCGTTCAGCGACCGACCGGTTGGCATTTATGAGAAGATCAACGCGGTAATAGAGACGGGCTCATCTGAATCGTGGTGCGCGCTTGGCATTGTGGAGCAGTTCGCAGGCTGTCGCGAATGGCCCGAAAAGTTTGAGCAACAGTGCCTGTTCCTCTGCGTCTATCCGATGGCGCGCGCAGAACTCGGTCACTGACCAGACTTTCGTCAGATCATCGGTCTCAATTTGCTTGGGTTCGATGTGTTCGGTCAAGGGCGTGTCCTCCGAACTTCGAGACTACCCTTCCCCGGCATATATAAGAACTAGCTAAAAATAATTATTTTGCCGGTCCAGCCAGACTTTGCCTAAAGGCAGGCGGATAGACGAAGACGCCCGCCGATTGCGCGGCGGGCGCCGTATTCCCTGATCTATCGTTGTCGATCAAACGATATGGGACGAGTCAAAATCCGTGCCGGTGATGTTGAGCGTCACCTTGGCAGTGTCCGTGTGGCCTTCGCCGTCGGAGATCTTGTAGTAACGGAGAACTTCCGTGTAGGTCTGACCCGCAACCAGATCAGTATTCAGGTCGTAGGTGAATGTGCCATCCGACTTGACATGGAAAGTGCCGTAGGTGCCGGCAACGTCGGTAACGGCGTCAGTCTTGGCGTCGACCTGCGTGCTCAGGAACTGGCGGAGGAACATCTTGCCGTTGTCGCCGGCAATGTCGTTGTCCAGCACGTTGCCGCCGATGGCATGCCCTTCGGTGAAGCTGAAGACATCGTCGACAGCGACCGGCTTGATCTGGGTTACGCCCTGAATGTTCAGGGTGAACAGGCCGACATCGGTGTGACCGCTTCCGTCGGAGATCTTGTAGGAAACCTTTTCCTGGTACGATTCGCCGTTGGCGAAGCCGATCTTGGCGGCATCGCTCAGGACATAGGTGTAGCTGCCGTCCGGCTTGACGAAGAACGTGCCGTAGTCGCCCTGGATCTCGGTGATCTGGCTGTTGCCGCCCTTGGCGTTAACCGTCGCGCCGTCGAAGGCGCGCAGGAACAGGTGGCCGTTGTCGGATGAATCGTTGGAAAGCAGATTTCCTGAAATAACGTCGGTTTCTAGAAATGTTGCACTATCATCGGTTGCGTGTATCGGCGAAGCCATCGCTCTCTCCTTAAATTATTATGGCGGGTCAGTTTTGACCTCTGCAAGCGGCCCCTTTAACAACCTATTAATACTGCAAGTCAATAGGTTATTTAATGAAAGGTTAATGCCGTCCCCGATATTGTCATTGCTTCATTCCCGACGGAATATTTTCAATTTCAAGCCAAATTGAAGAAAATCCGACTAAATCTATACCCGGCTAACTTGAAGATCGGCAATGAATATATCTAAGGGCGATTCCCGGCGCCGAACCCGGCCATGCCGGGCTATACGTTGCAATCGCGTTCGCCGACGACTATTTTAGGGCTGAAGCGGAACTCGAAGCCGTCACGGCTTGGGAACGAGACGCTTGTACATCGGCTGAATCGACGCGCCCTTGAGGCAACGCGATGGTCAAACCCACAACGATCGATGATGCCGGCAATTGCCGGTAAAGGATTTTTTTTGAACGATACAAATACAGCCACCGCGGTTGCGGTGGCCAACCCGCGGGAGCGTGACGAAGCCGTCAGCCGCAAAAGGACTTGGAAGCCGTTTCCCTGCCTTCTTACCCGCCGCGAATTGCAGGCGCTGATCGCCGAGCAGCTCGGCTGATCGCTGGGCATATCTTACGAAAAGGAGAATTCGAAATGCAGGTACTCGTCAGAGACAACAACGTCGATCAAGCCCTCAGGGTTTTGAAAAAGAAAATGCAGCGCGAAGGCCTGTTCCGCGAAATGAAGGAACGGCGCGCCTATGAGAAACCCTCCGAACGGCGCGTCAGGGAAAGGGCGCAGGCGATCAGCCGGCAGCGCAAGGCGGCACGCAAGCAGTTGCAGCGTGAAGGCCTGATCGCCAGACCGAAGCGGGCGGCCACCCGTTAGAGCATTCCAGCCAAAGAGGGTACGACCGGCTTGCCAAGCTTCGACGGTTGCATTCCCTGGAAAGGACAGACAATGGACGAATTGAATAGCCTCACTGTTTCAGAAGAGCGCCTCGAGGATTGCCGCGATGTCGTGGAGCCGGATCTGCAGGATCTCATCCATCGCGCATTGACCTCAGGCTTTTCCCGCGAGGAAATCCTCATCGCCGTCAGCGAACTGGTCGCTGAAGACTTCGCCATGGTCATGGAAACCCCAAGCGTGCATTAAGGCACCAGCGCAGCGGATGTGTCCGTTGTCGAATATGCGGAACATTTGGCCCGGGCAAATGGTTACGTCGTCTCCTCTGGCACGAAGGGAGACGGCGATGGCCGAGCATGACGATGCGACACGGGTATGGGAACTGATCGACAAAATAGGGTTCTGCATGCTGACGACCCGCAGTGGTGACGATCTGCGCGCCCGCCCGATGTCCGCCTATAGTGCGCAGATCGAGAACGCGGTCTATTTTCTGACCGATGTGACCAGCCACAAGGACGATGAGATCGCCCGCTGGCCAAATGTGTGCCTTGCCTTTGCCGACACCAAGGGACAGAAATATGTTTCCGTGTCGGGCACTGCCGAGGTGCAGAACGATCGCGGGAAGATCCGCGAGTTATGGGCGACGCCGGCCAAGGCCTGGTGGGACAATCCCGACGATCCCTCCATCCGTGTCCTGAAGATGACACCGTCCTCGGCCGAATATTGGGACAGTCCGGGCACCATTATCAGCTATATCAAAATGGCGGCCGCAGCGGTTTCGAACAGCAAGCCTGATATGGGCGACAATGCCGAGGTCGAGCTTTGACATGCAAGCGCTATTCAAGCCTGCTTGGTCGAGGCTTTGACGAAATCGATGAATGCCCTGAGCGGCGCTGGCACCAGCCGCCGTCCGGGATAATAGAGGAACGGCCCGGAAAAGCGCTGCCACCACGGCTCAAGGATCGGCTCGAGGGCGCCGCTGTCGAAATGCGGGCGCAGCCAGTCCTCGAAAACGCAGACGACCCCTGTGCCCGCTATCGCTGCGTCGACGGTCAGATCGGTCGCCCCGCCAACCCTGACGATCAACGGTCCTGAAGGGTCGACCCGCACCATTTCGCCTTCTCGCTCGAACTCCCATGGCGTCGTCAGCGCACCGCTGGCAAAACGGCCGAGCAGACAGGCGTGGCGAAGAAGTTCGCCCGGATGCTGCGGCCGGCCATGGCGGTCGAGATAGTCAGGGGAGGCGGCGGTGGCAAAACGCTGGACGCGCGGCCCGATCGGCACGGCGATCATATCCTGCTCCAGCCGTTCGTCATAACGGATGCCGGCATCGCACCCGGCAGCAAGCACATCGACGAAGCTCTCCTCGGCGATCACCTCGAGGCGAATGTCGGGATAGGCGGCGAGGAACGGCGGAACGATGGCGGGCAGCACCAGCCGCGCGGCGCTGACCGGCACATTGAGCCGCAGCGAGCCGGCCGGCCTGTCGCGGAATCCGTTGACCACGTCGAGCGCAGACTCCACCTCCCTCAAAGCCGGGCCGAGCCGCTCCAGCAAACCCTTGCCTGCTTCGGTCGGGACGACGCTGCGTGTCGTGCGGTTGAAAAGCCTGACGCCGAGCTCGGCCTCCAGACGGCGCACCGCCTCACTGAGGAAGGAGGCGCTGCTGCCGCTTACGCGCGCGCCCTCGCGAAAACCGCCGGCTCGCGCCACCGCAAAAAAGGCGTTGAGATCCCCCAAATCGACTTTCACTGTTCGCCACTCCGCACGGCCTGTGCGGATTGTAGCGAATTATCACGCGCCCCGACAACGCCTATCTTGGGGTCACCTCTTGAAAGGAGTGAGATCATGTCCATCATCGATCAGTCCGGAACCTTCAAACTCGGTGACCGCAGCGTGAAGCGGCTCGGCTACGGCGCCATGCAGCTTGCCGGGCCTGGCGTGTTTGGTCCGCCCAAGGATCATGGCGCGGCCTTGGCCGTGCTGCGCGAAGCGGTTGCGAGCGGCGTCAACCACATCGATACCAGCGACTTCTACGGCCCGCACGTTACCAACCGGATCATCCGCGAAGCCCTTCATCCCTATCGCGACGATCTCGTCATCGTCACCAAGATCGGCGCACGGCGCGGCACGGACGGATCCTGGTTTCCGGCTTTCTCGCGCGAAGAGCTGACGGCGGCCGTGCACGACAATCTTCGTAATCTGGGCCTTGACGTGCTTGACGCCGTCAACCTCAGAATCATGTTCGACGTTCATGGCCCTGCCGAAGGGTCGATCGAAGCACCCCTAACGGTCCTTGCTGATCTCCAGCGACAGGGTCTCGTCCGTCACATCGGCTTGAGCAACGCCACATCGAAGCAGATCGCCGAAGGGCGCGGAATCACCGAGATCGTCTGCGTGCAGAACCAGTACAATCTTGCCCATCGGGCCGACGATCGCCTGATCGACGAACTCGCCCGCGAGGGCACCGCTTATGTGCCCTTCTTCCCGCTCGGCGGCTTCAGCCCGCTGCAGTCCTCCACCCTGTCCGATGTCGCCACGCGTCTTCATGCGACGCCCATGCAGATCGCGCTCGCCTGGCTGCTGCGGCGCGCTCCGAACATCCTGCTGATCCCCGGCACCTCGTCCGTCGCCCATCTGAGGGAGAATCTTGCCGCCGCCGCGCTGGTGCTGCCGGATGATGCCGTCGCGGAACTGGACCTTATGGCTGATATCGCTGCCTGACGACGTTCCAAGCCCAGGGGCATCGTTACACCGCGCTCACGCGTGGTGTAACGATGCCAGAAACGTCAGACAACCGGTATGATTATGCGCTCAATAGCGCTCCGGCACATGCATTTCAGGCGGAACCGGCGCCCTGTTGTAATCGGCATGGCGGATGCGGTCCGGCAGCTCGATGTCCGGCTTGGGAACATCCTCATAAGGAATCTGCTCGAGAAGATGGGCGATGCAGTTCAGCCGCGCCCGTTTCTTGTCCACGGCCTGTACCACCCACCAGGGTGCATCCTTGCTGTGCGTGCGCGCCAGCATTTCTTCCTTGGCCTTGGTATATTCCTCCCAATGGACACGGCTTTCCATATCCATCGGTGAGAGCTTCCACTGCTTCAGCGGATCGTGAATACGCATCTTGAAGCGGAATTCCTGTTCCTCGTCGGTGATCGAAAACCAGTATTTGATCAGCACGATGCCGGAACGGACCAGCATGCGTTCGAATTCCGGCACCGAGCGGAAGAATTCCTCGAGTTCGTCAGGGGTGCAGAACCCCATCACGCGCTCGACGCCGGCGCGGTTGTACCAGCTGCGGTCGAAGAGCACGATTTCGCCGGCTGTGGGAAGGTGTGGGACATAGCGCTGGAAATACCATTGATGGCGCTCCCGCTCGGTCGGGGCAGGCAGCGCGACGGTCCGGCAGACGCGCGGGTTGAGCCTCTGGGTGACGCGCTTGATCGCGCCGCCCTTGCCGGCCGAATCGCGGCCTTCGAAAAGCACCACCACCTTCAACTTCTTGTGCTGAACCCAATCCTGCAGCCGCACCAGCTCGTGCTGCAGCCGGAAGAGTTCCCGGAAGTAGATCTTTCGCTCGAGCGTCTGCTCGGCAGGTTCCGACATTCCCTCGGCGACCAGATCGTCCAGCCGGTCCTCCTCCATCTGCATTTCCAGCTCCTCATCGAAGCTGTCGGCGATTTCGGCCTTTATCCGGTTAAGCTGGTCCTGATGTGATTGCGACATGGGTTTTTCCTTCCTGCTTTTCTTGACAGGAGCATGTCAGTGCGAAGGTTATATGACGACCACTGATCGAGCTGAAACGGTTACCCCAGTCTCTCGTTCCAAGCGCGCCTTAAAACTGCCCCGCCCGGTACCGGTCGACCAGGTTTCGACAGGCGCGGAGCGTCAGAGCCATGACGGTGAGCGTCGTGCCGGCGATACCGCTGCCGGGAAAGGCGCTGGCGTCGGTGACGATGAGATTCGGGGCATCCCAGACCTGATTATAGGGATTGAGCACCGAAGCCTCCGGGCCCTCGCCCATGCGCGCGCCGCCGGTTTCATGGATCGCCGCACCCATGCACATGGTCTTGCGGAACCATGTGCGGAACATGAAGCGGCTGAAGGCATCGGCATCCGGGAAGGCGCCCTTGCCCATCTCCTTGAGGCCGGTGGGCGAGCCGATGAATTCGAGCTCGCCGCCGACTTCGCTGATCATGGCGATCAGCGTCTCCTCCTGCCGGCGAAGCAGCGCCTGCTCCTCCGCCTGCATGACGCAGCGGATATGCGGCACGGGAATGTTCCAGGCGTCCTTGCGCCTGACATCGAGCGTGATGCGATTGTCGGCATAGGGCAGCATGCGACCGAAGCCGAAGAAGGCGAGGCGCGCATCGGTGGCGCCTGAGACCGGCGCGCGGCCGACGCTGCCCTGGTAGTCGAAATCGCCGCGGGCGGCATCGCCCTCACCGAAGCGGGGGATGAAGATCCCACCCGACGGATTGTAGAACGGGTCGGTCGGAGCGGAATCGTCGGGCGCCCAGCCCTTCGCCTTCGAGAAGGAGCCGAAGGCGAGGCAGGGAAGCTGATCCATGAAATAGCGGCCGAGGACGCCGGAGCTGTTGCCGAGCCCGTCAGGATGTCTTGCCGAAGCCGAATTCAGGAGCAGCCGCACGCTCTCTATCGGCGAGGCGGAAAGAACCACCGTCGCGGCACGCGCCGGCGATACTTCTCCCGTATTGCGGTCGATGAATTCGGCGCCGGTGGCGCGGCCGGTTTTCTCGTCCGTGGTGATACGGCGAACGACGGCGTCGTAGCGGACTGTCAGCCGGCCGGTGGTCTTGGCATCCTTAAGCGGCCGCGGCATGCGTTCGACGTCCGGCGCAATGTAGCGCCAGGAAACGACGCGCCTCTCCGGCCAACGGCTTTCGACCGCCTGCTTGAAAATCTGTTCGGCCGGCGTCAGGCTGGCCCGTTTGGCATAGATGCCGTCGGGCAGGGTCGGCACATCATCCTTGTTGCCGTAAAGCCCGAGATAGGCCTCCACTTCCTCATAAAATGGCACCAGCTCGTCATAGGAGACCGGCCAGTCCACGCCCTTGCCCGTGCGCGACCGGATCTTGAAATCATCGTCGGTCCAGCGCAGCAGCACCCGGCCGAAACTGTGGAGACGCCCGCCGCCCTGGCGGCCGCGGATCCAGAGAAAGGGCTCGCCCTTTGGCGTCGTATAGGGATTTTTGCGGTCGTTGACGAAGAAGTGGCTGAAGCGCTCGGTAAAAAACGCCGCCCGCGCCTGGATCGGCTGGCCCTTGATTGTGGCCCGCGCCCGCTCCCAGATATTGATGCTGCTTGCAGGCGCCTTCTTGCGCGCCGGGTCGAAATCCCCAGGCCCGACAGCGGGACCGGCCTCCAGAAGCAGCACCGACAATCCTTGTGCCGTCAGTTCTTTGACCGCGAAGGAACCCGCCGCGCCGGAGCCGATCACCAGCGCATCATAGACGATCTCAGACATGTTTTTCCAAATCCTGTCCTGGAGCAATTGCTCAAAGCGACGCGCAGCGCGCCGGCAATTGCGAGAAAACAAAGGGGCGGCGCATCAGAGCCGCGATCCGTCAGCGCCGAAGAGCGACGCCTTGGCGATATCGAGCCCGGGAGCCAGGGCATCACCGGGCTGCAGGCTCACGTCGCCTATGAGCCTCAGCGAGAGGCTTTGATCGGCCCAGTCGAACCAGACGACCGCATCCGAACCCATCGGCTCGACGACGGAAACGCGGCCGGGAATGGTGGGCAGGCTGCCTGCCGCCCGGTCGAGCATCAGATGCTCAGGGCGAAAGCCGAGGGTTGCCGGTCCTTCCGCCGCGACTGCTTGAAAGGAATAGCCGGAGAGATCGACGACAAGCCCCTTGCTTCGAAAGACCAGCGCGCTATCGCCGCGCTCGATCCGGCCCTCGATGAAGTTCATCGCCGGCGCGCCGATGAAACCGGCAACGAAGAGGTTGGCCGGGCGGCGATAGATCTCGGCCGGCGAGGCAAGCTGCTGGATGACGCCGTCGCGCATGATGGCGATGCGGTCGGCAAGGGTCAGGGCCTCGACCTGATCATGGGTCACATAGATCATGGTGTTTCCGAGGCGCTGATGCAGCTTCTTGATCTCAACGCGCAATTCGTTGCGCAGCTTGGCGTCGAGGTTCGACAGCGGTTCGTCGAAGAGGAAGACATCGACTTCGCGCACCAGCGCCCGGCCGATGGCGACACGCTGGCGCTGCCCGCCGGACAGTTCAGCCGGGCGCCGGTCGAGCAGCGTGTCGAGATGGAGGAGAGCGGCCGTGCGGGCGACACGGGCCTCGATCTCGACCTTCGGCAGACCGGCGACGCGAAGGCCGAAGGAGAGGTTCTTGCGAACCGACATGCGCGGGTAGAGCGCATAGGACTGGAACACCATGCCGATGCCTCGGTCTTTCGGTTCCTCCCAGCTGACGTTCTTGCCTGAGATCCAGATCTCGCCGGCAACAATGTCCTGCAGCCCAGCAATAGCGTTCAGCAGAGTCGACTTGCCGCAGCCGGAAGGGCCGAGCAGCACCAGGAACTCCTGCGGGGCAATATCGATCGACATTTTTTCGATCACCGTATGGTGGCCATAGGCGATCTTTAGATTCTTGACGGAGACGGCGGATTGCATGGAAGCGTTACCCCTTGACTGCGCCGGCTGCGACGCCGCGCACGAACCAGCGGCCGGACAGGAAATAGATGGCAAGCGGAACGATGGCGGTCAGGATCGTCGCCGCCATGTTCACATTGTAGGTTCGCTCGCCCATCGTGGTGTTGACTATATTGTTGAGCTGGACGGTCATCGGCAGGTTGTCGCGCCCGGCGAAGACGAGGCCGAGCAGGAAGTCGTTCCAGATGCCGGTGAACTGCAGCATCGAGACCACGACCACCATCGGCACGGCGATCGGCAGCATGATCTCGAAAAAGATCCGCCAGAAGCCGGCGCCGTCGACGCGTGCCGCCTTGCAGAGGTCTTCCGGCACGCTGACGAAATAATTGCGGAAGAGCAGCGTCACCAGCGGCAGGCCGAAGATGACATGCACGAGAATGATGCCGGCAAGCGAATTGTAGAGTTCGACATTCGCCATCACCCGGACCATGGGATAGAGGAAGATCTGGTAGGGGATGAGACCGCCGGCCATCAGCAGGCCGAAGAGCAGATTGGCCCCGCGCGGCCGCCAGAGCGACAGCGCATAGCCGTTGACGGCGCCGATAAAGACCGAGAGTGCGACCGCGGGAAGGGTGATCGCCACCGAATTCCAGAAGCCGCTGCGAATGCCGACACAGACGGTCCCCATGCAGGCGCCCGACCAGGCAGTCACCCAGGCGGAGAAATCGAGCGTTGCCGGCAAGGCGAAGATCTGCCCGAGCCGGATTTCGTCCATCGACTTCAGCGAGGTGACGACCATGGTGTAGAGCGGCAGAAGAAAGAAAAGTGCAGCGACGACCAGGAAGGCATAAAGGCCGATGCGCCCGGCGGTGATCTGCGCCGGCTTGGGGCCATTCGGATGAGGACCAGCCATCATGCGGCTCCCTTCGCTCTGTCGCGCATGTGCATCGCGTAGCGAAACGGGGCGACTGCGATGATCACGCCGAGGACAAGCACCGTCGCGCCGGCGGTGGCGAGGCCGAGGTTCTGGCGCCCGAACAGGTTATCCATGATGAATTTCGCTGGCACCTCCGTCGCATTGCCGGGGCCGCCATTGGTCATGGCGACGACGATGTCGTAGGTCTTGATCACCCCCATGGCGAGCAGCATGCCGGCTGCAGCCAGCGCCGGCCCGAGCTGCGGCAGGACGATCGAGACATAGATCCGCCAGACGGGAATGCCGTCTATCCGCGCCGCCTTCCATTGCTCGGCCTCGATCCCGCGCATGCCGGCCAGCGCGATGACCATGACCAGGCCCGCGCCCTGCCATACGCCGGCAAGCACCAGCGCATAGATCGCCATGTCGCGATTGACCACCCAGTCGAGGACGAAGCTTTCCCAGCCGAGCGAACGCACGCTCGCCTGGATGCCGAGGGTCGGATTGAGCATCCATTGCCAGATCAGCCCGGTCACCACGAAGGACATGGCGTAAGGATAAAGAAATATGGTCCGGAAGGCGCTTTCGAAGCGGATCTTGCGGTCAAGTGCGGCGGCGAGCAAGAAGCCAAGCAAAAGGCAGCCCGCGACGTAGAGCACGCCGAAGATCAACACGTTTTGCAGCGATGCCAGCCATTTGGCGGAAGAGAACAGTTTCGAGTACTGCGCAAATCCGACATAGGTCGAGGATGGAAAAAGCGTCGAGTTGGTGAAGGACAGGCGGATCGACCAGCCCATGGTGCCGATGAAGACCACGACCGCGACGAACCAAGTCGGCAACAGGGCGATGGTGGCGGAAAGATTGGGTTTGCGTTTGATGGGCATCGGCCAGCTCGTTGACGGAAAAGCGGGGCACGCCGCCGCGCACTGCAGTCGGCATGCGGCGTCGGGATCAGGCCGACGCCGCAGGCACTATTCTACTCGAACACGGCGAAGAAATTCTCGGCCGCAGAGGCCGCATCGTTCGAGCCACCGCTCCAGTACTCGTCGACGAAATCGTCGAGCGCGCCGACTTGCTGGGGAGTAAGCACGATCGCCTGATCCGGGACGATCGCACCGGCGGCCATCAGCTCGGCACCCTTCTGGGCGCAGACATCAAGCTTCGACTTGTCGACGTCGGTGCGCATCGGAACCGAGCCTTTCTTCAAGGCGAATTCGACCTGCACTGCCGGATCCATGACGACTTCGGCGAGAAGTTTCTGCGCCTTGTCGGTCGCGGCATTGCCGGTCTTCGGGAACCAGAGGGAATCGGCGATATAGACCATGCCCTTGGACTCCGGCACGATCATGCAGCCATAATCCTTGCCCGGCTCTTTGCCGGCGACAGTAAATTCGCCCTTTGCCCAATCGCCCATGAACTGCACCCCGGCCTTGGCGGTGATCAGCATCGCCGTCGCGTCGTTCCAGTTGCGGCCAGAGGCACCCGCATCGACATAGCCGCGCAGCTTGCCGAGAATTTCGAGGGTCTTCTTCACGCCGTCAATGGAGGCCTGGCTCTTGTCCTTGTCGACATAGATCTTCAGGAAGCCCTCGATCCCGACCTGCGAGAGCAGGATCATGTTGAAGACCTTGGTCTGCTGCCAGGGCTGGCCGCCCCAGGCAACGGGAACGATTCCGGCAGCCTTCAGCTTGTCGAAGTCGGCGAAGAACTCGTCCCAGCTCTTGGGCTCCTCGGCGATGCCGGCCTTGCCGAAGGCCTCCTTGGAATAGAAGACCCAGCTTTCGCCATGGGCGCCGGTCGGCGCGAGATAGACCTTGCCGTCATAGGAAATGAGATCGGTGATCGATTTCGGCAGGACGTCGGCCCATTTGCCGGCACCGGCGACGTCGTCGATCGGGTTGAACAGGCCCTGGCTGACGAAATCCGCAGCCGCAAGACCGATGACGCCCTGTTTGGCGCCGGGCGCATCGCCGGCGACGATGCGGTTCTGGAAGGCGGCATCGGCGGCGCCGAAGCCGGCGATCGAGGAATCCTTCCAGACGCCGCCGCGCTTTTCGAACTCGGTCTTGATGACGTTGAGGGCTGCCGCTTCGCCGCCCGACGTCCAGGACGACATGATCTCGATTGTCGGTTTGTCCTCGGCATGCGCCGAAGCGAAGAGACCGGCGAATGCCACACCGGCAAGAAAAAGCTTCATCATTGTCTTCATTGTTCCACCTCGTGAAAATACCCTCTTTGCGGGGCGTTCGTTGTCTTGGGAATCATTGTCAGCGATAGATCGGCAGGAGCGCCTGCCGGACGAGCGTGAGCCCGTTGGCGATGTCGCGGACGGGATCCGGCGCGGCATCGAGTTCTAGAATTGCCCAACCTTCATAGGCCCGGTCGCGCAGCAGCCGGATCCAGGCCGGCCAGTCGACCCGCCCAAGGCCGAAGCCGCAGAAATAGGGGCGGTGGCGATCGTGGATGTGCTTGTCGATCGGCGTGTCGGCGGGCATGGGCCCGATCGCATCCTTCCAATGGGTGATGATCATGCGCTCGTGGTGGCGATCGACGAGTTGGACGGGATCGGAGCCGGCAACGATGATATGGGCCGTGTCCGGGCACATATGCACATAGGCCGGGTCGGTCAGAAGCATCAGCAGATCGACGTCACGCGCGGCGGCGAAAATCGAGTGCGCCTCGGTGTGCAGCGCCAGCCGCACGCCCCTGGCATAGAGGGTCGCGCCGAGCCGGTTCAGAAAATCGGCTATCACCTTGGCGCGGTCGAAATCATAAAACTGCACCGGCTGGGCGCCGAGCGTCTGGCGAAGCGGGGCGCCGATCACCATGATGTCGCTGCCGCAGGCTTTCAGGAAGTCGGCATAGCGTTCCGCCTTGTCGATCAGCGCGCGCTGGGCCTCGGGCTCGGCGAAGTCGCCGGCCGCCTCCAGTTCCGCGAAGAAGCCGCTGCAGAGCGTCAGGCCGCGTTTTGCCAGCTCGGCGGCGAAAGCGTCGACGGAACCATAGGTCTTGATGGCATCCTGCCAGTTGAAGGGAGAGAAGGTCAGTTCGACGCCTGTGACGCCGGAGGCCTGGACGCTGTCGAGAATCTTGTCCCAGAAGGCGCGCGGTTCGGCGCGCGCATAGTCGATGATTGCGTCATGGCTATCGACACTCCAGAAGCCGGGATCGAAGAACGTCACGAGATCGACGCCGAAGCGGAGCCTGTCGCCAGTAGCCATAATCCATCCATTTCTAAAGGCATGACCTACCCGTCTGCGGAAGAGCGGTTCCACATTCGATAAATCATGAATTTTCAACGCATTAAGGAATGGCAATCGTTTGCCATGACCCAGATGATAATCAAGCTGGTTTTTTACGCAAGCGATTTTTGGCAAACGTTTGCTATAGATCGCCGGCTGTCTTAGAGTTGCAAATCGAAGCATCCGGGAGAATGAAACAAACGTGAATAAAAACAAGGATGTGGCCGTCGAGGAGCAGTCGGGAGCGCTGATGGCCGATGTTGCGCGGCTCGCCGGTGTCGCCATCTCAACGGTCAGCCGTGCGCTCGCCAATCCCGGACGGGTCAACGAGAAGACGCGCGCCAAGATCAACGCGGCGGCCAAGCAGCTCGGCTATACTCCCAATGCGATGGCGCGCGGTCTCAGGGTCGGCAAATCCAACATCATCATGATCATCCTGCCCGGATCGCTCTATTACGGCGTCTCACAGATCATTCCTCAGGTTCTGCAGAGCATCAACAAGTCGCTGATCCAGGGCGGCTACAATCTGATGATCGCCAACCTCGATCGCGACGAGATTTCCGAGCGGCACATTCTCGACCTCGCCTTCGGAGGCAGCGTGCGCGGAGCCATCATCCTGTCGTCGAAACTTCCGGAGGTCGATGGGCGGTCGCTGGCAAACTCCGGCCTGCCGATCGTTTCGATGCTGCTCGACATGAGCGATGCGGGCCTGCAGAGCGTCGTCACCAACGACCGCGAGGCTGTGCGCGACGTCACGGCCGAACTGATCCGGCTGGGCCATCGCCGTTTCTTCTATCTTGCAGGACCTGAAGGCAATTACCATGACGTCGAGCGCTATGGCGGCGTGCTCGAGGCGCTTGAGGCAGCCGGCCTGTCGAAGGAGGCCGTACGTCGCTCGGGCGGTCGTCTCGATTATCAGCACGGTTTCGACATCGGCGTGCAGGCGGCAGACGATTTCGCTGGATTGGACGAGAAACCAACGGCGGTCATCGCCACCAGCGATGACATGGCCATCTCATTTGTCAGCTGCATCAAGCGCGCAGGCTTGAGTATTCCCGATGATCTGTCCGTCGTCTCCTTCGACGGTTCGCCCGTCTGCGAATTCTCCTCGCCACCGCTCTCGACGATCGAACAGCCGGTGGAAGAAATGGGCCGCGCCGCGGTGGAACTGCTGCTCGACGCCATTGGCCAGAGGCAAAACCCGGTCTCGGTGCGCACCATCATCCGCAGCAAGCTTATCCTGCGGGAAAGCATCGCCCCTCCGAAGGGTTGACGATGGCATAACCGGTTCGCACATCCCGTACAGAAACGCCGGGCCGAAGCGTCATGTGCAACTTCTCGCTGCCGTAATCCGCGACATCGAAGCTCTCCAGGAGTTCTTACGGACGAGAGGGAGATTTTAGTTGTCAGTAATACGATCGTCCGGCAACATTACTGGCTAGTTTCTCGAATTGAATAGTATTGCCACCAGCACGTTGGGGAGACGGGCATGTGCGCAGAGCTTGTCGAGCGTCGATTGACGGCTATTCTGGCTGCCGATGTAGTGGGGTACAGCCGTCTCCTGGAGGCAAACGAAGAGGAGACGCTTAATGCCCTTCGCCAGCATCGCCGCGAGCTCTTCGAACCTGCTGTCACGACCCACGACGGGCGTATAATCAAGGTCATGGGCGACGGTTTCCTGGTCGAGTTCGGTAGCGTGCTCAGTGCCGCACGATGCGCAGTCGAAATCCAGCGCGGCATGCTGGAGCGCAATATGGGGCTTCCAGCCGACAGGCACTTTGCGTTTCGAATAGGCTTGAATTTGGGCGACATCGTCTTCGATGCGGACGACTTTCATGGGGACGGCATTAATGTGGCGGTCCGGCTACAAGCCCTTGCAGCTCCGGGCGGCATTGCCTGTTCGGCGGCGGTGCGCCACGAAGTCGGAAACAAACTCGGCCTCGAGTTCGCAGACCAGGGCGAAAAGACCGTCAAGAACATCTCCCGTCCGGTGCATGTCTATTTTGCCGATTGGGGCAATGTCGCCTCCCGTGAAGGGGTGCCGTTTGCCGCAAACGGCCACACGCAGGCACCAGTCAACAAGCCATCCGTGGCAATCCTGCCATTTGCCAACATCAGCGACGATCCCGCCCAGGAGTTTTTCAGCGACGGCATCACCGAGGACATCATCACTGATCTATCGAATGTTTCAGGCCTGTTTGTACTGAGCCGCAATACTGTCTTTACATGGAAAGGCCGGAGCGAAAACCTGCAGCGCATCGCCAGGGAGCTCGGGGTTGCCTATGTCGTAGAGGGCAGCGTCCGCAAGGCCGGCAACCACGTCAGGATCAATGCCGAATTGATCGACGCAGCCAGCGACGGCCACGTCTGGGCCGCGCGTTACGACCGCGACCTCACCGATATCTTCGAAGTGCAGGACGAGATCACGAAGGCAATTGTCGAGCAGCTCAAGGTCAAGCTGCTCCCGGAGGAAAAGGAGGCAATCGAGCAAGCGCCGACAGAGAGCGTCGAAGCTTATACGCACTTCCTCAGAGGGCGCGAATACTACCATATTGCTTCGCGCTCGAACCATCTAATGGCCAGGCAGAGCTTCGCCAGAGCCATCGAATTGGATCCGAATTATGCCCGCGCCTATGCCGGCATCGCGGTTTGCGATGCGCGTCTGCGGTCTCAGTTCGGCGCCGAGATTCCGGTGGAGGACATTCTCGCGAATACGGCGACAGCGCTCGTGATCGATCCCAATCTGGCGGAGGCCCATGCGGCCAAGGGATTTGCGTTGGCGGTGGCCGGCGATCGCACTGACGCAGTTTCTGCCTTCGAACAGGCTTTGTCGCTTGACGCCAATTGTCATGAGGCAAATCGGTACTACGCCGAATTCTGCGTCACCGAAGGTCAATTCAAACTCGCGGCTACGCACTTTCAGCGTGCGATGGAAATCAAGCCCGCCGATTATGGTGCGCCGATCATGCTTGTGAACGTCCTTCGTTCGCTCGGACAAATAGACAAGGCCAGCAGCTATGCGCGGATCGCGTTGAAAAAGGCGGAGGAAGAACTGCGGCTGCATCCGGAGAATGCCAATGTTGCCTGCCTGGGAGCGACGGTGCTCGCCTTTCTCGGTGTTCGCGATCGGGCTCTGGAATGGTTGGCCCGCTCTCTGGCGACAGATCCCGACGATATAAACATTCAGTACAATGCCGCCTGCACCTATGCACTGCTTGGCGAGATTGAGCGGGCGATAGACTTGCTCGAGGTCTGGATGCCTCAAGTCGGCATCGAGATGCGGCTATGGTTCAAGAATGATTCCGACCTCGATCCCATTCGCAGTCACCCGCGTTATTCAAGCTTGGTTGAGCTGTCTGAATAACGCCTCGAACATTTGGTAGCCGGCTCTAATACTATTTCACTACTTGCTAAAATTCTCGCGAGCGCCGAGGATCAACTTAAAATGGCAATCATAAAAGTCTTTTGAGGGGGAGCGGATGGGCACCCGGTTCAGACTTTTTGTACAGCCTCCGTTTGAAGATGCTCGGTCCACTCCCGAGATTATCGAAGTGTCGTCTCCGCTGGCCAGCCTGACAGCTGGTCCGGCCGACGATCGCATGTTTGTGGTGGAGCCAGTCGGCAAGACCGGTCCCTACGGTGTAAACTGCGGGCCGCTCGGAACGCCGTACATGTATCTGCCGCCGTGGACCGGAAAAATCCTTGAGCCGGCCATCCCGGATCGGCGCGGCAATTTCGACTATCTCCGACCTTCGATGGCTGGCTTCGAAGCCGCGCATGTTTTTGGATGCGTGCGATTCACGCTGGATGTGTGGGAGCGCTATCTCGGCCAGCCGCTCACCTGGCATTTTCATGATCACTATGACCGTCTGGAGATCTCGATCCTGCCGCGCTGGGACAACGCACAGTACGGCTATGGTTTCCTCGAAGTCGGCAGCCAGTTCGAGGACGACGGCCACGTCCTTCCCTTCAGCCTGGATTTCGACGTCATCGCGCATGAGGTGGGGCACGCGATCATCTTCAGCGTCCTGGGCGTGCCGCGCCCCGGAGCCGAGTATCCCGAATATCTTGGTTTTCAGGAGGCCTTCTCCGACTGCGCGTCGCTGATCGCGGCCATGCATTTTCCGTCGGTGATCGCCAATGTTCTCGTGGAGACGCGCGGTAATCTCTACCGCGCAAACCGCCTGTCACGCTTTTCGGAATTTTCGCCGCATCGCCAGATACGGTCGGCAAACAACAAACGGACGATGGCTGAGTTCGCGCGTGGGTGGAAGGACGAGCACGAGCTTTCGCAGCCGCTCACCGGTGCGATTTTCGACATCCTCGTCGACATCTTTCATGAGAGTCTGGTGGCGCGCGGCTTGATCTCCCATGCGGTAGAAGATCTGGCAGATGTCGCCGAGTTCGATCCGGCTGCCGAGGCGCCGGTGCAGCATGCTTTCGACCGTGCTTTCGCGCTGGACTCGGATGGTTTTGTCGAAGCGCTGCTCGATGCACGCGACATCGTCGGCACATATCTGGCGGAAACCTTGTGGGCACTCGCTCCCGACTTTCTCGATTACGGCGACGTCGCGAGAACGATGCTCGCGATTGATCAGGACGAAAGTGGCGGCCAGTTCGCACGGATCATCAGTCGGAACTTCAGGCGACGGGCGATCGGTGAGATGCACGCTGGCCCGCACCTCAAAGGCGGCGAGCATCACAGTCATGTTCACTCCGCGCGGACGTTGCTGCCGATAGATTATCTGGCGCTTCCGAAGATGACCTTTCGCGAGAAAGTTCTGCTGTCGAGATCAGGCATCGGTCAATAATCAGGTAGATGGAGGCAGTCGTGGCAGACGAAGAAACCTTACTCGGAGTATCAGCGGTATATCTTTTTGGGCGTGAACTCAGCGATCTGATCATTAGAGGCAGCGTTTATCGGTCTCTTAAGATACCGAAAACAGGCAGAAACAATTTTCTGAGGCGTCAGCTTGGTTCGGACGAGGCCACTCTCGCGCGAATCTATGCCTTCTCTTTCGAGGGAGTTTTCGTTGAACTGGGGCGCCCAGCAATCTTCATTGTACACGGCTCCGGCGCGGATCCCGATGGCCCCCCTCCGAGCTCCCTCAGGTATGACAGCTTGTCTCGGTCCCCCGGTTCAAGTGCCCGAACGGGTCTCGGTTCCCAAATTGGAGCTCTCGCTAGGGAGATGAGGGTCTGGATCTATGACAAAGCCGATCTTTCGATGAGACTCGATGCCGAAACGGGAACCCTTGAGCAAATCCTGCTCTCGGCCGAGGTTTCGACCGATCCCAGGGGAATGGCGAGCGGCGGAATGTCCCGATCGGGCGGCGCTCTGTCCCGGTCCGGCGGCGTGATGTCAAGATCGGGCGGATTCATACCTCGCAGATCAGGCGATAGTGATTGATCTACAGATAGGCACGGACCAGGGAGGTCAACATGTCCGAGGATAAGGCTGAAGTAGAGGTTAAAATTGATAGTTTAGACCCGGATCCCGTGGAGGCTCCGTTATTTGCCAACAAGAATTTCAAAATCGTGGGCCATGGCTTTAGTAACAAAGATCTCGATGTATATATATCGAAGGATAAAAAAGGTAGTAATAAAATCTCAGAAATAAAGGTGTCGATTGATGGGCATACTACAATTACAGATGATTTTTTGATGGTGGTTGCCAAACCAGAGCTGGGCGCTCCGATGAAGACAGTCTTGTGGGTTGCCGTAGAATTGAACGGCAAGTTTCAAGACGCCAAAGAAGGATTCAAAGTCGTCTGATTTTCGAGCGATCGCCTCGATAGCTGATTGGCGGTCTACGACTTCGCCAGCTACAGCCTAATGCGTAATCCGTTTTTCGATCGCGCTATCCGATGCGACTGACAACAAACTGCGACGATGCTTGCGAGTTCTAATCCAATCGAGAGCGAGAATTACCGAACGATCCGTTCTCGTTGGAAGTTTCCGGCGGTCGCGCCCGCCGACGAGGGAAATTCGCGGGCTTTCGGCGACATGTCCCGATAGGGCGCGGATTGCGCTCCATCAAAACTTCGTCTGACCCCATCAGCCCATACGTCGTGCTACGAAAATCACAACGCCGGGCGATCTGAGACTTCAGCTATGCGCGGTGGAATTTGAAATTCCGAGCACGCACATGGACCTCTCGAAGATCAAGACGCTGATCGACTTTGTCGGACGATCGAATATTACCGAGCTGACCGTGACGGAAAAAGACGTGACGGTTCGGATTTTTCGCATGTCGCCGGCAGAGGCAGGCGTTGCCGAGACCTCGCAAAAGCCGGAATCGACGATAGACCTCGTCTCCGATGCGCCTTCGAGCACCGAGAAAACCTTCCATGCGGTGAAGGCGCCCGTCTTCGGCGTTCTGCATCGGGCGCCGGCGCCCGGCGAGCCGCCATTCGTGGCGATCGGCGACGCGGTGGCGGAGGGGCAGACCCTGTTCATCATCGAGGCAATGAAGGTCTTCAACACGATCGCCGCGCCGCGGTCGGGGCGCATCACGCATCTCACCGATATCGACAATGGCGAGGTCGAGACCGGCGACCTGCTGGCGGAGATTGCCTGATGCCGAAAACCTCGGAACAATCCGCCGCTTCAGGGCGCCGTTTCGACACCGTTCTCATCGCTAATCGCGGCGAGATCGCCGGCCGGATTCAGCGCGCCTGCCGCGAACTCGGCCTGAAGACGGTCGCCATCTGCTCCGACGCGGACCGGCAAGCGCCATACATCAAGACGGCAGACCATTTTCTGTGCATTGGCCCGTCGGCTGCGGGCAGGAGCTATCTCAATCAGGATGCCATTCTTCTCGCCGCACGCCTAACCGGCGCCGGCGCCATCCATCCCGGTTACGGTTTCCTGTCTGAGAACACCGCATTCGCCGACGCCGTCGAAAGGGCCGGACTGACTTTCATCGGTCCAACGGCGTCATCGATCGCGACCATGGGCGACAAGATCGCGGCAAAACGCGCGATGATGGTGGCCGGCGTCCCCTGCGTTCCCGGTCCCGACAGCGCGCTGCCCGACGACCCTGAAGCAATCGAGCGCATCGCGCTGGAGATCGGCTATCCGGTCATCGTCAAGGCGTCCGGCGGCGGCGGCGGACGCGGCATGCGCGTCGTGCTGAAGGCCGATCAACTGCATGAAGCGATCGCGCTGACGCGCGAAGAGGCGCGCAAGGCCTTCGGCTCACCCTCGCTCTACATGGAGAAATTCCTCCAGCATCCGCGCCACATCGAGATCCAGGTTCTTTGCGACGATCACGGCAATGCCGTGTGGCTGGGTCACCGGGATTGCTCGATGCAGCGCCGCCATCAGAAAGTGGTGGAAGAAGCGCCGGCGCCCGGGATCGCGCCCGATATCATTCAACCGGTCGGCATGGCTTGCGTCCAGGCCTGCCGTCAGATCGGCTACCGCGGCGTCGGCACCTTTGAATTCCTCTATGAGGACGGCGCTTTCTATTTCATCGAGATGAACACGCGGCTTCAGGTCGAGCATCCCGTCACCGAACTGACGAGCGGGGTCGATATCGTCCAGGCGCAGATAAAGGCGGCCCAAGGCGACGTTCTAAAGCTCGCCCAAGGCGATGTGAGTTGCGAAGGCCACTCTTTCGAATGCCGCATCAATGCCGAGAATCCCGACACCTTCCTGCCGTCGGCAGGCGTCGTCACTCATCTTGCTTTCCCCGAGGGGCCAGGCATCCGCGTCGATACGCATATTCATCCCGGTTACAGGGTCTCGCCCTATTACGACTCGCTGATCGCCAAGCTGATCGTTCACGCGCCGACGCGCGCGAAAGCAATGGCAAGAATGTGCGAGGCGCTTGCCGGCACCGAGATCGAGGGCATCGCCACCAATATCCCCCTCCTGCGCGCCCTGTTCGAGGATCACGCATTCGCGCGCGGTGAGACCGATATCCATTATCTCGAGCAATGGCTGAAGCTGCGGAGGACGGCGGCATGAGCGCCATCGACTTCAGCGATCCCGCAACCATCGCATTCCTCACCGACGCGCTGACGGCCGCCGGCGTGGCGGGCCTCGAAATCTCCCGGCCGAACGGGCAGCTTCGTATCCTCATGTCGGGGGAGGGCGGCGCCCGGATCGGTTCGAGCGAAGCCACACCCCGCGCTTCGAACTCTGCACCTTTCGTCGTGAAGGCGCCGCTGGCGGGGCATTTCTGCGCCGGACATCCGGCCGCCGCCGTCACGCCCCAAACTCTGCCGCGCTCCATATCCGATGCCGATGTCCTCGGCTTCGTCAGGGTAGCACATGTGCTGCTTCCCCTTCGCGCCGGCCATTCCGGTGTTTTGACCAGGCTGCTCGCCGAGCCCGGCGCCCTGGTCAGCTTCGGCGACCCTCTGTTCGAAATCGAGCTGCCATCATGATCGCCACGACGAACAGACATGCACCGCAACGCGAAATCGTTCCGGCCACCCAAAGCCGGGCGCGGGTTTCCGCAATCGGGGCCAGATCCTTCCTGCTCGAGGCGCCAGGCGATTTCGATCTTGTCGCACAGCGGCGGATCTGGGCTCTGTCCCGAACGGTGAAGGGCTGGCCTGATATTGCCGAAGACATTCCCGGGATGACCAATCTGCTGGTGATATTCAGGGAGACGCCCGAATATCCCGATGCGGTGGTCGCGCGGCTGCTGGACGCATGGGAGAATGCGCAGAGCATCGATCTCAACGGCAAGACCATCGAGATTCCCGTCCACTACGGCGGCGAATATGCGAGCGATCTTCCGGCCCTTTGCGATCTCTCGGGCTTAAGCGGCCGCGAGGTCGTCCGCATCCATCATGAAGCGACCTACCGTGTCTTCGCCTTGGGCAGTGCGCCGGGTTTCGGCTATCTGCATGGCCTCGATCCGCGCATCTACATGCCGCGAAAGACCGTGCCGTCGCTGAAGATGCCGAAGGGCTGCGTGACCATCGGCGGCATGCAGACCGGCGTCGCCATGCTGACCGGTCCCAATGGCTGGAACTCCATCGGCTTCGCGACGCTTGAGATGTTCGACCCGAGCTCGCCGACCCCCGCCATGATGGCGCCCGGAGATACGGTGCGGTTCCTGCCTGCAAGGATCGAGCTATGATCGAGATTTGCGAAAGCGGCCCTTTCAACACGGTGCAGGATATGGGACGCCCCGGCTATCGTGATATCGGCGTGTCGGCGAGCGGCGCGATGGATCCGCTGGCGGTCAGGATCGGCAATATTCTCGTCGGCAATGACGAGAATGCGGCTGTGTTCGAGGTGCAGACCTTCCCGTTCAGCCTGCGTTTCGAGCGGCGCACCGTCTTTGCCGTGACCGGCACCGACGGTCATCCTCATCTGGACGGATCGGAACTCATTCCTTGGTGCGCCTATATGGCGGAGCCCGGACAGGTTCTCGAACTGAAGCAGCCCCCGCAGCTGGCGCGCGCCTATATTTCGGTCGGCGGCGGGCTGGATATTCCAGTTGTCATGGGGTCGCGCAGCACGTCGCTGCGCGGCGGTTTCGGCGGCAATGCCGGCCGGCCGCTGGCGAAGGGCGATCGGATCGCGGTCGGCGAGGACTTGGAGATTGCCATGCTGCCGGCCACGGGCCTCGCTGTCATCGAGCCGGCCGTGGCACTGCGTGAGATCTTCCCGGCGCCCGTCGATGGCGTGCTGCCGATCCGCGCCCTGCCTGCCGGCGAGCATGGTCTTTTCGCCGGAGACGGCGAAGCCTTCTGGAGCCAGATCTGGCGGATTTCCTCGCGTAGCGATCGCACGGGCTACCGCCTGTCCGGCGAGCCGATCACGCCGACCGCCACCATCGAGATGCGCTCTCATGGCGTCGTGCCCGGCGTGATCCAGGTTCCGCCCGGCGGCGAACCGATCGTGCAGATGAGCGATGCGAATACCGCCGGCGGCTATCCGAAGATCGCCGGCGTGATCGAATGCGACCTCTGGCGGCTCGGTCAGGCCCGCATCGGCGCCCGCCTGAAATTCGTCCGCTCGACGCATGCGGAAGCGCGCGCGGTCGAACAGGCCGCCGCCCGTTACGTCGAGGATGTCAGGCTGACATCCGGGATGGTCAAGCGTGCCCTGAAGGCTATGGCCTAAGGGAGGCAAGAGGAGGAACGGATGAAGATCGATCTGAATTCCGACATGGGCGAAGGATTTGGTCCCTATCGGCTGTGCGATGACGAAGCGATGATGAAGATCGTCTCCTCGGCTAATATCGCCTGCGGTTTCCACGGCGGCGACCCCGATACGATGGGGCGCATGGTGCGGCTGGCAAAGCAGAATGGCGTCGGCATCGGCGCCCATCCCGGCCTGCCCGACCGGCTGGGCTTCGGCCGGCGCGAAATCCCCTTTCAGGCGGACGAGCTTCGCCAGCAGATGCTCTACCAGCTCGGCGCGCTGATGGCGATTGCCAGAGCCGAGCGGGTCGCCGTCTCCCATATCAGCTTCCATGCGGCCATGGGTAACATGGTCAACCGCGACTCGGTCCTTGCCGATCTGATGATGGATGCGATCGCGGCCGTCGACGCCAATCTCGTCGTTTTCGTCACGTCAGGCAGCGAGATCGAGCAGGCGGCGAAACGCGCGCGCCTGAAAACGCTAGCGCTTTTCCTCGCGGATCGGGCCTATGACGCCGGCGGCAAGCTTGTCACGCGTGGGCTGCCCGGAGCCGTCATCAAGGACGAAGCCGCCGTACGCGCCCGTGTGCGGAAATTCCTCGTCGACGGCAGCGTCGAGTCGATCGACGGTGCGGTGATCGCCATGCCGGCACGCTCCATTCTCGTCCACAGCGACACACCGGGCGCCCTCGAGCTCGCCGGCATCGTGCGCGGTGAAATCGAAGCCACGGGCGCCACCCTCGCACCTGCCGCCGAACTCGCCGAATAACGCAATTCCGATCGCCTGCGGGCGGTCTCTCGTTTCAATCCCTCATCGAAGGACCATGTCAATGTCCGTCATCGCCGACCGACTGAAAAACGTCTCCATTTCAGCATCCGCCGCCATGACCCAGCGCGCCCGGGAATTGGCGGCCAAAGGGATCAAGGTGGTCAGCCTCTCCTCCGGCGAGCCGGATTTCCCCACCCCGGCGCATGCGATCGAGGCGGCCCATGCGGCTGCACTTGCCGGCGATACGAAATATCCGCCGATGGACGGCACGCCGGCGCTCAAATCCGCCATCATCGAAAAGTTCAAGCGCGACAACAATCTCGACTATGATGCCAGCCAGATCGTCGTCTCCGGTGGCGGCAAGCAGGTGATCTTCAATGCCATGCTGGCGACCTGCAATCCGGGCGACGAGGTCGTCATCCCGACGCCCTCCTGGGTCAGCTACGCCGACATCGTCAAATTCGCCGGCGGCGTGCCGGTTGCCGTGCCCTGCCACGAGCAGACCGGCTTCAAGCTTCGCCCGGAGGATCTGGAAGCGGCGATCACGCCTCGCACCAAATGGCTTTTCCTGAATTTCCCGAACAATCCCACCGGCGCAGCCTGCTCCCGGGCGGAGATGGCCGCTATCGCCGAGGTCATGCTGCGCCATCCCAACGTCTGGATCATGACCGACGATATCTACGAACACCTGGTCTATGACGACTTCCAGTTCTGCACGATTGCGGAAGTCGAGCCGAGACTATACGACCGCGTCCTGACGATGAACGGCGTCTCCAAGGCTTACGCCATGACCGGCTGGCGGCTCGGCTTCTGCGCCGGCCCGAAAGAGTTGATCTCGGCTATCAGCAACGTCAACGGCCAGAATGGCGGCGGTATCGCGACGCTGACCCAGGCGGCAGCGACCGCGGCGCTGGACGGGCCCCAAGACCTGCTGAATGAGCGGGCGGCGATCTACAAAACGCGACGCGACTTCGTCCTCGACAAATTGTCGGAGGTGGAAGGGCTGCGCTGCCATCGGCCCGAAGGCGCCTTTTATATCTATCCCAACATATCGGAGCTGATCGGCAAGACCAGCAAGGGCGGCCGAAAGATCGAGACCGACGTCGATTTTGTCATGGGTCTGGTTGAGGAGCATCATGTCGCGACTGTGCAAGGCGCGGCTTACGGAATGAGCCCCTTCTTTCGCATTTCCTACGCGACAAGCATGGAAAAGCTCGGGGAAGGCTGCGCGCGTATCGCCCAGTTCTGCAAGGAGATGCGCTGACCGCTTTTAACCCTTCAGCCGCGCCGTCAATTCCAGAAGGATGTCGCGGACGGCAAGGGCCGGTTCCGACAGGGGATTCTGGTCGGAAACGCAAAGCGACAGGGTTTCTTCGATCCGCGGCGAGACCAGCCGGCAGATCAGCGGCTCGCTCGATTCCGAGACGATGCGATCGGCAATCGCCTTCGGCATGATCGTCGCGCCGAGGCCGCTGCCGACCGCGCGGGCGAGCGTGCGCACGATCTCGACCTCCGCCACGACCTTCAAATTGGTGCGTGTGCGGGTGAAGGCAGTGTCGACCGCGCGGCGGACGAAGTTATAGGCCGGCGGCAGGAGCAGCGGTATGCCGTCGAGAGCGGTGACCGCAACGGGTTTCGTATCCGCTTCGATGGCAAAGTCGCGATGGGCGACCAGAAAAAACTCTTCGCTCAGGATCGGTTCGAAGCGCACGCCTTTGATCGGTCCGGTTCCATGCAGAAGCGCCATCTCCAGCCGGCCGTTCATGATCATCTGGCTATAGGTCTGGCCGACGCTTTCTGTCAGGTGCAGCAGAATACCGGGATGCCGCTTCCGGGTTTCCGCCAGCAGATCGACGGAGAGCGTCGCCGCACTGCTGAATGGCACCAGGCCGACCGAGACGCGCCCGGCAAGCGAATTGCCCGCCGCCGATGCATCGGCCTGCGCCTGCTCCATCTGCCGAAGGATGATCTGCGCATGGCGATAAACCGCGTGCCCGGCATCGGTCATGCTGACGCCCTGCTGGCTGCGGATCAGCAGCTTGTGGCCGAAATGCTCTTCCAGCGCCGCGAGCTGCTGGCTGAGAGCCGGCTGGGCGATATGCAAGAGATCCGCCGCGCGCGTGATGCTGCCGCTGTCGACGATCACGATGAAAGATTTGAGGCGTCTGATGTCCATGGGGATCGGGGGTACCATTCTGATCTGCGGATGGCATGTTTGCAGAGGCGCATTGCTTTTGCAACGCGGCGCGGCCTGAAGCGGGGCCGCGAGAGAATACCGGCATCGCCGCTTTCTCTTCTTCGGCAGACCGCGCCGGCTCCATAACCGTTGCTTATTGCTCCAGAGATAATCGGTCTTAGGCAAGGGGTTAAAGCTTCGCTACTGTCTCAATCAACCACAAGGGAACGACAATGCCATTCTCCGATTACAAGACCGCATTGGTGACCGGCGCATCCTCCGGGATCGGCGCAGCCGTGGTTGAGCGGCTTCGCCGGGAGAATATCGAGGTCCATGCCGTTGCCCGCAGCGCTGAAGCGCTGCAGCAGCTGGCCGAGCGTACGGGCTGTATTGCCCATGCCATCGATGTGACCGACCGGGCGGGGATGGCCGCGCTCGCAGGCCGGGTGGAGTTCGACATTCTCGTCAACAATGCCGGCGTCGACCGGCCGAAGAAGTTCCTCGAAGCCGACGAGAGCGATATCGACCTCCTCGTCGACGTCAATCTCCGCGCGGTTCTGCACATCTGCCGCCTGGTGGTGCCGGGCATGGTGGCGCGCGACCGCGGGCATGTCATCAATATCTCGTCGATCGCCGGCGCCTATAATTTCGGCGGCAACTCCTCCTATCACGCCACCAAGGCCGGCGTGAGCATGCTGTCCAACCAGCTGCGCATCGACGCGTTCGGCAAACGGGTGCGGGTCACCGAAATCTGCCCCGGCCGTGTCGCCACCGATATTTTCAATCACGTCCACGGCGATGATCCGAGCATCCGGGAAAAGTTCATCGACGGTTTCGAACTGCCTCAAGCGGCCGATATCGCCGACGCGATCGCCTTCGCCATATCGGCTCCCGTTGCCGTCAACATCGGACATATGGAGATCACGCCGACGCTACAGGTCATGGGCGGCCTGCAGACCGCAAGGCCGCAGCCGAAGACGGCTCCATCCGGGGAGCCAGGCTCGTGAGCGGCTTCGACCTTTCGGCAATCCTGGGGAATCCCGAATATGCGGCCATGCTGCTGCATGGCATCGAGATGACCTTCATCATCTATGCCGGGTCCTGGTCTCTGGCGATGGCGCTCGCACTGCTGCTGCTGGCTGTGCGCCTGTCGCCCTTCCGCTTCGGCGATCCGTTGGTCGCCGCTTACGTATCCTACCACCGCAACGTCCCCACCCTGGTTCAGCTGATGCTGTGGTATTTCGGGATTTTCACCCTGATGCCGAACGGGGTGGCGACTTGGCTCGCAAGCCACAATGCCGAGGCGATCTTCGCGGTGATCGGGCTCGGGCTCTGCCAGGCGGCCTATTTCAGCGAAGACCTTCGTTCGGGCGTGCGCTCGGTCGGTCCCGGCCAGATGGAGGCAGCCCGCGCTCTCGGCCACGGTTACGTCTCGGCGATGCGTTTCGTCATCATGCCGCAGGGCGTGCGCAACGCGCTGCCGCCGCTCATCAATCACAGTGTCTCCCTGTTCAAGAACAGCAGCCTCGCCGTCGTCATCGGCGCGTCGGAACTGACCCATGCGGTCAAGGAAATTGAAAACCTCAGCTTCCGCACCTTCGAGATCTACCTGATCGGCACGGTTCTCTACCTCTTCTTCTCGCTCGTGATCATGAGCATCGGCGCCTATCTGTCGATGCGCGCCGATCCTGCCAGGAGTGCGCGCGCATGATCCACGACATGATCGCCATCGTCCGCGACTACTGGCTGCTACTCCTGATCGGCCAATATCCGAACGGACCGCTCGGCGGGCTCGCCAATACGCTGATCCTGTCGGCGCTCAGCATCGCTCTCGCCTTTCCGATCAGCATCCTGTTTGCAATGGCGCGGCTCTCCAAATCGCCGCTGCTGCGCTGGCCGGTCACCGCCCTTGTCTATTTCACCAGGGGCGTGCCGCTCTTGATGCTGATTCTGTGGAGCTATTTCCTGGTTCCGCTGCTGACCGGCGCCGACGTGCCGAGCTTCGTCACCATGCTGACGACGCTCGTGGTCTATCAGAGCGCGTTTTTGAGCGAAGTCGTCAGAGCCGGCATCGTCGCGCTCGGTCCCGGCCAGATGGATGCGGCGCGGGCGCTTGGCCACAGCTATATCGGCGCAATGCGCTACATCATCCTGCCGCAGGCGCTCTACAACATGATCCCGAGCATCCTCTCCACCTTCGTCTCGACGATCAAGGATACGACGCTCGGTTACGTGATCAACGTGCCGGACCTGACCTTTGCCGCAAGCCAGGTCAACAACCAGCTGCTGACGCAGCCCTTCCAGGTCTTCCTCATCCTGGCGATCGTCTACTTCGCCATCTGCTGGACGCTGACCTACTTCGCAAATCGCCTCGAGCGGCGCATCACGCGGCGGCGTGCGGGACTTCTCAACGTCCCCGCCGCCGTGGTCACGCCGTCGAAAATCGTATCGGAGCAGCTATGACCATGTCCGTTTCAATGCAGGAATCGCAGACGATCCGGCTTTCACGGGTCTGCAAGAGCTATGGCGACTATCCGGTTCTGAAGGATATCGACGCCGAGGTGGCGCGCGGCGAGGTCGTGGTCATCTGCGGACCGTCCGGTTCGGGAAAATCGACGCTGATCCGCACGATCAATCGTCTTGAGGAGATCAACAGCGGATCGATCACGCTGGACGGACAAGATATTCATGCCTCGATGCGGGCAAAGGCGCTCAATGCGATGCGCAGCCGGATCGGCTTCGTGTTTCAGAACTTCAACCTGTTTCCGCATCTTTCGGTCGCCGAGAACGTATCGATGTCGCCGATCCGGGTGAAGGGCGTGGCGCCCGGTATCGCGCATGAAAAGGCCCTCAAGCTGCTCGATCGGGTCGGCCTCGCCGACAAGGCCCGCGCCTATCCCGGGCAGCTGTCTGGCGGTCAGCAGCAGCGGGTGGCGATCGCCCGTGCGCTTGCCATGGAACCGCCGGTGATGCTGTTCGACGAACCGACGAGCGCGCTCGATCCCGAAATGGTCGGCGAAGTGCTCGCGGTCATGAAGAGCCTGGCCGCCGAAGGCATGACCATGCTCTGCGTCACCCACGAAATGGGTTTTGCGCGCGATGTCGCCGACCGGATCTGGTTCATCGATGCCGGCCAGATCATCGAAACGGCAACTCCCGAGGACTTCTTCAAAAATCCGGCCCATCCCCGGGCTCAGCGTTTCCTCGCTGATCTCAGGCATTGATACCAACCACCAAAAACAAAGGAGAACAGCAATGAACTGGAAATACTTAAGCCTCACCGTCGCATTTGCCGGCCTGGCAGCCGCCTTGCCCGCGAAAGCCGATCAGCTCGACACCATCATGTCGGCCAAGACCCTGCGCTGCGCGACGTTCGCCGACGTTCCTCCCTTCGCTTCGCCGGATCCGAAGACCCGCGAAATGGCCGGCTTCGACGTCGATCTCTGCGGCGCCATCGCCAAGGAATTGGGCGTCAAGGCCGAGATCAAGCCGGTTTCGGTCGAAGCCCGCGTGCCGGAGGTCAAGCTCGGCCGCGTCGACATCACCGTCGCCAACCTTGCCTATACGCTGAGCCGCGCCGAGCAGATCCAGTTCAGCGATCCCTATTATCTCGCCAAGGAGATGCTGATCGTGCCGGCCGACGATGCCGGCAAGTCGAAGGCCGATTACGCCGGCCAGCGCATCGCTTCGACCAAGGGCTCGACCTCGGAAATGTCGATCAAGCTCAACAAATCCGACCCGCTGACCTTCCAGGATACCGCTTCGGCCTACCTCGCCGTCCAGCAGGGCAAGGCGCGCGGCATGGTCGCCAACACCATGACGACGACCAAGTTCGTCAATGAATCGAAGAGCAAGGGCAAGGAAATGCGGATGATCGAGGAGCCGATGCTCTATCAGCCGATCGGCATCGGCATGGCCAAGGATCAGCCGGCGCTGACCGCCAAGATCAACGAGATCCTGCACAAGCTCGACGAGTCCGGTGAAATCAACAAGATCTGGGACAAGTGGCTCGGCCCGAACACCGAGTACAAGATGACCCGCACCGACAAAGTCGTGCCGCTCGCGCAGCTGAAATTCGACCCGATCCCGTAGACCGACCGGTCTCGGAACCTCCCGAAGACATTCAACCGAGACAAGACGGCGGGATTTGCCCGCCGTCTACCAACGATGTGAGGCACCCATGATTCATATAAAAGACATCGCTGAACGGCCCAGCAAAGCTGACATCGAGGCCGTTTCGAAATTTTCGCCGGCGACCATCCACGAAGCCCAGGGGCGCCGCGGCGCACTTTCCTCCCGCCTCAAGCCCGTCGACTACCGCATGAAACTGTGCGGCCCGGCATTCACGGTCAAATGTGCGCCGCGCGACAACATCATGCTGCAGCTCGCTATCAACTATGCAAAGCCCGGCGATATCATCGTCGTCTCGGCCGGCGAATACGAAGAGGCCGGATCCTTCGGCGACGTGCTTGCCAATGCCTGCCTTGCCAAGGGCATCGGCGGTCTCGTCACCGACACCGGCGTGCGCGACACGCTGCAGTTGCGGGAACTCGGTTTCCCCGTCTTCTCGCTCAGCGTCTGCATCAAGGGCACGGTGAAGGAAACCATTGCGGCGGTGAACGACCCGATCATCGTCGGCGGCGAAATCATCAATCCCGGCGATATCATCGTCGGCGATGCCGACGGGCTGGTGGTCGTGCGCAGGCAGGAAGCCCGGGAAGCCGCCCGGCTGTCGCAGGCTCGCGAAGATGCCGAAGCCGGTTATATCGCCGCCTACAAGGCGGGCAAATCGGTCATCGAGGTCAGCAATCTGGCGCCGGTGCTGAAAGCCAAGGGCCTTGTCGTCGACATCTGACAAGGAACAGCAAAAGGCCTGAGCGCGCCAAAGTCACTCTGGACACCATTATGGACACATGTTCTATAAAGTGGACAGACTTGAGCGGAGCGCGCCATGCACCTTTCCATGTGGACTTACCCCTGGGATATCCAGGACCAGGGGCTCGATGCGATTGCCGCCGAGCTTCGCAACAGGGTAGGCCTCAACACGATCAGCATGGCGACCTCCTATCATGCCGGCCGCTTCCTGCAGCCGCGCAGCCCGCAGCAAAAGGCCTATTTTCCCGAGGACGGGACGGTCTACTTCCGGCCGGACGAGAGCCTGTGGCAGGACAAGCTGATCCGGCCGCTGATGGCGGAGAATGTCACCGAGCGCGGCGACATGCTGGAGGCGCTGACCAGGGGACGCGACGCGACCGGTCTGCGGGTCTCCTGCTGGACGGTCTGCCTTCACAACAGCCGCCTCGGCATGCTGTATCCCGACCACGTGACGCGCAACGCCTTCGGCAATCCCAACTATTATAATCTCTGCCCCTCCAGCCCGGCGGCGCGCGCCTATGCCGTCACCCTTGTCCGCGACATCACGGAGAATTACCGGCCGGATATGGTGGAGTTGGAAAGCCCGAACTTCATGGGCTTCGCGCATGAATACCATCATGAGAAAGACGGCGTCGGCCTCAATGCCGAGGATGATTTCCTGCTGTCGCTCTGCTTCTGCGACCATTGCACGGCGCGCGCGGCAAAGGCCGGTGTACCGGTCGAAGGCGCACGCCGAACGGCTGCGCGCTTCATCGCCGAATTCTGCGAGCGTGATGTCCCGGAACGCCAGTTCCCGGATTTTCCGGCGGCCGGCATCGACGCCTTCCGCGACCACCCCGATCTGCACGCCTATCTCGCCTGGCGCAGCGAACCGGTGACCAGCCTGATCGGTGAGATCAAGGCGGCGGCCGATCCGGCGAGCCGGATCGTGCTGATCGACCTGAAGGACGGCTGGCTCGGCGGCGTCGATCTCTCAGCTGTCGGCAAGCTCTGCGACGGGGCGATCCTCTGCTGCTACGACATGACGCCGGATGCTGTCGCCGATGTCATGCGCGCCGGCCGGGCGGCACTTGGATCGGAGAAATTCCTCGGTGTCGGCCTGCGCGTCTTCTATCCCGAGGTCGGTGAAGCCTCGGTGCTGGCGGCACGCGCCCAGGCGGCCGTCGATGCCGGCGCTGACGGCGTGAACTTCTACAATTACGGCCTGATCCCGGCCAAACGTCTCGACTGGGTCAGCGCGGCAGTCGACGGGCTTCGCTAAGCGGCAATCGGTTCGGCGACCTGGATCAGGCAATCGCCGGCCTGGCTGTCGCAATGCAGCCGGTGGGAAATGACGATACCGCCCTCGGCAAAGTGCAGCTCTTCCTCCGGCTGCTCCAGGCGTTCCAGGTCATGATACCATCCGGCCAGGTCGCCGGCCGAAACCATGGCGCCAAGGGCTGCGGCCGGCTCGAACCAGCCTCTGCGATCGGCGTAGATGCCCTGGCTGTGCCGGGACAGCGAGAGGAGTTGCAGCGGCCCAAGCTCAGCCAGTGGCGTGCGGGAAAGGACCGGACGCCTAATAATGCCGAGCGCCAAAAGCAGCCGATCGATCGCTGCCGCCGTGAAGGCCATCGTCGCAGGCGTCACGGTTCCACCGCCGCCGAACTCGCCGGAAAGACCGACGATACCGGCCCTTGCCGCAGCCCCCATCGATGTCGGCGCCGCCGGGCCATTGTCAGCGATGAAGGCATGCGATGCGCCCATCGCCCGCATCAGCGCGACCGACCGCTCGAAGCGGACGGCGTCGGCCTGCCGCTCGATCAGCGTGCAGGGCAGGTGCGCCATCGACGTGCCGCCCGAATGCAGGTCGAGCATGACGTCATGGCGCGGGAAGAGTTCGTGTTCGAGGAAATGCGCCAAGCGCGCCGTTGGGACCCCCGCGGGATCGCCGGGAAAGGCCCGATTGAGGTTGCCGCCGTCGAAGGGCGAGCAGCGTTTGGCCGCCATCACCGCCGGCAGGTTCGCCATCGGCAGGATGGTGACGGCGCCACTTATATCAGCAACATCAAGCAGGCGCATCAGCCGGCCGAGCTGCAGTTCGCCCTCGTATTCGTCGCCGTGGTTGCCGGCCATCAGCAGCAAAGACGGCCCTTCGCCATTTTTGAGGCGAAGGATCGGAATGCGGATCTGATAATAGGGCGAACGGTCGATCGAATAGGGAATGGCGAGATGGCCGGCCTGCCGGCCCTCACGCGAAAAGTCGATCGGATTGACGAGGCCGCTATGCATGGTCCCTCCAGTGCGGGGCGGTGCCGCGCGGTTACAGCGCCGCGACCGCGGTCATTTCGACGCGCAGGTCCGGATCGGCCAGACGCGCTTCGGTGCAGGCGCGGGCCGGCGGGTTTTCAATGTCGATCCAGCTGTCATAAACGCCGTTCATTGCTTCGAAATCGGTAATCGCCGGCAGGAAGACGTTGACGGCGAGGAGACGCGAGCGATCGGTCCCAGCTTCCGTCAAAAGGGCGTCGATCTTGCCGAGCACATCGCGGGTCTGCTCCTCGATATCAGCCTTGCGATTTTCCGCGACCTGGCCGGCAATATAGACGAGACCGCCGTAGCTGACGGCCTGGCTCATACGCGAGCCCTTCTGATAGCGCTGGATCATGCAGCTTTTCCTTTTCTTGGTTTTACATTCTTGGTTTTGCAGGGAGAATTCAGCCGAAGCTTGTGAGATAGGCTGCCGTTACCGAATGATCCGGATCGAGGCCATAAAGGATCGCATGCCGGTCCAGGCAGGTGCAGGGATGCGAGATGCCGAACTCGATGATGTCGCCCACGGCGACGTCGCTGTCATCGGCAAGCGCCATGAAGGCGTGCTGGTCGTTGAGGCGGAAAACTCTGGCGCCGTCGAGATCGGCGAGGCGCACGCCATTGCGATAAAGCGCCAGCGGCCGCGGCAAGTCCTGGTCTATCGCCACGTCGCGCACGCCCATGCCTGAAATCGCAAGCCCTGGCTCCGGCCGCGACAGGACCTCGGCCCAGACCCTGAGCGCCGGACGGAAACCCGCCGCCGCGGAAACGATGTCGCCGCCGATGCGAAAGCCGCCGCGCGCATCGAGACCGGCAAGGCCGCGCTCATAGACGCCGTGGTCGTGAAAGAAGATCGCGCCGCTGCGCAGCACGAGCCGGCAGGCGGGATCGGCCGCGACGACGGCCGAAAGCCGCGCGACGACGATATCGAAAAAAACCGAACCGCCTGATGTGACGAGAAGCGGCCGCTCTCTTCCGATGCGGACGCGGATCTTCGGCAGGAAATCTGATATCATCGCCATCAGCGCGTCGATGCGAAGCATCGTTTCTTCCGGATCGGCGGTCGCGGCCGCACCCTCATAGGCGGCGATGCCGCTCAGCCGCAAGGCCGGCGTCTCCACGGCAAGGATTGCGTCGAGAATTCCCGCCGCGGCTTCGGCGCTGCGAAGACCGGCGCGGCCGGCGCCGAACTCCACCAGCAGGCCGAGAGGCGGCAGGTCTCCGCGCTCCTGCCAGGCGAAGGCAAGCGCCTCGACGAGCGCTGTCGAATCCACGAAGACATGGAGCTCCGCATCGGGATAATGGCCGAGCAGGGCCGCCAGCCGGCGGGCCGCGGCGACCCCGCCGATCTCGTTGGCGAGGATCAACCGGCGCTGTCCGGCCTTGAGCAGCACGGCGGCCTGACGAATGTCGGCAACCGTCGCGCCCCAGGCGCCCGCCGAAAGAAGCATGTCCGCCAGCGCCGTCGACATCGGCGTCTTGGCGTGCGGCGCGATTTCGGCCCTATTGCTCTTCACATAGGCCATCATCAGCTCGACATTACCGGCGAAGGCCTGCCGGTCGAGCGAGATCAGCGGCAGCGCCATCCGGCCGTCATAGGGCTTCCATCCCCGGGTTCCGATGGCCGCGAGCGGCAGCGGCGGGTGGCCGGGCGGAAAGCCCCGCACCCGCTCGTCGATCAGCACGTTTTCTGTCATCGCATGAAGGTCAGACATGGGAACCTCTCCCGATCTCGGCCGGATCGGCCAAACCAAGGCGATAGGTGTCGTTGGCGGTGGCAAAGAACAAAGCACGCTGCTCGTCCAGAGAGAACTCGGCGGCGACCGCGCGGAACACCTGATAGACCTCGTCGAAAGACGCATGCAGGCCGGCGACCGGGAAGTCGCTGGCAAACATCGCGCGCTCAGGGCCGAAACAAGCGAGGCAATGTTCGATCACCGGCCGCAGGCTTTCGAGCGTCCACGCATGGTCATAGGCGACGAGGTCGGAGATCTTCAGGCGCAGGTTCGGCTCTTTGCCGAGCGCCCGCAGGCCGCGATGCCAGAGCGCCATGCCGTCCTCCGTCCGGTCGGCAGGGCTGCCACCGTGATTGAGAACGAAAAGCGTTTGCGGAAAGGCCCGCACCAGATCGAGCGCCTCCGCCATCTGCCAGGGATAGAGCATCAGGTCGAAGACCAGCCCGAGCCGCGTGGCATGGGCAAGCCCCGCGCGCCAGGCGGGATCGCCCATGCGATCCGGGCGCGGCGCAAAACGCTTCGCCGCATCGGGATGCCAGCTCAGAATATCGCGGATGCCGACGACGTTGGGGTTTTCCGCTTCTGCCTCGAGCAGGCGCGCGGCATCCGGCCCGTCGAGAGGAACGCGTGCGACATAGCGGCGCGCCACGCCGGAACTGCGGTCGAGACCCTCAAGCCAGCGGCTCTCTTCCAGCGGGTAGGCAACCGACCAGCCGGCCTCCACATGCACCGTCGCAATGACGTTCTGTCGCGCGGCATCGGCGCGATAATCGTCGATGCCGTAATCACGCAGGATCGGTCCGAGGTTTCCGACCACCATCTCCTCGCCGGTCTCGCGCGCTTTCTGAAGCCAGGGATGGCGCTGCAGGCTGAGGTCCCAGAGATGATGATGCGGGTCGATCACCGGCCCGTCATAGCGCTTCGTCATCTGCGCGCCTCGCGGCCGGAAACGAGCAGCAGGGCAAGGATCAGCGTGCCGAACATGATCGAGCGCCAGCCGGGCGAGGCATTGACGACGGTGATCAGCGCTGTCGTGGTGACGAGCAGGATCGCCCCCGGAATGGTGCCGGCATAGGTGCCGCGGCCGCCGAGGATGGAGGTGCCACCGAGCACGACGGCGGCGATCGAGGTCAGCAGATAGGGGTCGCCGATGCCGACATAACCTTGCCGGTTCATGCCGAGCACGAGAATGCCGGCAAGCCCGGCGAAGAAGCCGGACAGGGTGTGGACGATCAGCGTGTTGCGGGTGATACTGACGCCGGAAAGCCGGGCGGCGAGCGGGTTTGCCCCGAGCGCCCGGAACCGGGCGCCGATCGGCATGCGGTGGACGAGTAGCAGCACGACGATCGAGACGGCGAGCCATAGCAGAATGCCCGAGGGAATGCCGAGCGGCCGCGCCTGCCCGAGCAGAATGACTGCCGGGTTGCTGACGGTGACGGCGCTGCCGCCGGCGACGATGACGAGCAGGCCCTGCAGGAAGGTCGCCATGGCAAGCGTCATGATGATCGGCGGCACGCGAAGATAGGCAGCACCCGCACCGTTCATCAGGCCGATGCTGGTGGCGATGGCAAGCGCCGCCGCGATGCCGGCAAGGCCGGTCGGATCCCAGGCCGGCGAAATCAGCGGCAGCAGGATCGCCGTGACGGTGATGACGGCCCCGACCGAAAGATCGATGCCGCCCATCAGGATGACGAGCGTCTGCCCGGCAGCGACAATGCCGATCACCGCGGCGAGTTCAAGCAGGTAGCGCAGATGGCCATAGGCGCCGAAACCGCGCAGCGTGACGCTTGCGACGATCCAGACGAGCGCGACCAGAAGGAAGGTGAGCAGCGGCGGATTGCGAAACGCGGATCTGACGATGTTCATCGCCTTGCCCTCCAAACCTTAAGAAGTTCCGGAATGGCGACCGCGCCGACGATGATCAACCCTTGAGCGACATATTGCGCAACCGGCGGGAAGCCGAGGAAAAACATCACGTTGATCATCACCGAGAGCAGCAGGCTGCCGCAGATCGCGCCGCGCATCGTGCCCTTGCCGCCGAGGAAGCCGACGCCGCCGAGCACGGCGGCGGCGATCGAGTTCAGCGTGAAGGGTGTGCCGATCACGGGATCGCCCGAGCCGGTCTGCGCCGCGACGAAAAGGCCGGTCAGCGCCGCAAGCAGACCGGAGAGCGCGAAGGCTGCGACCTTCACCTGCTCGACCGGGACGCCGGAGCGGAAGGCACCGACCGGATTGTCGCCGGCCGCATAGATGCCGAGGCCGAGCGGCGTTGCGAGAAAGGCTTTCCAGAGCATGAGGATGACGACCAGCAGCAGGAAGGCGACGGGCGTGTGGCCGGCAAGCGCCGTCGACAGCCAATCGGGAATGAACCCGCCCGGCCGCGGCAGCAGGATGAGCGCGACGCCGCTGATGATGAAGGAGCCGGCCAGGGTGACAATGATCGCCGGCAATCTCAGATGCGTCACGATGGCGCCGATGACGGCGCCGATCGACAGGCCGGCGAGCACGACAGCCAGAATGCCGCCCGGCACACCGAGCACCCCTTGCATCGTCGTCGCCGCGATCACGGCGCCGAGGCTGACGAGCGGGCCGATCGCCAGGGTGATGCCACCGTTCAGCATGAGCAGCGCCTGCGCCATGGTGACGAGCGCGAGCGGGAACCAGTTCTGCGTGAATTTGGAAAAGCCGCCGATCGAAAGAATGCCGGGAAAGAGCACCGCATAGAGGATGAGAAAGGCGGCGACGACGAGATAGAGGCCGGCGAGGCCGCGGTTGCGGCGGAGCTGGATCGACCCGTAAAGCCGGGATGATGAAATCGTGCTCATGCCGCCTCTCCCTGCGTCGCAGCCGCAATACCCATGGCCGCGCCGACGATTGCGCCTTCGCTGATCGCATCCTGTGATAGTGTTGCCGCGACCCGCCCCTCGCGCAGAACCACGACGCGGTCGCAGAGATGGACGAGCTCCGGCGTATCGGAACTGACGAGAATGACGAGCTGCCCCTCGGCGGCGAAAGCGCGCAGCATCAGGTAGATTTCCCGCTTGGTCTCGATGTCGACACCGCGCGTCGGATCGTTGAGCAGCAGAATGGAGGGATCGAGCGGCAGCCATTTGGCCAGCGCCACCTTCTGCTGGTTGCCGCCGGAAAGCGCCTGCACCGGGCGGGCCGTATCGCCCTTGATCGTCAGCCGGCGGGCGAGATCGGCAACCAGACCGCTTTCCGCCGTCAGGTCGCGCAGCCCCTTGCGGGTGAGCCGTCCGAGCGAGGGCAGGACGAGATTGGCGGCGATGGAATGGGGCAGCACCAGCCCCTCGTGTTTGCGGTCGGCCGGCACATAGACGATGCCGGCTGCATTCGCCGCACCGACATTGGCGGGCAGGTCGGGCTTGCCCGATATTTCCGCCCGGGCCGCCGACGCGGGAATCGCGCCGTAGAGCCCCAGCAGCAGGTCTTCCTGCCCCTGTCCCACCAGCCCGCCGATGCCGACGATCTCGCCGGCGCGGGCAGAGAAGCCGATATGGCGTACGATGCCGGCGGAAAAATCCTCGACGCTGATGCGCATCGCACCGGGCTTGGCGGCGACACGCGGCGGGAACAGGTCGCCGGTTTCACGGCCGACCATCAGGCGGACCAGCCCCTCGCCGTCGATGCCGGAGAGCGACTGATCGGCCGTGACCCCGCCGTCCTTCAGCACCGTGACATGCGAGCAGAGCGCCTGCACCTCGTTGAGGCGGTGGGAAATATAGAGAAGAGCGATGCCGCGGCCCTTGAGCGTCTCGATGAGGCGGGCAAGGATGCCGGCTTCATGCGCGGAGAGCGATGAGGTCGGCTCATCCAGGATCAGCACGCGCGGTTTGCGGAACAGCGCCTTGGCGATCTCCACCATCTGACGGCGGCCGAGCGCGAGATCGGCGACCGGCATGTCGAGCAGTTCAGTGAGCCCGACCATATCGCAGACCTCCTGCACGCCACGATGCAGCGCTGCGTAATCGATCAGGCCGAACCGGCGCGGAAAGGCGCCGGTCCCGATGTTTTCGGCAATCGACAGGCTGGCCGTCAGGCTCAGCTCCTGCTGAACCACGGCGATACCGGCCGCGCGCGCCGCCGCCGGGCTGAAACGCCCGACAGGCTTGCCGTCGATGAGGATGGAGCCGCTGTCCGGCTGAAGGGCGCCGGACAGGAGATTGATCAGCGTCGACTTGCCGGCGCCGTTTTCGCCGAGCAGGGCGTGAACCCTGCCCGGCAGAAGGGCGATGTCGACGCCCTTCAAAACGAGGTTTCCGAAAAATCCCTTGAACACCTGCCGGGCTTCCAGCAACGGCCGTTCTTCCGTCATGACGGTTTCCTCAGCTCAGGATTACTTGGCAAGCAGCTTGTCGAAGAGCGCCTGGTCGTAATCCGAGTAGATATAGCCGTCGGCCGGGAACTTGTCGGCCCGGGCGAGGTAGCTGCCGATGGTGCTGTCGTCGATGACGGGCAGCGGCACCTTGACGAAAGCCGGCACGTCCTTGCCTTGCAGCGCCTGTACGGCGGTATAGACAGAGAGCGCGCCGAGCCAGTTCGGCTGCATCGTCGCCCAGCCCTTCAGGCCCTTCTCCTTCCACAGCTCCAGGAACTGCCTGGCATTTTCGCCCGTCGTCGGCACCTGGTCACGGCCCTGGCGCTCGAAGGCGAGGACGGAACCGGCCGACAGCGCGCCGCCGAGCGACAGCACGCCGTCGATGTCGGGGTTGGCAAAGAGCAGGCTGGTCATCGCTTCCTGTGCGGGCGCGACGTTATATTCGGTGTTGGTCTCGGTGATCACCTGCAGACCCGGATTGGCGTCGAGCACCGGCTGGGCACCCTTGCGGCGATCATCACTGACCGAAATGCCGGCCGGGCCGTTCATGATGATGATCTTGCCCTTGCCGCCGAGCTGGCTGACCATCCACTTGGCAGCGGTCGCACCCCATTCGTTGGAATCGGTGTTGATCTTTGCCGTCACCTTGTCGGTGTTCACCAGACTGTCGAAATTGACGACGGCGATGCCCTTGTCGCAGGCATCTGAAATGACGCGGTCGAGCGCGTTGGAGGAGCCGGCGATGACGACGATGGCGTCGACATTGGCGTCGATCATCGACTGGATATGCTGGATCTGCGTCTGGGCGTTGCCCTGCGCGTCGGTGATCATCAGGTCCTTGACGAGACCCGCCTTCTTCAACTCGTCCACCTCGGCCGCGATGGTGCCTTCGGTCTGCTTCATCCACGTCGGCACCGAATAGATGTTCGCCCAGCCGACCGTATAGGGCGCTTTCCTATCGCCCTTGATGCAATTGGCGGCGGCCAAGGCCGTGCCCGTAGAAAAGACGAGGAGGGCCGCGGCAGCGGCAGCGCCGGCGAGAAGGCGGCGGCGTAGTGAAGCGGAAATGCTGTGTTCAAAATTCTTCATGTCGATCCCCTTTTTTTGTGCGGCAGCCTTGACGGCCTGCCATCGATGTCCAATATACCGTACACATGATCTTTATACCGGACGAGGCGATCTTATGCCGATTTTTCTACCTCGCAAGAGGGGTGAAAAAAATTTTCGTCTGCTGTGAAATCACGGAGGTCGGTTGACAGATGCGGCGGAGGATTTGAAAAGCTTGGCCGAACAGAAATTGGGATCGACAGCAATGGATGCAGTTCAGGACGAAGCAGCCGGCAAACGCGCCCGCGGGCTCGACCGCGCCTTCGAAATCCTCGATTTCCTGCGCCAGAAACGGCAAGCGCTGAAGCCGAACGAAATCGCAGCGCAGATCGGCGCGCCGCGCTCCTCGGTCTACGAACTCGTCAACCTGCTGCTGAGCAACGGCATTCTGGAATTCACCGGCGGCGAGGGACGGGTCTATCTCGGCCGCAAACTCTATTTCCTCGGCGCCGCCTATGAAAATCATTTCGATTTCACCCGCGAATGCGAGGCGACGCTGGAACGGCTTGCCGACGAGACACGCGAGACGGCGCAGTTCTGCATGCTGGATGGCAACCGGTATACGGTGGTGCGCATGCGCGAAGGCGCGCGGCCGTTCCGCATTTCGACCGATGTCGGCCAGTCGGTGCCGATCCCGTGGACGGCGTCGGGACGGCTGCTGGTTGCGCATCTTTCGGATCAGGACATCCTGAATTTCATTCCGCCGCAGGATTTCCGCCTGCCGGGCGGCGAATGGCTCGAGCCCCAGACCTTCATCGCCGAGGTGCGCCAGGCCGAGCGCGAGGGCCTCTTCACCTTCAACAGCATCGTCGACAGCTTCACCCATTGTTTTGCCGTGCCGGTGCGCGGCGAGGAAGGCCATGCCGCCGCAACGCTCTGCCTCGTCACCCCGCGCGACGACGGCATCGCCAACCGGGACCGCTATCTCGACTGCCTGAAGAGGGCCGCCGCCGGCCTGGAGCATGCCCCGGCCCGGCCAAAACGAAGCTGACGCCCGGGCGGAAACATATGATCGATCGCCGGCGATACGGGAATCGTGCATAAACCGGTCACCAGCGGCATGCCCTTTTAGTCACGCGCCCCAGGCTCTTCGCCGGGCTCGCGGAATGCTGCGTATCGACCTATCCGGACCGAAGACGTGGAAGACCTCCCCGTTTAGCCCGATCGTTGATTTCCAGATTCAAGCCAATCCCGAAAATCTATTCACTCTTCTCCCGAAACTACGGAATGAAGTTTCTCTATAAAATCTATGGAGAACGTATTTTAGTACTCCGGCAGCCGACCTTTCATACCTTGGCTTGGGAAAGACCGGGCTGCGGACGGCAAACGGAGAGGACACGAAATGACACGGAAAATCAGGCTTGGAGCATTTCTCCCCGGTGGCGGTCAGCACGTCGCCTCGTGGCGCCATCCCGACCAGCCGGCCGACGGCGCCACCAGTTTCGAGTTTCACAAGCAACTCGCCCTGACGGCTGAGCGCGGCCTCTTCGATGCCTACTTCCTGGCCGATGGGCTGGCCGTCGGTTTTGGCGGCGCACGCGAAGGCGGCAATGCCCGTGTCGCCGGCTTCGAGCCTGTCACCTTGTTTTCCGCACTCGCGCCTCTGACCACCCATCTCGGTTTTATCGCCACCTCCTCGACCACCTATGAGGAGCCTTATACGACCGCCCGTAAATTCGCTTCGCTCGACCTGATCTCGGAGGGCCGCGCCGGCTGGAATGTCGTCACCACCACAGGTGATCTCACGGCGCAGAACTTCAATCGCGACACGCAGCTTCCGCATGCCGAGCGCTATCGCCGTGCTGCCGAACATGTCGACGTCGTCCGCAAACTCTGGGAGAGCTTCGAGGACGACGCGTTCATCCGCGACAAGGAGAGCGGCGTGTTCTTCGATCCGGCGAAGCTGCACGATACCGACCATCGCGGCGAGCATTTCAGCGTGCGCGGCCCGCTCAACGTCTCGCGCTCGCCGCAGGGACATCCCGTCATCGTCCAGGCCGGGCAGTCGGACGACGGGCGCGGGCTTGCCGCGGCAACGGCCGAAGTGATCTTCACCGCCCATCAGCACATCGAAACCGCCCAGGAATTCTACCGTGATATCAAGGCACGCGCCCGCGGTCTCGGTCGCAACCCCGATCACATCCTGGTCATGCCCGGCGTCTCCGCCTTCGTCGGCAGGACCGAAGCCGAGGCGCGGGAGAAATACGACCGCCTGACCTCGCTCATCGTCGAAGAGGACGGGATCGGCCTCCTCAACGGCCTGACCGGCGGCACGCTCGACCTGCACGGCTATGATCTCGACGGTCCTTTGCCGCCGGCGCCGCCGACCGAAGGTATGAAGAGCCGCCAGGCCCTCATCCGCCAGATCGCCGATGAAAACAACTTCACCATCCGCCAGCTCTATCAGTGGATCGCATCGGCCCGCGGCCACTACACCATCGTCGGCACGGCCGAGCAGATCGCCGACACGCTGCAGACTTGGTTCGAGAACGAAGCGGCCGACGGCTTCAACATTCTGCCGCCCTGGCTGCCGACGGCCCTCGACGATTTCGTCGATCTGGTCATCCCGGAACTGCAGCGCCGCGGCCTGTTCCGCACCGCCTATGAGGGCAGGACGCTCCGGGAAAATCTCGGCCTGCCTTTCCCCGCCAATCGATGGGCTGCCGAACACGCAGCCCTTCAGGCAGCAGAGTGAGGAGCGACCCATGGCCTATGAAATCAACCAGGTCCTCCCGAGAAGCTTCGGCCGCCTGAAAAGCGGCGAAACAAGCACGATCTCGATCCTCGCATCCTATCTGCGCGGCGCGCTGGCATCGCTTTTGCCGCGTTATGGCCTGCTCCTCGCTTTCCTCGCGCTCTGGCAGGTATCGAGCACCGAAGGTTGGGTCAATCCCGCCGTCTTCCCGCCCTTGAACGCAATCCTCTCGGCTCTGTGGACCAACCTTGCCAACGGCGCGCTGCTCGATGACATCGCCATCAGTCTGCAGCGATCCGGAACCGCCTTCGTCTTTGCCGTCGTGATCGGCATTCCGCTCGGTCTGTTCATGGGCCAGGTTCGTGCCGTCGAGCAGGCACTCGATCCCATCCTGCAACTCTTCCGCCAGACCTCGGCGCTGGCGCTCTATCCGGTCTTCATCCTGCTGCTCGGCCTCGGCGAAACGTCCAAGATCTTCGTGATCTTCTGGGCGACGCTGTTTCCGGTGCTGCTCGCCACGATCGGCGGCGTCAAGGAGGTGGACCAGAAGCTTATCGAGATGGCGCGGACCTATGGCGCCGGATCGCTGACTGTCTTCCGCCGCGTCATTCTGCCGGCCTCCGTCCCCGCAATCTTCGTCGGTCTGCGCCTCTCGGCGACGACGGCGCTGCTCCTGCTGATCGCCGCCGAGATGATCGGCGCCAACAAGGGCATCGGCTTCCAGGTCATGAACGCCCAGTACAATTTCCAGATCCCGCTGATGTTTGCGGCGATCCTGCTGCTCGCCTTTCTCGGCCTTGCCGCCAATGCCTTGCTGGTTCTCCTGCAACGCCGCCTCTGCCGCTGGTCTCAGCCGAACGCTTGATCTCTTTCTCCGATTTTCCTCTTCCGAAAGGACACGTCATGACTTTCCATCCTCGCAACCTTCTCCTGCCGGCCGTGATCGCGCTCGGTCTCGCCACGCCGGCAGCCGCCACCGATACCGTCAAGCTGCGCTATCTCGCGAGCCAAGGCGGCCTTGCCGCCCATGAACTCGCCGATGCGCTCGGCTATTTCAAAGACACCGGCATCACGCTGGAAAATGTCGGCTATGCCCAGGGCGGACCTGCCTCTCTCATCGCGCTCGCATCCGGTGACGTCGAGATCGGCAGCGCCGCCACGTCAGCCGTTTTGAACTCGATCATCGGCGGCAACGACTTTGTCGCCGCCTATCCGTCGAACGGCATCAATGACGAGGTGCAGTCGACCTTCTACGTGCTGGAAGACAGCCCGATCAAAAGCATCAAGGACATTGCCGGCAAGAGCATCGCCGTCAACACGCTCGGCGCCCATCTCGACTATACGATCCGCGAGGCCCTGCACTCTGTCGGCCTGCCGAGCGACTCCGCCAATCAGGTCGTCGTTCCCGGGCCGCAGCTCGAACAGGTGCTGCGCTCCAAGCAGGTCGACATTGCCGCCTTCGGCTATTGGCAGACGACCTTCGAGGGTGCGGCGCTGAAGAATGGCGGCCTGCGGGCGGTCTTCGACGATACCGACGTGCTCGGCGACATTGCCGGCGGCTTCGTGGTTCTGCGCCGCGATTTCATTCAGAAGCATCCCGAAGCCTCGAAGATCTTCGTCGAGCAGTCGGCCCGCGCCCTCGATTATGCCCGCGAACATCCCGAGGAAACCAAGAAGATCCTGGCCAAGGCCCTGACCGAACGCGGCGAAAACCCTGATATTGCTCAATACTTCCGCGGCTACGGCGTGCGCGCCGGCGGTCTGCCTGTTGAACGCGATATCCAGTTCTGGATCGACGTCCTGGTTCGCGAGGGCAAGCTGAAGCAAGGCCAGCTAGCGGCGAAGGACATCATCTTCGCGGCCGATGCCAAGCCGGCAAGCAACTGAGGAAGAGTGATGAGCCTCGCCCAAGACATTCGCCGCGGAGAGGTGACGATCCGTCACCTCTCCAAATCCTACAAGCTGAACGGCAGCCATCTGCAGGTTCTGAAAGATATCAATCTCCACATCCGCTCCGGCGAAAGCCTTGCAATCGTCGGCGCCAGCGGTTCGGGCAAGACGACCCTGCTCAGGGTTCTGGCCGGCCTCGAAGAGGCCGACACTGGTGACGTGCTTGTCGACGGCAAGGCGATCCGCGGCGTCGGCGCGGAACGCGCCGTCATCTTCCAGGAGCCGCGCCTTCTTCCCTGGCTCGATGTCCTCGGCAACGTCGCCTTCGGCCTGGAAACCAGAGGCCTCACCCGCGAGCAGGCGAGGGCGCGTGCGCGTCACTACGTCAAGCTCGTCGGTCTGCAGCAGTTCGAGGCGGCCTATCCCCGGCAACTCTCCGGCGGCATGGCACAGCGCGTCGGCATCGCCCGGGCGCTTGCCGTCCAGCCGGAAATCCTGCTGCTCGACGAACCGCTCGGCGCGCTCGATGCGATGACCAAGATCGGCATGCAGCAGGAACTCGCCCGGATCTGGCGCGATGAGGATGTGACGACCATTCTCGTCACCCACGATCTCGAGGAAGCGATCTATCTCGCCGACCGGATCCTGATCCTGCCGCGGGAAAAGGGGGCCGAACCGCGCCTGATCGATATCGATCTGCCGCGCCCGCGCGACCGAAGCGCACCGGAATTCGTCCGCCATCGCGAGGAACTGCTGAACCTGTTCGGGTTGCATTGAAGGCTGTTTGCCGCAGTCTTCCCGGCTATGCGATCCAGGGATCGATGAGCTCGATACCAAAGCCTTCGAAATCTTTCGTGTTGCGCGTCGCGAGGGTGAGATCGTGAGCAACCGCGGTTGCGGCGATCAGCCCATCCATTGAGGAGAGGCCGCGACCGCTCCGCTTCGCCCGGCCCATCAGGTCGCCCCAGGCCAGGGCAACCGGCTCCTCCACCGGGATGATGCGGCGCTCGAAGCGTTGCGGCAGGTCCCGGGCAAGCCAGTCGGCCAACGCGTCGCGTTTTCGTCCGCTGTCCATCAGGGCGACACCACGCCTGATCTCCGCGATCGACACGATGCTGATGAAGGTGCGATCCTCGTCGAGCTTGTCCAGCCACGCCAAGACGCGCATGTCAGGGTTCGGCTTCGTCACCTCGGACAGGACGTTGGTGTCCAGCAGAAGCCTCACAGTTCAGGATCACGCGGTTCGTCGCGTTGACGCTCGAGATCCAGAGCAGCGCCGCGCAGCGGCGAACTCATCAGAAATTCGACAAGCGTACCCTTGCGCTCGGTCTTGCGCTGCCATTCCTCGGCTGAGACGACGACGACGCTCGGCTTGCCGTTCCGGGTTATCGTCTGCGGGGCGGATTGCGCCCGTTCGATAACCTCGGAAAGCTTCGCTTTTGCGCTGGCAACGGTCCAGCTTTCATCGCCCTGCCGTGATGGCTGCATTGCGCAACTCCATGACCAGAATGACCATAGTGACTATATAAGCCGAGTTTGGAGGAGTGGCAAGCGGCGCGGCTATTACGGTTTGCTTCTCGCTCCTGCGGTCAAATAGGGCCGTCGATCTAATTCCGCGGACCTCAAGGAACTGCGCAGCCGCAGCAGATCTTTTCGGGCGATCAGACCGCGCAGTCTGCCCGATGCCGGATCGACGATCGGAATACGGCCATTGTCCGTCGACAGCATCAGATCGGCAATGAATGCGACCGTATCGTCAGGATGCCCGACGGGAACGGAATCATCCGTGACGGTTTCGCCAAGCGTCTGGGCGGCGAGATCGGGCTTGCCCTGCCAGAGCAGGGCATCGGCCCGCGAGACGATGCCGGCCAGTTTGCCCTGAGTATCGACCACCGGATAAATCCGGTGCGTCTTCTGCTCGGAGGCGAAGAAATCGCAGGCCTCGCCGATTGTCATCGTAACGGGAAGCGTGTCGACATCACTGATCATGATCTCCCTTGCCCGTGAGAGTTCGAAGGGATCGACGCCGTATTCGCGGGTGATGTGCTGCCCGCGGCGGGCGATCTTCTCGGTAAGGATCGAGCGGCGCAAGAGAAGAACCGTGACGGCATAGGCCACCACCGTTGCGGCGAGCAGAGGAACGAGCGTGCTGATGTCGCCGGTGATCTCCATGGCAAAGAAGGTCCCCGTCAGCGGCGCGCGCATGGTTCCGCCCATCATCGCCGCCATGCCGAGCAGCGCCCAGAAGCCCGGATCATTGCCGGGCATGACAAGGCCGACCAGCCATCCGAGCGCGCCGCCGAAGATCAGAAGCGGCGCGAGCACGCCGCCGGAGGTGCCCGAAGACAGGGCAAACAGCCAGATGACGGTCTTCACCAGCAGGATCGACATCACCGCCGGGGCGAGCAGCCGGTTGTTGAGCAGGCCATCGATAATGTCGTAACCGACACCCATCGCCCGCGGTTCGATCAGGCCGCCGAGGCCGATGACGAGACCGCCGAGCATCGGCCACCACATCCAATGGATCGGCAGCGCCTCGAACAAGTCCTCGATCCGATAGAGCAGTGTCGTCAGCAATCCCGATTGCAGCCCCGATATGATGCCCATTGCCGCACAGGCGAAAATTCCCCACCAGGGCAAATCCACCTGGAAATGGGTCGGGAACAGCGGTCCGGTGCCAAAGAGCAGCGGACGCCAGCAGATCGACACGCAGGCAGCAACGGCGACGGGAATGAAGCTGCGCGGCTTCCATTCGAACAGCAGCAATTCGACCGCCAGCATGACGGCGGCGATGGGTGAACCGAAGATCGCCGTCATGCCTGCGGCGGCACCCGCGACGAGCAGCGTCTTCCGCTCGGCCGCGCTCATATGGAAGAATTGCGCGAACAGCGATCCGATCGCCCCGCCGGTCATGATGATCGGCCCCTCGGCGCCGAACGGGCCGCCGGTACCGATCGAGATCGCCGACGACAGCGGCTTCAACACGGCGACCTTCGGCGACATCCGGCTGCCGCCGATCAGGATCGCTTCGATTGCCTCGGGAATGCCGTGGCCGCGAATTTTTTCCGACCCGAAGCGGGCCATCAGGCCGATCACCAGTCCGCCGAGCGGCGGCACCAGCACCACCCACAGCGAGCGCGGCACTGGAGCCAGAGAGTTAGGCTGAATGCCGATCTCTCCGAACCAGACGACATTGGTCACCAGCGCGATCAGGCTGACGAGACACCAAGCCGCAAAGGCGCCCGCGGTGCCGACGATGATGGACATCCCGACCAGCAGGAGAACCCGCTTGTCGGTGGTGAAATCGCCGGCCTCGCGCCGGGAAAGACCGCCGGTAAAATCATGCGGCCGGTTGCTGGGTTGATGCTGCGCCATGGAAGCCTCTGCTACGCGGAAATGGGTCTGCTTGAGTGGCGTGATTATATCGTGATACGATATAAATCAATGGGCGAAAGCAAGAAGGCGAAAATCTCTCGGAAGATGCCTCACTTGACCGGCCGGCGGCTGCCCATCTATTCGAGATCGGCAATAGCGCGCGCATGGATCGCCTCCTGCGAACCAAGCGGCAGAGGAGAATGAGTGTGAAGAAAATCCCGCCGCCGCTGAGACAGGAGGATTATGAGGCGCTCGCCGACCTCAGATTCGCGCTTCGCCAGTTCATGGACTTCAGCGCGTCGGCCGCCCAGTCGGAAGGACTGCCCGTGCAGCAGCATCAGGCGCTGCTGGCGATCAAGGGGCAACGCGGCGGCGAAACCATGACCATCGGCATGCTGGCCGAGCGGCTGATCATCGCGCCGCATACGGCGACCGAGCTCGTCGGGCGGCTATCGGATGCCGGACTGGTCGAACGCCATGCCGATCCCACAGACAGGCGCCGCCAGACGCTGCTGCTGACCGAGAAGGCGGATGAGCTTCTGACGAGGCTGAGCGCCGTTCACCTTTCGGAAATCAGGGTGATGGCGCCGAAGCTGATCGAGCTTCTGCTCGAGCTGCAGAAGACGGCGCCGAAAGCGCAGTGAACGCGGCTGCGGCTGGCGGCACTCACACAGTCTCGGCGACCAGCGGCTGAATGACGGGCTGACCGCGGTGGTCGCGCAAAACCTCAACATCCACGCCATAGGTCTGCGCGATCAGCGAAGGCGTCACGATCGATTGCGGGTGACCATTCGCTTTCATCGCGCCATCCGCGATCACCAGCAGGTTGTCTGCATATTGGCAGGCCAGATTGAGATCATGCAGCACGACCATGGTGACCCAGCCATTGGCGCGCGTTTCCCGGCGCACCAGGTCGAGCAGCGCGATCTGATGCTTCAGATCGAGCGCGCTGACGGGTTCGTCCAGCAGCATGACTTTCGGCGCGCGCATCAGCACCTGCGCAAACAGCGCCATCTGCCTTTGTCCGCCGCTGAGCGACGCGATGTCGCGGCCGGCAAGATGGGCGATGCCGGCCTGCGAAAGCCGCGTCATCGCCATGTCGAGCGTCTCGTCATCAATGTGCAGCGAGAGCCGGCCAAGCCGCCCGAGCACCACGACTTCGAGAACGGTGAGCGCAATATCGGCGGCGGTGTCCTGCGGCATATAGGCGAAGCTTTCGCGCCAGGACTTCAGCGTCCGCGCGCTCGTGCGTCCGGCGGAGAGGCTGTTGCCGCCAAGCGTCAGCCTGCCCTCGGCGAGCGGCAAGTCGCCGAAGAGCGCCCGCAGAAGCGTGGTCTTGCCGGTGCCGTTGGGGCCGATGACGGCGTGAATCTTGCCGGTCTCCAGGCAGGTGTCGATACCGGAGACGATCCTTTGACCACCGCGTTCGATGGCGATGTTTTCGAGGCGGATCATGCGCCGGACCTCTTCGGCGCAAAGATCAGCCACAGCAGGAACGGCACGCCGACGATGGCGGTGACGATACCGACCGGAAACAGCGCGCCCGGAATGATCGACTTCGACACGACGGAAGCCGCCGACAGCATCAGCGCGCCGCTGACGACGGACATCGGCAGAAAGAAACGCTGATCTTCGCCGACCGTCATGCGGGCGATGTGCGGGGCGACGAGACCGATGAAGCCGATCACGCCGACGAAACTGGTGGCGGTCGCTGTCATGATGGCAACGATGACGAGGACCTTCATGCGTAAGAGCCGGACATTGACGCCGAGGCTTGCCGCCCGCATCTCGCCCATGCGCAGGGCCGCCAGCTTCCAGGAATCCGCCATGAGCATAGCGCAGCAGACGAACGTGACAGCCGCGGTCAGACCGAGTGTCGGCCAGGTCGCCTTCGTCAGACTGCCGAACAGCCAGAACAAGATCTGCTGCGATAGCTCCGGCGAGGAGAGAAACTGGATCAGCGATAGCAGCGACTGGAACAGGAAGAGAAGGGCGATGCCGCCGAGAATGATGGTTTCCGCTGTCATGCGGCGCATCGATGCGAGGGTGAAGAGAAAGAGCGCCGCCAGCATGGAAAAGACGAAAGCGCCGAGCGGCACGGCGATCATCGCATCGAGGCCGAAGCCGCCGAGCGCCAGAACCAATGCTGCTCCGAACCCGGCCGCGGCCGCCATGCCGAGCGTATAGGGGCTGGCCATCGGATTGTTGAGAAGCGTCTGCATCTGCGCGCCTCCGGCCCCGAGCGCTCCACCGACGGCAAGCGCCATCAGCGCCATGGGCAGGCGCAAGCCGCGAACGATGGCATCAGTCATTCCTGCCCGCTCGCCGAGACCCGTGAGCGACCGCACCACTTCTGCCGGCGACAGCCGCGAGGGGCCTGTCGCGATATCGAGAACGAGACAGACCGCCATCAGCGCGACAAAAAGGAGCAGGCTGCGCCAGCGCCTGCGTTCACGCAGCCGGTGCGCGCCGATCGCTTCGGCATTGCGGGCGGTCACTGTCATGGGAAAACTCTCGATTGGAAACGAGCGCCACCGAAGATGGCGCTCGCGGAGATGGGCCGGCCGGGATCAACCCTTGACGGCAATGGCGAAGGTGCCTTCGGGAACCACCGGCAGATACTTCTTGTAATAGCCGAGGTAGTCGGCAACCGGGTCGACGTCTTTGAACTGCTCGGGATAGAGCTGCTTGGCGATATACTGCACCATCGCGAAATCCGAGATCGTCCGGGACGCGCCTTGATAAACGCCGAAGAGCTGGCCGTTCTTGACGGCGGGAAGCTCGCTCCAGCCCCGGCGGGTTTCGAAGGCCTTCAGCTTGCCGCGGGCTTCGTCGGCCTTCACGCCCTCGCCCATCGGCAGGGCGGTCTCGCTCTTGTTGTTCTCGCGGCCGGAGATGAAGATGGCGTCTGGCTTGGACGCCAGGACCTGCTCGGGATTGATCGGCCCCCACCATTCGACGAAGGGTGCCGCGATATTGTCGCCGCCGGCTGCCGTGGACATGGCGCCCCACATGTTCTTGCCGTAGGTGAAGGAATACTCCGCCGGCCCCTTATTGCCGAATTCGACATAGACCTTCGGCTTCGGCTTGCCCGACGCAGCGATGCGGGTGGCGATGTCCTTCAGCGCGCCGGCATAAAAATCGGCGATTTCCTTGCCGCGCGAATCCTGACCGGTCAGTTGTCCTAACAGCACGGTCGAGGCGACATGGCGCTCGACCGTCTGGGCGTTGTAATCGACGATGACGACCGGAATGCCTTGTTCTTCCAAGCGATGGACGTCCTGGCCGAGCGCCTGGTACTGCCAGTCGGCAAGGATGACCAGGTCGGGGTTGAGGCTCAACACCTTCTCGATGGAAAAGGTCTGTGCTTCCACTTCGCCGACATCGGCGATGTCGCCGAGCGAGGGGCGGTGGGTAATGTGCATCTTCCAGTTCGCAGGCACCCAGCCTTCCCATGCCTCGCGGGAAATGCCGACGACGGAGTCATAGGCCTTCTCGCCGCCGACGGCCATGTAATCTTCGAAATAGAAGCCGAGAACGACGCGCTTGGCCGGAAGCTCGACCTTCACGTGACGGCCGATCACATCGGTGATCGTCTTCTGCTCCGCCATCACAGACGGGGCAAAGAAAACAACGGAAACAGAAATAATCGAGGCAACCAGCCAGCCGGCTCCGGATCTAAAATTCATGACGACCTTCCATGAGTTAAATACGAGGCCGAGTTATAAAAGTTGATCAAATAAATCAAGTTATTTATCGACAGGCTCTTCCCCTGCAGAAACACAAGTGACGGCACCGAAAATAATGGTGCGCCATCATCTCCATCGATGCGTGGCGGCGGCGGTATGACAACCACCGCCGCCCTGCCGTGTCAGCGCAAAAGCACCTTGCCGAGGCGGTGAATATGAGCGGCACCGATGCCGCAGCAACCGCCGATGATCGTGGCGCCAGCCTCGGCCCAGGAGCAGGCAAAACGCGAATAGGCGTCGTCGTTCAGGTCGCCGCGAGTCTCGTGCAGGCCTTCATTGGCGGCCGATTCGCCCTGTTCCCCTTCGAAGGCATTGGCGTAGACGCCGATTTCGATCTGGGCACCCGCCTTCCGGAACGTCCCGGCGGCCGTCTCGACGGCGGCTCGCATGACTTCGGGTTTGCTGCAATTGAACAGGAAGGCTTCGGCGCCTGACGACACTGCCCAGGATGCCGCCGCCTCGACGCTTTCGCCGGAGCGAAGCCTCGGTTCGCCGCTTTCGATATCCGCCGCGTCATCCGCCAACGTGAAGGAGATCCAGAAGGGCTTGCCTGATGCCGCCACCGCCTGGCGGACGGCCTCGCCCTCGGCGATCAGGCTCAGCGTCTCGCCGAGCCATATGTCGACAAAGGGGGCGAGGTTTTCGACCAGCACCTTGAGGTAATCCTGCACTCGCGAAGGCTGAAAATTCTGTGGCTCGTAGGAGCCGAAGATCGGCGGCAGCGAACCGGCGACCAGCACCTTGCGGTCGGCGATTGAATCGGCCGCCTCGCGCGCCAGGCGGCCGGCGAGACGGATCAGTGCTGGCCCCTCCTTCTGGAATCGGTCCTCGCCGATATGGAAGGGCACGAGCGCATAGCTGTTGGTCGTGATGATCTCAGAGCCGGCGGCGATAAATTCCTTATGCACCTCGCGGACGATATCCGGCGAATTGATCAGCGCGAGCGCCGACCATTCTGGCTGTTTCAATTCGGCGCCGAGCCGCAGCAGCTCGCGGCTCATGCCGCCATCGAGGATTCGTGTCCTGCTCATGAAGGGTCTCCATTCGGGCCGCCACGCCGTTACCGGCGGGCGTGCTTTTCATTTACAAAAGGGGTGAGTGTGCGTTGTTCGCTCCGACAGGCGGCGGGGTTCATTGCGAGCTCTTTCCGATCGGCTAACGACGAACCGGCACTTGCGCTTCGAGACCTCGAAAGACGCGGGCAATCACTGCGGTCAGGGCGAGATAAAAGAGAGTGACGACGAGCAGTGGCTCATAGACCAGGAGCGTATCCTGACGGACCTTGTTGGCCACGGCGTAGAGATCCATCACCGTCACCGTGAAGGCGAGCGGCGTCGCCTTCAGCTGCATGACGATCTCCCCGGCAATCGTCGGCAGGGCGATGCGGATGGCGCGCGGCAGCCAGATGCGGCGGGTCAGCTTCCAGGGCGACAGACCGAAAGCCCGCCCGGCTTCCAGCTCGCCCTTGGGAACGGCAAGCAGCGCGCCGCGCAAAACCTCCGCCTCATAGGCCGCATAATTCAGCGTGAAGCTGACGGCGGCAAAGAAAAAGCCCTCGCGCAGGATCGGCCAGAACAGGCTCTGGCGGATGCCGGGGATCATCGGCAGCAGCGAGCCGACCCCATAGTAGAGCAGCCAGAGCTGGATCAGCAGCGGCGTGCCGCGGAAGAAGGTGCAGTAACCGCGGGCCAGCAGCCGCGTCAGCCTGCCGCCGCTGACCTGCGCGAAGGCGAGTCCGATGGCAATGATGAAACCAAACACCACTGAGATGACCAGCAGCGCCACGGTCTGCCAGGCGCCGGTCAGAAGCAGCGGCCAATAGGAGGAGATCCAGGTGAAACTCATGGGCGCGGCTTCCTCAGGCGAGACGCGGCTGTCCGCGCCGCACCCGCCCTTCGATCAGCTTGAAGGCGACGTTGGAAACGAGAGTGATGGCGAGGTAGAGAAAGGCGGAGGCGAGGAAAAACACGAAATAGTGTTTGGTGCTTGCCCCGGCAAGCCGGGTGGCGAGCGCCAGTTCCTGGTAGCCGACGACCGCGACGAGCGCGCTGTCCTTGGTGATCGACATCCAGAGATTGGCAAGCCCTGGCAGCGCGTTCGGCAATAGCGCCGGCAGCAGGACGCGGCGGAACCGCAGCATCGGCCCCATGCCGAAGGCCTTGGCCGCCTCGATCTGACCGGTGGGAATGGCGAGGATCGCGCCGCGCAGCACCTCGGTCATATAGGCGCCCTGCACGAAGCCGAGCACGGCGACGGCGGCGACGAAGCCGTTCACATTGACCGGCGGCAGATCGAGTGCCGCCAGCAGCCGGTTGAGGCCGTCGGTGCCTGCATAATAGAGGCCGACGATGAGGATCAGTTCGGGAACGGCGCGGATGAGCGTGGTGTAGAGATCGAGCACCAGGCGCAGTGCTCGATTGCCGGAAAGCTTTCCGAGCGCGCCGCCGGTGCCGAGCAGCAGGCCGATGGCGAAGGCGCAAGCCGAGATGGCGACCGTGGAGACAGCACCTGTCAAAAGAACGCCGCCCCATCCCGGAGGATAGGGAGACAGCAGATCCAGAATGCCTTGTTGCGCGGTCGCCATTTTTGCAGTGCTTACTTCGCGCCGTAGATGTCGAAGTCGAAGTATTTCTTGGTGATGGCGTCATACTGGCCGTTGGCGCGAACGGCAGCGATCGCCGCATTCAGCTTGGCTTTCAGCTCCGTGTCTTCCTTGCGCAATCCGCCCGAAACGCCGGCTCCGAGAATTTCCTTGTCGTCGGCGACATCTCCCATCTTGGCGCAGCAATCCTTGCCGCCGTCGCTTTTGAGGAACGCGTCGAGCGCCAGCGAATCGCCGAAGACGTAGTCGATACGGCCGGAAGCCAGATCCTGGAAAGCCTCGTCGAGCGTCTGGTAGGTCTTTTCCTCGGCGGCGCCGGCAAAATACTTCTTGTAATATTCAGACTGGATCGTCGACACCTGGATGCCGATGGTCTTGCCCTTCACGTCCTCGGCGGTGGCGCCCGGCTTCTGGTCCTTGGGACCGATCAAGGTGCTCGGCGTGTTATAGTATTTGTCGGTGAAATCGATCACCTTCGAGCGTTCCGCCGTGTTCGACATCGACGACCAGATCACGTCGAACTTCTTACTCTGAAGCGCCGGAATGAGACCGTCCCAAGAGATGTCGACGATCGAGCATTTCTCCTTCATCTCTGCGCAGACGGCGTTCATCAGATCGATCTCCCAGCCGTGCCACTCGCCGGAGGCGTCCTTGGCGAAGAAGGGCGGGTAGGATTCGTTCATGACGCCGAAGCGGACTTCGGCCTGTGCGGTGACGGCGGAAAGCGCAAGGGCCGCGCCGGCGAAAAGCATGGGAAGCAGTTTCATTCGCAGAATTCTCCAGGTTCGTGTGTTGTCGATGATGGCTGATGTGGATCAATGGGCGCCGAGACGGGTGAACTCCCGGCAGCGGGCGCTGACCGGCGCCCCGAAAACTTGCTCCGGCGGCCCTTCCTCCTCGATCCGCCCCTGATGCAGGAAGAGGACGCGGCTCGACACATCCCGGGCGAAGCGCATTTCATGCGTGACGATCAGCATGGTGCGGCCTTCTTCCGCGAGATCGCGGATGACCTTGAGGACCTCGCCGACCAATTCCGGATCGAGCGCCGATGTCGGTTCGTCGAACAGCATGACGGCAGGATCGACGCAGAGCGCCCGCGCAATCGCCGCGCGCTGCTGCTGACCGCCGGAGAGAAAGGCGGGGTAGGCGTCGCGCTTGTCGAAAAGCCCGACCTTGTGAAGCAGGGCCTCCGCCTTTTCGACCGCCTCGCGCCTGGAAATGCCCATGACATGGACCGGCGCCTCGATGATGTTTTCCAATACGGTGCGATGAGCCCAGAGATTGAAACTCTGAAACACCATGCCGAGCCCCGTCCGCAGCCGTTCGATCTGCCGCCAGCTCTGCGGCTGCAGCTTCCCGCCGCGGCCGGCCCTCATCCCGACTTCCTCGCCGTTCACCGCAATGCGGCCGCGATCCGGTGTTTCCAGGAAATTGATGCATCTGAGAAAAGTGCTCTTGCCGGAACCCGACGAGCCGATGATAGAGATCACATCCGACTTGTGGGCCTCGGTCGAGATACCCTTGAGAACCTGTTGCGAGCCGAAGCTTTTGTGGAGATCTTCGACGCGAAGAGCAGGAAAGGGTTGATCCGACATGCATGGGTCCGGCTGAACTTGAGATGCGAAGGATAATGATAAAATAACGCGGTTTTTTCGCGCAATTATCACCTATTTTGCATATTTTGTGCAAAATAATCTTCCTCGCGCATCGAATGCGGCAGAATGTATGATGTGCCGCAGCTGAAATGGGAATGGACAATGGAACAGCTGGATCGTTTTGACCGTGACATCCTCGATATCGTTCAGCGTGATTGCCAGCTGAAGGCCGAAACGATCGCCGAACGGATCGGCCTGTCGGTCTCGGCCGTGCAGCGGCGGTTGAAACGGCTGCGCGAGGAGGGGATCATCAAGGCCGAGGTCGCCGTCGTTGATCGGAAAGCGACGGGAACATCGATGGTGTTCATCGTCGGCATGGAGATCGAGCGGGACAATTACGACGCTTTGGCGAAGTTTCGGCTATGGGCGGAGAAGCAGGATCATATCCAGCAGGTCTATTACGTCACCGGCGCCGTCGATCTGATTGCCATCGTCACCGCCCGCGACGTCGAGCATTATGACGACATCGCCGCCCTGATCATGGCTGACAATCCGCAGATCCGCCGCATGCACACCAATGTCGTGCTGCGCGACGTCAAGCTCGGCCTGTTCGTGCCGCTGGAATAGGATCGGGGCAAGCGGCTGGACTCATATCGGGCAAAGGGCATAATTCCGGGCGCAGATCCTTGGGAGGAATGACCGTTGACGCTACGACACCAGATCATCGCATTGGCGATCGTTCCGCTGGTCATTTCGATCCTCGCGATCACCACCTTCATCACCTGGCAATCGGCAAACCTCGCCAAGAACAGCATCGACACGTTCGAGCAGAACATGCTGAAGACGAGGGAAGCCGAGATTCTCAATCTGACCAATCTTGCGCTCTCCGCTATCCAGACGATCTATGACAAGGCCGGGGCCGACGACGAAGCCGCCAAGCGGCAGGTGGCTGAGATCCTGACCTCGCTCGACTACGGCAAGGACGGGTATTTCTTCGTCTATGATTACGACGGCAACAATATCGTCCATCCGCGCCAGAGTTTCCGCCATGGGCAAAATTGGCTCGACCTTACCGATCCCGATGGCGACAAGGTCATCGCCGAACTGATCGCCACGGCAAAGGCCGGCGGCGGCCTGCACCAGTACAAATGGCAGAAGCCATCGACCGGACAGATCGCCGACAAACTCTCCTTCGTCGTCAGCCTCGACAAATGGCACTGGGTCGTCGGCACCGGCGTCTACCTGGATGACGTCTTTGCCCAGAGTGCCGCCGCCAATGCGGTGACGCGCGCCAACATCAGACGGACCTTCGTCATCGTCGCGCTGATCGCCGTGCCTTCGGTGCTGGTCGTGTTCACCACCTGCATGCTGCTGACCTTCCATGAGCGCCGGATGGCCGACAGCCGGTTGAAGGAACTGACGCAGCGGGTCATCGACACCCAGGAAGAAGAGCGCACACGGCTGGCGCGCGAGCTGCATGACGGCATCTCCCAGACCCTTCTCGGCGTGCGCTATGCGATGGATCTCGCCGGCCGCAAAGTCAGGACCAATGTCGACGATGCGGCGCTGACCATCGAGCGCGGCGTCGAGGCGCTGAACGGCGCGATCAAGGAAATTCGGCTGCTCTCGCATGATCTGCGCCCCCGCGTGCTCGACGATCTCGGCCTGACGGCTGCGCTGGAGGCGCTCTGCCATCACTTTGCCGAACGGACGGGCATCGAGACGGAGATCGACGCCTCGGGCTTCACCGGCACGCTGAAGGCGGAAGCCAGTACCGCCCTTTATCGCGTCGCCCAGGAGGCCTTCAACAATGTCGAGCGGCATTCGGGCGCCTCGAAGCTCTCGGTCAAGCTCTGGAGCGACGGCGGCCGCGCCCGCATGACCATCTCCGACAACGGCAGCGGCTTCGATGGCGCGTCCGGCGGCTCGGGCCTCGGCCTGCGCAACATGCAGGAGCGGATGGCGCACTTCCGCGGCCTGCTGCTGATCGACAGCAGCGAGGCCGGCACGACGCTGACGGCAATGATGCCGAGATCGGCCAATTTTGCCGCCGGCAAGCAGGCGGAAGCCGCATGACGGAACGCCCGAAAATCAAGGTCCTCCTGATCGACAACCATCCGCTGGTGCTGGACGGGTTGAAAGCCGTGCTCGAAACCTTCGACCATATCGAAGTCGCCGGCACCGCCGGGCTGGCGCAGACCGGGCTCGATATCGCCCGGCAGATCCAGCCGCAGGTGGTGCTGATGGACATCAACATGCCGAAGCTCAGCGGCATCGATGCGATCGAACTGTTCAGGAGTGAACTTCCGCAGACCCGCGTCGTGATGCTCTCCATGCATGACAGCCGCGAGTATATTTCCTCGTCGGTCATGCATGGCGCCGCCGGTTATGTGCTGAAAGACGTGTCCACCGACGAGATCGTCGCGGCCATCGAGACAGTGGCGGGCGGCGGCACCTATTTCTCCTCCGGCGTCTTCGACGCGCTGATGGGTGAGCGCGTAGAGGAGGGGAGCGATCCCTTGACGCCGCGCGAGCGCGATACGCTCGGGCTGATCGTTGCCGGCAGGAGCAACCGCGAGATCGCCGAAGCGCTCGGGATAAGCGCCGCCACGGCGGAAACCCACCGCAAGAACCTCAAGAAAAAGCTCGGCATCGCTACCACGGCAGGCCTCATCCGCTATGCGCTCGACCACGGCATCGTCTCGACAATCGACGCGAATTCGCGCCTACCCACTTCTGGGTAGGCCCCGGTATTTCGCCGCCGCGCCCATCTTGTGAGGATAAAACCAACGCCCTAGGACTCCATTCGCGGCCAGCCAAGTGCCAAGCCGTTGGGAGGAATTCACATGCGTTACATCAGCTTCCGATCCGCCGGAAAAGCTCGAGCGACCCGAACCGGGCCTGCTGCCGCCGCCGGCTGACAGACCTGCCTTCCACGCCGACAACTGGAACATGGCGACCGCCGCCCGCGGCGCCTGAAAGGTATTCCGACATGGAAAAACCACGTAGCAAGGCAGCGCTCTGGCTGCTGATCATTCCGTATATAGGTCTGCTCTGGCCATCATTTTACAATGTCCGCGAGCCGGCGCTTTTCGGCTTTCCCTTCTTCTACTGGTATCAGCTTCTCTGGGTGCCGATCACGGCGACATTGACCTGGATCGCTTATCGGAGCGTTCGCCATGACGACTGACATCAACGGCACGGCGCTTGCCGTCTTCATCTTCTTTTTCGTCCTCGTCACCGTCATGGGCTTCGTCGCCAGCCGCTGGCGCAAGCCCGAGACGCTCGCCCATATCGATGAATGGGGCCTCGGCGGCCGCAATTTCGGCACCTGGATCACCTGGTTCCTTGTCGGCGGCGATTTTTACACCGCCTATACCGTGATCGCCGTCCCGGCGTTGGTCTATACGGTCGGCGCCTACGGCTTCTTCGCGCTGCCCTACACCATCGTCGTCTATCCCTTCGTCTTCATGGTCATGCCGGTCCTGTGGAAACGCGCCAAGGATTTCGGCTATGTGACGGCGGCCGACGTCGTCCACGGCCAATACGGATCGCGCGGCCTCGAACTCGCGGTCGCGGCTACCGGCGTCATCGCCACCATGCCTTACATCGCCCTCCAGCTCGTTGGCATGACGGCGGTCCTCAAGGCGCTCGGGCTGCATGGCGAACTGCCGCTGGCGATCGCCTTCATCGTGCTGGCGCTCTATACCTATTCAGCGGGCCTGCGCGCCCCGGCCCTGATCGCCTTTGTCAAGGACATCATGATCTATATCGTGGTGATCGCAGCCGTGGCGTTGATCCCGTCGAAGCTCGGCGGCTATGCCAATGTCTTCGCCTCGGCCGATGCGGCCTTCCAGGCCAAGGGCTCCGGCAACCTGCTGCTCGGCGGCAACCAGTACGTCGCCTATGCCACGCTCGCTCTCGGTTCGGCGCTGGCGGCCTTCATGTATCCGCACACGCTGACGGGCATCTTTGCCTCCAACAGCGGCAAGACGATCCGCAAGAACGCAATCATGCTGCCCGCCTATACGCTGCTGCTCGGACTTCTGGCCCTGCTCGGCTATATGGGCCATGCCGCCAATCTGAAGCTCGACAGTGCCAATGATGTCGTTCCGACCCTGTTCAAGACGCTGTTTTCAGGCTGGTTCTCCGGCTTCGCCTTCGCGGCGATCGCCATCGGCGCGCTGGTGCCGGCGGCGGTAATGAGCATTGGTGCCGCCAATCTCTTCACCCGCAATTTCTGGAAGGCCTATGTCGATCCCAAAGTCAGCGATGCGGGCGAGGCCAAGGTCGCGAAGGTCACCTCCCTGGTGGTGAAGGTCGGCGCGTTGCTCGTCATCATCTTCCTGCCGACGCAGTTCGCACTCGACCTGCAACTGCTTGGCGGCATCTGGATCCTGCAGACGCTTCCGGCCCTGGTCTTCGGTCTCTACACCAACTGGTTCCGTGCACCCGCTCTGCTTGCCGGCTGGTTCGTCGGCTTCTGCGGCGGCACCTTCCTGGTCTGGGATGCCGGCTGGAAGCCACTGCATATGATCAGCCTCGGTGGCGAACCCTTCACCGTCTATACCGGACTGCTGGCGCTGGCGGCAAACATCGCGGTCGCGGTGGTGATCAATGCCCTGCTTCCGGCCAAGGTTCCAGCCCGGGCATAAGAAAAAACGAAGGGCAGCAAACGCTGCCCTTCGTTATTTTATTTTCAGCAGAACGCTCCAGCAATCAGAACTCTTCCCAATCGCCGGCCAATGCCGCATTGCCCTGGGTCGCCGTCCCCTGGAACGACCTGCCCACCTTGGCGATCATTTGGCGCGCCGGCGATGCCACGGGTTGAGCATGATGAGCCGCGGGGGCGGGCTGCGATATGCGCTTCGGCGCCGCTACTCCGCCAATCTTGAACTGACCCAGAAGCTGGAACAGCGCATCGGCTTCCCTGGCAAGACTGTGGGCGGCGGCTGTGGCTTCTTCCACCATCGCGGCGTTCTGCTGCGTGCCCTGATCCATCCTGTTGACGGCAGTATTGATCTCTTTCAGCCCGGTCGCCTGCTCCTGCGAAGCGCCGACGATGGCGCCGACATTGCCGTCGACCTGCTGGACCTGCGTCGCAATCTCCTGCAGGGCTTTTCCGGTTTCGCCAACCAGGGCGACGCCATTTTTCACGTGGCCGTTCGAAGCGTTGATCAGTTCCTTGATTTCCTTTGCCGCCTTGGCGGAACGCTGCGCCAATTCGCGCACTTCCTGGGCAACGACGGCAAAGCCTTTGCCTGCTTCGCCGGCACGGGCGGCTTCGACGCCGGCATTCAGCGCCAAGAGGTTGGTCTGGAAGGCGATCTCGTCGATGACGCCGATGATGCTGCCGATCTCGGTGGCAGAGGATTCGATCTTGCCCATGGCGTCGACCGCGTCGCGGACGACGCTGCCCGAGCGTTCCGCATTGTCCTTGGTCTTGCGAACGAGCTGGCCTGCTTCCTGAGCTCTGTTGCTGGAATCGGCGACGGTGGTGGTGATCTCCTCCAGGGCCGCGGCGGTTTCCTCGACGGAGGCTGCCTGCTGTTCGGTCCGCTTGGCGAGATCGTCCGAAGCGGAGCGGATCTCCTGCGCGCCGGCCGCAATGGCGCTGGCGTTCTGGGAAACCTTCTGCATGGCTGCGCGCAGCTTTTCGACCGCGGCATTGAAGTCGGCTCTGAGCTTTTCCAGAGACGGAATGAACGGCGTGGCGATCTGCTGCGTGAGGTCGCCGTCGGCCAGCGCCTGCAGCGCATCGCCAAGCTGGCCGACCGCCCGGTCCGTCTGCTCGGCAAGGGTGCGGCGTTCATCGGCATCCTGTTCGAGCCGATGCCGTTCCGCCACCGCCCGCTTGGCTTCCGTGTCGGCTTCCCGCTCCGCCTTTGCCGAAATGGCATCGCGCAGGCCGGCCACGGCCCGCGCAAGCTTGCCGATCTCATCGCCGCGCGCCTCGAGACGACGATCGCCGTCGAGATTGCCTTCGGCCATCGCCTTCAGCGACAGCTGCAGTTTTGCCAGCGGGCCGACGATCGTACGCGATGTAATGGCAGCGGCAACGATCGAAAGAAGAGCGGCGATGGCGAGCGCCGTCAGGACGATCGGCTTGAAGCCGCTTGCCGTGCTGCGAACCTCGCCGCCGATCGATTTGTTCAGCGCTTCCTGATAGTCGATGAATTTGTTGATGGCGCCGAGCCAGGCAACGAAGGCCGGACGCGCCTGTTCGAGCAGGATCTTGCGGGCTGCCTCGCCGTCACCCTTCTCCTGCAGCGCGATGATCTGAGCGACCAGGGGGTTGGTTTTCGCCTGGATGTCGGCGATCTCGCTCAAAATGGTCTTTTCCTGATCTGTCGCCCCTGCCGGCGATGCAACCATCTCCGCCATGCGTTTCTCGTTCTCGGCGTAGGAGGCGGCCAGCTTTTCGATCAAGGCCTCGGCTGCCTTGCGTTCATCGGCAGAGGTCACAAGCGTCACGTCGCGAATGGCGATCGCCCGGTCGTGCACGCTGCCGCGATAGTTGATGGCAAACCGCTGCTTGACGCTGTTGACGTCGTTGATCGTCCCGAGATTGTTATTGATTTCCGCGACCTGCACCGTCGAGTAAATGCTGAGGCCCGCCATCAGCAGGATCAGAAAGCTGAAACCAAGGGCGAGACGCATCGCGATCCCGAAACTCTTCATGCTGTTCATTCGCGCGCTCCATCTGTCGGCGAGATTTAAAGATGTCTGTGACCAGGATCTGTCCCGAATGCCCCCGCCATCCACCGCTGCGCGCGTCGCGTCTAAAACGGGGCGTGCGTCAGGGTAACAAGGTCGATTGCATGCGAGATTTCGGGATACCTGGCCGGCCATCATGGCGTAGGTGACGATCCTCAGAACGTCGCTCCGATATCGTTAAAAATAGGAGGAGATATTTTAGAGAGTGTAAACGAAGCCGATAAGGCGCCATTGTGCTGCGCATTTTGTATATTTTGACGCATTTTACGTCACAAATGGCCCGAAGTCCGCATGGGAAAGAGTACATCAAGTTGCTGATTTGAATTGGCACACATCTCCTGTTGCAAAACGGACCGCTTAGATCCACTTGCCGGCACTGATGTTCAGCGATGAAGTTCGCCGTTAAGCGCAACTCTTTGAGAATTGTTAGAAGTTCTCGCAGACTATGCGGTGCGGAAAGAATGGGGCAGAGGTGGCACGACGGGCGTCTTCCGAGTCAAGGCACGATCAGAACCCGGCAGCGAGTTGGCAGGAACTGCTCGACAGTGCCGTGCGCCTGGACTGGGAATGCCGCACCCGCGAAGCGCTCGAGGTGGCGGAAACAGCCTATGAGGCAGCACTCGAGGCGGGTGATGTTGCCGGAGCCCTGCGTGTTTCACATCGACTGGCGCTCATCCATTTCAACAAGGAGACCCTGGGGGAAGGCCTGAAGATCTGCCTTCGCGCCGAAACCTGGCTCCGATATTGCCAGGATCAGGCCGCCGTCATTTCCCTGCAGTCGGTCCATGGCGGCATTCTCGTGGCGCTCGGCGATCTGGAAACCGGCTTCGGCCTGCTGACGGATTGCCAGAAACGCGCCAAATCCTGCCCGATCCACTGGCCAATTGGCGGGCGCGCACCGCCTATGCGGTGGCCCTGTTCGATTCGAACGACTTCGATCGCGCCGCCGAGGCCGCGGCCGAAAGCCTCAATTATGCGGAGACGAGCGGTCTCGCCAAGGGCTCCGTGCTGATCGCCCGCTCGATCGCCAGCCGCATGGCGGCGCGTGCGCTCGGCGAACATCGGCTGGCACGGAGGGAGATCGATGCTCTCCTGCTTGCCCGCACCGAGGAGCAGCTGCAAGCGATCCTGATAGAGGCTCAGGCTGAGAAGCTGAGCTATGAGATTGCCGAATGCCATTGTTATCTCGGTCTTCTGGCTTGGACCCGCGGTGAAGACGCCCTGGCGGCGGGCCGATATGTCGCCGCCATTGCCGCGTCTCGGGTCGCGCAGGACGAGGTGCTGGAGGCGGAGACCTCCTATTGGTATGCCTATCTTCTGGCAGGGCAGGGCGCTTTCGATGAAGCGCAGTCGCTGCTTGCCGGCATCGAGGCGTTGGAGCAGGTTCTGGCCGTGCCGCGCATGAAGCTGCGTCATTTCGACATGCGATTCCGGATTGGCGAAATGGCCGGCGACTGGCGGGCGGCCTTCGACCATCACAGGATCTATCACGAGCTGGTGGTCGAGGATTACCGTCGGCTTGCCTCGGCGCGCGCTTATACGATGAAGCTTTCGCTCGATCTGGAGACGATGCGCCGTAAGGAAGACAGTGCCCGTCTGGAGCGCGAGCGCCTGCTGGAGGAAAACCTGAGGCTTGCCGCCGAACAGCGCGAGGCGGTGCTGGCCTCGCGCACCGATCCGCTGACCGGTCTCGGCAACCGCCGCGAATTGCAGCTCAAATGCCGGGAGTGGGCCCAATCCGGCGTCACCCATGCGGCCCTGATGCTCTGCGACATCGACCATTTCAAACGCATCAACGATGTCTTTTCCCATTCGATCGGCGATATCGTCCTCTCCCGCCTTGCCGGCTTGCTGGGTGATGCCGGCGCGGAAGGCGGTCTGGCGATCCGCATGGGCGGCGAGGAATTCCTGCTTCTGCTCCCCGATACGCGGGCCGTGGACGCCTTTGCCGCTGCCGAGCGGCTGCGCCTGCGGGTGCAGGACCACGACTGGTCCGAGGTGGCCCCGAAGCTCGCCGTCACCTGCTCCATCGGCCTGGCGGATTGGTCCTTGGCCGATAGCATGGAAGCGGCGCTGCAAGTGGCGGACGCCAATCTCTACGCCGCCAAGAATGCCGGCCGTAACCGATGCGTGGCGCCGGCGACCTGACGCTTTCGCACATCCGTCGCCGCCCCGACTTCAGCCGCGCAGCAACGGCAGAAGCTGATCGCCCTGCCGCTTGATCTCGGAGAGATAGGGCGTGTCGGACAACACGAAATGCACGATCCCGAGATCCTGGTATTTGCGCAGCGAGCGGGCGACATCTGCCGCCGAGCCGACCAGCCAGGTGGTGCCGGCCCCGCCGCCGCCGAATTTTCCCGGCGCGGTATAGAGATTGTCGTCGAGGACGTCGCCGCGCTCATGGAGAGCGAGCAGCCGCTGCTGGCCGACGGCGAGCACGCGCTGGTGATCGTGCCAGCCGGCGCCTTTGCTCCTGGCCATCTCGGCGACCTTCGCCTCGGCGTCGGCCCAGGCCTCATCCGTCGTGTCGCGGACCAGCGTCGTTATCCGCAGCCCGAATTCCAGCGGCGGGAGATCGCGGTCGAGTTCCCGGCTCAGGCCCTTGAGCCGCTCGATCCGCTCCCGGACGCCCTCGAGCGGCTCGCCCCAGAAAAGCTGGACATCGGCCTCGGTCGCCGCCACCCGCTCGGCCGCTTCCGAGGCGCCGCCGAAATAGAATTTGGGATGACGGCGATCGCCGCGGGCCGCGATGCGCGGCACCACGGTGGAGTCGGCGACCCGGAAATGATCGCCTCCCGCCGTGACATTTTCCTCCGTCCACAACCGGCGAACCAGCCGCATGAACTCCTTGGTCCTGGCATAGCGATGCGCCTGGTCGCCCTCGCTGTCGCCATAGGCGGCCAGATTGTCCTTGCCCGAGACGACGTTGATCCGCACCCGGCCGCCCGTCAGATGGTCCAGCGTCGCCGCCGCAGAAGCAAAATTCGCCGGCCGCCAATAGCCCGGGCGGATCGCAATCAGCGGCTCGAAGGTGGTGGTCCGCGCAGCAAGGGAGGCCGCGACGGTGAATGTGTCGGGCCGGCCCCAGCCGGTGCCGATCAGCGCGCCCTTCCAGCCATGCTCCTCCAGCGCCCGCGCGTGGCTGGTCAGCGTATCCAGGCTGTTGTGGTTGTCGACGGCGGAATCGCCGCGATGACCTGGTCTGACGTCGTTCGGAATATACCAGAGAAATTCGGAATGCTTGCTCATGCGATGCCGGTTTATTCGGGATTGGAAGAAGGATGCCAAGGAAAGGCCGGGAAGATCATACGGCTGCCTGTGCTGCCTGCGCCTGAAGCGCAAAACCGTTCGGCGGGCGCTGGAGGCCGAGATTCTCCCGCAGCGTCGTGCCTTCATATTCATGCCGGAACAGGCCACGCCGGCGCAGGATCGGCACGACCTGATCGACGAAGTCGGTGAGCGCGGTGGGCAGGACCGGCGGCATGATGTTGAAGGCGTCGGCGGCGCCGTTCTCGAACCAGCTCTGCATCGCATCGGCGATCTGCTCGGGCGTTCCGACGACGGTACGATGGCCGCGCGCGGTGGCGACCGCCAGATAGAATTGGCGCAGCGTCAGATGATTGCGCGAGACCAGGTCGGAAACCAGCTTGAGGCGGCTTTTGTTGAGTTCGGTATTGTCAGGCAGGGGAGGGGCGGGATCGTCGAGCGAATAGCCGGAAAGATCGACGCCCCTATAGTGGCGGGCAAGGATATTCCAGGCGATAGCGGGATGCACCAGCGATTGGATATGCTCATAATTCGCTTGAGCTTCCGCCTCCGTCCCGCCGAGAACGGGAAATATGCCGGGGCTGATCAGAAGGTCGTCCGGCCGCCGCCCGTAGCGGGCAAGCCGCCCCTTGACGTCGGAATAGAATTCCTGGGCATCCTCGAGCGTCTGATTGGCGGTAAAGATCATCTCGGCGGTGCGGGCGGCAAGTTCGCGTCCCGGTTCCGATGCGCCGGCCTGCACGATGACGGGATAGCCCTGCACCGGACGGCCGACATTTAGCGGACCCGCCACCGAGAAGAACTTGCCCTTGTGATTGACGAGATGCACCTTGTCGGGATCGAGATAGACCCCGCTTTGCTTGTCGCGGATGAAGGCATCGTCCTCGTAGGAATCCCACAATCCCTTTACCAGGTCGACGAATTCCTCGGCCCGCTCATAACGATCGGCATGGGCGGGATGGCCTGCGATCGAGAAGTTCTTCGAAACGTCGGCGCCCGTCGTGACGACGTTCCATGCGGCGCGGCCCCTGGAGATATAATCCAGCGACGCGAATCTGCGGGCGAGAAGATAAGGGTCCTCGTAGGTCGTCGATGCCGTGGCGACGAAGCCGATATGACTGGTCGCCTGGGAGAGGGCGGCCCAGAGGGTCAGCGGCTCGAAATGAGCGCCCTGGGCAATGCGGCGAAACGCTTCCGGATCCGCGGCCCGCTCCCATCCCGCGGGGCTGTCGGCGACGAAGACGAGATCGAATTTCCCGCGTTCGGCGGTCTGCGCCAGGTCCCGGTAGTGATCGATATTGAGGCCGGCATCGGCCTGCGCATCCGGATGGCGCCAGGCGGCGATATGATGGCCGGTCGCCATGATGAAGGCGCCGAGCCGCATTTGCCGTTTCGATGTGCTCATTGGCTTGCTTCTCCGCTGATATCAGGCTGCTTTGCGGCCGGGGACGCTGACCCCGAGCCGGCCGAGAAGATGGCTTCGGAACTCTGCAAAACGCGGATCGCCGTGATCGCGCGGCGCCGGCAGATCGATCCTGAGATCCTCGATGAGCCGGCCGTCGTCGAGAACCAGAATCCGGTCGGCCAGCGAGATCGCCTCGTCGACGTCGTGGGTGACGAGCAGCACGGCGGGACGGTGCCTTGCGCATAATTCCCGCAGCAGATCATGCATCTTCAGCCGGGTCAGCGCGTCGAGCGCGCCGAAGGGCTCGTCGGCGAGAAGCAAGGCCGGCTCGCGCACCAGGGAACGGGCCAGCGCGACCCGCTGCTGCTCGCCGCCGGATAGCTGGTTCGGCCATGCCGCTTCCCGCCCCGCAAGTCCCACTTCCACCAAAGCCTTCCTGCCGCCTTCCTGGCCGGAGGCGCCGTTGAGGCCGAGCGTGACGTTCTGGATGACGCTGCGCCACGGCAGCAAGCGGGCATCCTGGAAAACCACGGAGAGCCTTTCCGGCGTCTCAAGGGTTCCGCTTCCCTCGACACCGTGATCGAGCCCAGCAAGGGCGCGCAGGAACGTGCTTTTGCCGGAGCCGCTGCGGCCGAGCAGGGCAACGAACTCGCCCTCCGCGATATCGAGATCGACGCCATCGAGGATCGTCTTTGCCGCAAACCGGCGGACGAGGTTTCGCACATGGACGGCCGTGGCCGCCGGCTTCAGTTTGCCAGGGTGCGGCGCCATGAGAGAGCCCTCCGTTCGATGAGGCGGACGAGACCGTCCGAGACCAGACCCAGCAGCACATAGACCACGAGGCCGACGAGAATGACGTCGGTCTGCCCGTAATTGCGGGCAAGATCGATCATGTAGCCGAGCCCGCTGGTGGCGTTGATCTGCTCGACGACGACGAGAGAAACCCAGCAGAGGGTGACGGCAAAGCGCAGCCCCAGCAGGAAACCGGGTAAAGCGCCCGGCAGCACGACCTGAAGGATGAAGTCCTTCCGGCTCATGCGCAGCGTCTCGGCCAGTTCGACATAGCGGCTGTCGATGCTGCGCAATGCATTGTGCGTATGGATGTAGATCGGCACGATGACGGCGAGCACGATGGTCGTAACCTTCATGCTCTCGCCGATGCCGAACCACAGGATGAGCAAGGGGATCAGCGCCAGCGTCGGGATCGCCCGCTTGATCTGGACCGGCCCGTCGATCAGCGCCTCGCCGATCCGGGAAAGGCCGGCGATGACGGCCAGGATCGTGCCGATCAGCAAGCCGATGCCAAGGCCGAGCAAGGCGCGCGTCGCCGACGTCACGAAATTGTCCTGCAGCCGACCCTGCTCTATCAGCCGTACAAAAGCCTCGACCACCGTCCAGGGCGCCGACAGGGTGCGTGGGTCGATCCAGCCGAGCGCCGAGCCGGCGACCCAGGCCAAGACCAGCAATGCCGGCCCGATCTGCAGCCCGAGCGGTATCGCCGGTCCCGGGCCCAGTCTGCGCCGGGCACGAGGGCCGGCAGAGCTGATCGGGCCGGCCATTTTAGCCAGACGTGAACCTGAATGCTCAATTCTGCTGCCGGGTCGCGGCGATAGTTTCGCCTCGCCCGCATCCCAAATGGTTGCCATGCTTCAGATCTCCTCTGCGAAGGGGTATCGAGAATTACAGGCCCTTGGCCAAAGCCGCCGCACCGAACTTTTCAAAGCGATTGTCGAAAATCTGCTCCACGTCGAAAGGCTTGTAACCGAGCTCGTCCGCCAGCAGGTCGATCGTTTCCTGATGGCGCTTCTTCACGTCACTCCAATCGGCGGGGACGATCTGTTCGCCGGTCATCTTGACGAGATATTCCCCGTCTTCCTGGCCGAGGCCCTGCTGACCGACGTAGTATTCCTTGATCCAGAGGTCCGGGTTGCGGTTCACCCATTCGGTGGCGCGCGCCCAAAGGCCGACAAATTCCGCGAGAGCCGCCGCCTTGGCGGGATCGTCCAGAACCCATTGCGGTGCATAGAGGTGGCCGGGATCATCCCGCAGGCCATGCTCAAGAAGCGTGGCGCCGTCAGGTCCGTATTGGGTGATGTAGCGCCTGATATAGACGGTGCCGAGCGGCGCGATGTCGACCTGTTTGCTGGCCAGCGCCTTCGGGTATACGTCGCCGGTGCTCGGCAATTCCACGAGGGTGACGTCGCTGCTCTTCAGACCCGCCGCGTGAAGCGCGCGCAGGACAAGCGTGCCCTGGGCCTGACCGGGACTGAAGGCAATGCGTTTGCCGCGGAAATCCGCAAGCGTCTTGACGCCGGCACCGGGCGCGATGCCGAAGCGGTAGATCGGATTGGCGATCGGGTCACGGCGTTCGCGATAGGCGATGTTGCGGACGGGCAGGTTGTTCCAGTTGGCAAAGATCGAGGGGATCTCGGCCACCGAGCCGACATCGAGCGCATGGGCACGGAAGGCTTCCGACGTCTGCGGCCCGCCACTGATATTGGCCCATTTCACTTCGAACGTCAGCTCTTTATCGAGGCCGGACACTTCAAGCGCCTTCTGCGTGACCGGATCGCCGATCGTCAGCACGGTGCCCGGCGGCACCTTGGCAAGGAGGGGAGCATTCGCCTGGGCCGCAGCGGAATTGTGCATGGCGCAGAAGCCAAGCACACTGAACAATGCGATTTTGAATGTCTTTGCCAATGTCATCGTCGATCTTCCCGTTTCGATTGCTGATTGCAGGAACGATGCACGGTAAGATCGGATATAATCTACTAAATCGATAGACTATTTAATTTAATAATGACGCCTTGGATAAAAAATTGTCCCGAAAAGCCGGGCCGCCGTAACTGTCGGGTCCCGCATGAGGGCGCGTTCAGAATCGAAAAAGCGCCCGCAACTCGTCGCGGGCGCTTCGCCGATGTGGTCGGCATCGACGGATATCAGGCGGTATGCGGCGGATACTCGTTGGCCTGGAAGACGTGATGATGCACCTTGCCGGTGAAGAGCCGCAGCAATTCACCGGTGACCTCGCGGCTCTCGAAGCGCACGTCGGAACGCAGCGCCGCGTTGACCGCATCCATATCGGGATACCGGATGGCGAGCGCCATCGCATAGACCGGGGCGCCGTCGTCGCGCTCCATTCCATCAAGCACACGGACTTCCTCGGCACCCGGAAATTTCGTCCAGAGAGGGACGAGCCGCTTTCTGACAAAGGCGCGGAACTCCTCTTCCCGGCCTGGATGGATTTCGCCTTCAAACAAGGCATAACGAATGATCATAGCTTCTCTTTTCCAAAACTCGCCGGAGCTGGATCGATGGTGATGCGGAGCGGGGAGGGCGTATCGGTCGATACGCCCTGATCGGAGGCCTATTTGCCCCAGATTTTCTTGTATTGATCGCGATAGCCGTTGTCGGGATCGAAGCTGTTCTTCGGCCCGCCGTCGAACTCGACATTCGCGCTGGTCACCACGTGCAGCGGCGACACATAGCCAGACCACGGGGCGCCGGCGAAAGCGCGGTTCAGCTCATCGACGAGCTGCCAGCCCTGCAGGTTGAGCGGCTCGGCGACGGTGACGGCCTGGTACTGCTTGGCGCGGATACGCTGATAGGCGCTCTCCGAACCATCGCCGGCCGCAACGTTCACCGGCTTTCCGTCGCCGGCAATGCCGGCCGAGGCGAGCGACGGGCCCATGAAATCGTAATAGAGGTCGTTGATCGCCAGCGAATGCGTCCACTTCGCGCCGTACTTCTGCAGCAGCGACGTGGTCAGCTGCGGCATGCGCTGCGAGGTTTCGGCGATCGGCGTGTCGACATATTCGAGCACGGTGCCGCCGAGATCCTCGATCTCCTTCTTCATGCGGTCGGCCTTGGCAATCGCGATCGCATAGGTGGAGTCGGTGAAGATAATGACTCCAGGCTTGCCGCCGGCATCGGCGAAGGCCCAATCGGCCGCAGACTTCGAGACTTCCATTGCATCGGTGGTGACGTTGGCGAAAACGCCGACGTCGGGAACCGGGCCGACGGCCGAGGCGGCGTGCCAGGAGACCATCGGAATGCCGGCCGCCTTGGCCGCTTCCATCGCCGGCTTCTGCTCGACGGCGTCGAAGCCGTTGATGATGATGCCATCGGGCTTCAGCGCCATGGCCTGGCCGAAGGCCGCCGTCCGTCCGCCGATCGAGCCGGCGCCGTCAAGCGCCTTCACCGTCCAACCCAAAGCGCCGGCCGCTTCCTGAACGCCGTTGACGACGCCGAGAATGCCGCCGTTCTTCATATCGCCGGCGAGAATGACGATGTTCTTGCCGCTCGCACCCTTCGGGCCGCTCGTCGGGCCATCCCAGGCGCTCACCTTGGACGCATATTTGTCGACCACCGCCTTGGCGTCAGCCATCGAATCCGCCATCGCCGGCATGCTCAGCATAAGGGCGACGGTTGCGACCGTTGCCTGCATTAAAGTCCTGCGCTTCATGTTCACTCCTCCATTTTGTTTGTTATGAAATGCCGGTGAGCCGGCATCCTCATTTGGATGCGGGTGTGATCCTCCTCACAGCTCCGCGCTTGCGCTGGGCGTAGCCTGCAATGCCGATGGCAATCAGCAGGGTCACGCCGTTGAACAGCGGTTCGACGAAGAACGAGCCGCCGAATTGCTGAATTCCAGATATCCCGACCGCCAGGATGATGACGCCGATCAGCGTGCCCCAGACATTCACCCGGCCCGGCTTGATCGTCGTCGATCCGAGGAATGCGCCGACAAGCGCCGGCAGCAGATATTCGAGGCCGACGCTCGCCTGACCGATGCGCAGTTTCGAGGCGAGAAGCACCCCGGTCAGAGCCGCCAGCAGGCCCGATGTGACGAAGGCGCCGATCACGAATTTGCGGACCGGGATGCCATTGAGGGCGGCGGCCTTGGGATTGGCGCCGATGGCGTAGAGATAACGGCCGATCGGCAGATATTCGAGCACGATCCACATGCAGATCGCGATCAGGAGCACATAGAAGCCGGTGATCGGCAGGCCGAACAGCATGGTGCCGTTCAACGCGTAGAAACCTTCCGGCAGGACGCCGACCACCTGCCGGCCGCCGGTGTGCCAAAGGGCAAGCGCGTAGAGAACCGTTCCCGTGCCGAGCGTGGCGATGAAGCTGTCGATCTTGGCGACCTCGACGAGCAGGCCGTTGATGAAGCCCGTGAGGACGCCGAGCGCCAGCACGATGATCACCGCGACCGGCCAGGGCAGGCCGTAGGCCGTCTGCAGGCTGATGGCGAGAATGTGCCAGAGCACGATGCCATAGCCGACGGTCAGGTCGATGCGGCCCGACGCCATCGGGATCATCGCGGCGAGCGACAGTAGCGCGATGATCGCCTTGTCGGAGACGATCGAGCGGACGTTCAGCACCGTCGGGAACGTATCCGGCAGAAGGATCGAGAAGATCACGATCAGGCCGAGGGTGAGGATCACCAGCCCGTAAACCGGGATCAGGCGGCCGATCTTCTGGCCGGTGGACAGGCCGGCCATTTCGCTCTTGGTCGGCTCCAGCGCGGTGGATTCAATGGATTGCATGGCTGTTCTCCCGATGGCTCAAGCCGCTTCCGACGCCGAGGCGGCCGTGATGACCGCCTCCGTGGTCAGAGCGCTTCCACTCAGTTCGCTGACGATTTTTCCGCGCGAGAAAACCAGCGCGCGGTGGCAGATATGGGCGATTTCCTCGAAATCCGTCGAGACCACGACGACCGCGAGACCGGCTTCCAGCGCCTGGGTGATCAGGCGGTAGATTTCCGCACGGGCGCCGATGTCGACGCCGGCGGTCGGGTCTTCGGCGACCAGCAGCTTGCGGCCGGTCGCCAGCCAGCGGCCGACGACCACCTTCTGCTGATTGCCGCCCGACAGCGCCTCCACCGGCAGATCCGGATCGTTCGGCCTGAGGCCGACGGAATGGCCGATCGCATGGGCAAGACCGGCTTCGCCACGCGGCGACAGGAAGGAGAAAATCCCGCGGCCGACGGCGCCCGGATTGAGATAGGTATTTTCCCGAATGGACAGCGACAATGCGACGGATTCCTCCGTCCGGTCGCGGGCAATCAGACCGATACCCGACGCCATCGCCTGCCGCGGGCTGGAAAGATCCGGCGCCTCGCCATGCAGCCGGACCGAGCCGTTGAAGGGCTCGCAGCCGAACAGCGCCCGGCCGATCCTTTCCTGGCCGGCGCCGCGCAATCCAACCAGCCCGAGCAACTCACCCTCGCGGATATCGAAGGAGATCGGGCTCGTGCCGGCACAGACGAGGTCGCGAACCTCGACGATCGCCTTGCCGGGCTTGATCTCGGCCTTGGAAAAGAGGCTGTCACTGCTGCGGCCGATGATCATCGTCACCAGTTCGTCGGGAGTGGTCTCGCTGACCGGCTTCTGGCCGACCATGCATCCGTCGCGCAGCACGGCGACGCGATCGGCGATACGGAAAATCTCGTCGAGCCGGTGGGAGACATAGATCATGCCGACGCCGCGCTCCTTCAGGGGACGGATCGCGTTGAACAGCCGATCGACTTCGTTGGCGGGCAGGCTCGCCGTCGGCTCGTCGAGCACCAGAACATCGGCTTCGACGGCAAGCGCGCGGGCAATGGCGACAAGCGATTTTTCGGTGCGCGACAGGGCCGAGACCCGCGTCGTCGGATCGAAGTCGCAGCCGACGAGCTTCAGCGCTTCCTTGGCCCGCGCCTGCGTCCTGTTCCAATCGATGAGACCGCTTCGCATCGAGAAGCCCTGCGACAGACCCATATTCTCGCCGACCGTCATCCACTCGATCAGACCGAGATCCTGATGGATGAAGGCGACCGGCTGCCGCTCGTTCGGTTTCGGCGGGCGATGATGGTAGCTCTGGCCGCGGAAAAGGATGTCGCCGTGATCCGGCTTGTAGATGCCGGCAAGCGTCTTGATCAGCGTTGATTTGCCGGCGCCGTTTTCGCCCAGCAGCGCCAGGATTTCGCCCTCGCGCAGATCGATCGATACGTCACGCAGCGCCTGCGTGCCGCCGAAGCTCTTGGTAATCGATTGGAACTCCAGCAGTCTCTTGGCTTCCACTGTGGCTCCTCCCAAAGCTGCAGCTCTTATAAAAATATGTTATCGATAACATTCATCGATAGTCAAGCGGAAAATGACGATCCCCAACCCCGCGAAATGACATCAGCCGGGACGAAATCCGTCGAGAAGGCGCATCATCTCGGCAGAGTCCTTCGGCCCAAGACCGGCGGCGCACAACAGGCGGTGAATCTCCACCACCGCACCCGTCATCGGCAGCGGCGTCTTGGCCTTCAGCGCAAAGGCCTGAAGCGAATCCAGGTCTTTCAGCATATTGTCGATCCGGCCCGTCGGCGAGAAATCGCGGGCGGCAAATTTCGCCATGAATTCCTGCAATATCCGGCTGTCCGCCCTGCCGCCGGCAAGGGCTGCCGGAATGGCTGCGGGATCGACGCCGCCGGCTTCGGCGAGCTTGACGGCTTCCGCCACCGCCTGGAACAGCACGGCGCAGAACAACTGATTGATCAGCTTGGTGGTCTGCCCAGCGCCGGAGGCGCCCATCAACGTATAATTGGCAGCAAGATGCCGCATCACCACACGCGCCCGCTCGAAATCCTCGGCGCTGCCGCCGGCCATGATCGTCAGCTTGCCGCCGAGCGCGCCAGGCACGCCGCCCGACAGCGGGCAATCCACCCATGCCATGCCGGTGTCCGCCCGCAGCCGTTTCGCCATGTCGGCGGTCTCGGCAGGGTCGATGGAGGACATGTCGATCAGCAGCTTGTCGGCGCTGGCCGCCGCCGCAACCCCCTTCTCGCCGAAGACGACGGCGCGCACGATGCTGGCGTGATTGAGGCTGAGAATGCAGAACTCCGACGCCGAGACGGCACTCGCCACGGAACTCGCCGCGTGCGCGCCTTTGGCCGTCAATGCCGCGACCTTTTCGGCATCGAGATCGAAGACCGAGACTTTGTGGCCGGTTTCGATCAGTCGCGTGACGATCGCCGTTCCCATGATGCCGGCGCCAATGACGGCGACGTCTGCTCGATAATCATCCTGCATGAAACCCTCCCTTGATGGCCGCGCTTTTCAGCCCCTCACAGGCCAGCGCCACCATATCATCCAAAGCCATGTCGATCGCCACCGTCACAACACCGACTTCACCGGTCGGCGGCTCCAGCGTCTGCAGCTGGCTGTCTAGCAGCGACGCCGGCATGAAGTGGCCCTGACGGGCCTGCATCCGCGACAGCAGCAGATCGCGCGATCCTTCGAGGAATACGAAGGCCAGCCGTCCGCCAGCCGCCTGCCGCAGCCTGTCCCGATAGCTTCTTTTCAGCGCCGAACACGAAATCACCAATCCCTGCGATGCGTCTTGCGCGGTCTTTATTTCCGCGCCGATCCGGTCGAGCCAGGGCAGGCGGTCGTCGTCGGTGAGCGGTATGCCCTTCGCCATCTTCTCGACATTGCGAGCCGGGTGGAGCTGATCGCCCTCCACAAACCGCATGCCGTTTCGCGCGGCGATGCCCTCGCCGACCGAGGATTTGCCGCAGCCGCTGACGCCCATGACGACGACGGCCGGAGGCGGTGTTTCTTTCTCGAGCTTCATCGTCGCGTCCCTGTCAGAGGCAGGTGGTGATGCCGCCGTCGACGTAAAGCGTGTGGCCGTTGATGAAGGATGAGCCACGGCCGGAGAGAAAGACAGCAGCACCCACAAGTTCCTCGACATTGCCCCAGCGTCCGGCCGGCGTCCGCTTCTCCAGCCAGGACGAGAATTCCGGATTGTCCACGAGCGCCTGATTGAGCGGCGTCTTGAAATAGCCCGGCGCGATCGCATTGATCTGCAGGCCGTGCTTGGCCCAGTCAGCGCACATGCCGCGCGTCAGATTGCGCACCGCGCCTTTGGTCGCGGTATAGGGGGCGATGCCCGGGCGCGCCAGTTCACTCTGCACGGAAGCGATGTTGATGATCTTGCCCTGGCCGCGGGCGATCATGGCTTTGGCAGCCGCCTGACCGACGTAAAATACGCTCGAAATATTGGTGGTCAGCAGCAGTTCCCATTTGTCCGCCGGGAAATCTTCCAGCGGCGTGCGAAACTGCATGCCGGCATTGTTGATCAGGATGTCGAGCGGGCCGATATCGGCCTCGATCGCATCGATGCCCGCTTTGGCGGCGTCCTTGCTGGTTACGTCGAAGATGGCCGCATGGGCAGACAGTCCCTGCGCCTTGAGGCTCTCGACGGCACGTTTGACGCTTTCGGGCGTGCGGCCGTTGATGACGACCTCGGCGCCATGCTGCGCCAGGCCCTCGGCCAGCGCATATCCGATCCCCTGGCTCGAGCCAGTGATCAGGGCAAGCTGCCCGGTCAGATCAAACAGGTTCTTCATGCAAATAACTCCTCCGGTGTCGCTGCGAATGACGGCTTATACCGCCACTTCAGGTGAAACTCACTTGACATCGCTTTTTCGAATTATATGTTATCGATAACATAATCAACTGTCAAAATGCGGGACGGAGATGGAATGCCTGAGCTAGAGATCTTGA